>JADLAB010000506.1 GCA_020848455.1 Polyangiaceae bacterium
CACGTCCGAGCGGTGCTCGGCGGCGGACCAGACGAGCCTCTGCCGCGCCGTGTCCCACAGCTCGACGCGACCGTCGGCGAAGCCGAGCGCGAGCAGGCTCGCCGCGCCGCTGCCGTCGTGCGGGCGGTACACCACCGAGAGGTGCGCGCGGTCGGACGCGGCGGGCGGGCTCTGCTCCGGGCTCGGGTCACCACGCGACAGGGCCCCCTCCGCGTCGTCGGGCAGCGGCACCGCGCTGCCGTCGCGGGCCGAGAAGGCCCGGAGGCCGCGCGGCCCGTGCTCGGTCGGCCCCGCCGTGCGCGCGACGAGCACGTCGCCGATGAAGCCGAGCGCGTCGACGAGCCCGAGGGGCGGCGCGTCCCTGGCGATGGCGAGGCCCGTGCGCAGATCGAACAGGCGCGCGCCTGCGCCGCAGGACCGCGTCACGAGCAGCGGCGCCGCGCTCGAGCCGGCGCAGTCGAGCTCGGGCTCGGCCGAGGCCGCCGATCCGGCGGGCAGGAGCCCGGCGAGCGCGCGGCGCAGCGTGCCCGAGACGAGCTCGTACGCCGCGAGGTGGCCGCGCTCGTCGACGACGAGGAGCCAGCCGCCAGGCTCGAAGGCGAGGGACCGTGGCACGGCGAGCGGCCGGATGCCGCGCGCCCCCAGGCTCTCGAGGTCGACGAGCCGCACGATGGGCCGCCGCGCCGGCGGCGCGTCGGCGGCTCCGAGGGCGAGCGCACGACCGTCGGGCGAGACGGCGAGCGCCAGGATCTCGGCGCGCGGCGCGGCGATGCGCCGCACCTCGTCGCCGCCGGGCAGCGCGCGCACGAGCACCGCGCCCGGCGCGGCCTCGAACAGGTGGGCGCCGTCGGGCGAGAACGCGAAGGGTCTGCGACACGCGAGCGGCGCCGCGGCGAGGGGCCGGCCATCGCCGTCGAGCGACCACACGAGCGCGCCGCCCGGCCCGACCACGGCGAGCCGGCGCCCGTCGGGCGACGCGACGAGCTCCGCCCGACCTCCCATGTCGGTGCGGAAGGTCGCGAGCGGCGCGCGGCGCTCGCCGTCGGCGAGGGTGACCACCTGGCCTTCGGCGCCGAGGTCGCCGAGCACCGCGACCCAGCGCGCGCCCGGCCCGAGGGCGAGCGCGTCGGCGCGGTGCTCGAAGGGCCAGGTCTCGAGGTGCCGGAGCTCGGGCAGCGCGAGCACGTCGAGACCGTACGGCCGGGCGAGCCACAACCGGTCGCCGAGCGCGGCGAGGTCACCCGTCCGGCACGAGACCGGATGGCGGCGCGCCGGCGTCGAGATGCGCGCCGGCGGGCGCCGGAGCGCCGGCACGAGCGGCTCGAGGCGTGTGCGCGCGCCGTGCGGCAGCGCGGCGAGCGCCGCCGCGAGCGGCCCCTCGTGAACGTGGAGCCCGGTCGCGTCGCGCCACGCGGTGCCGTGCTCGCCCGACGCGAGGTTCACGACGGCCGCGTCGTCGGTGGCGGGTGCCATGTCGAGCAGGCGCACGAGCAGCGTCCACGCCTCGGCCTCCGCCTCCGAGGCGACGCCCGCGGCGGGCTCCGCCTCGACGGCGCGGAGGTAGCCGCGCACGTTGTTGAGCACGGCGGGCTCCTCGTCGTAGGCGAGCATCGAGGATGCCGGGGCGGACAGCGGCTCCCGCCAGTGCAGCTGCAGGAGCCGGTACACGGCCAGCCGAGCCGGTCGCTCCGCGCGCGACCCGAGCTCCACGAGCGCCCGGGCGAGCTCGCTCCGGCCGCGCCGCTCGAGGGCGCGCGGCAGGCTCTCGCCGACGAGCCAGTCGTGGCACGCGCGGACCCGCTCCGCGCCGACGAGCAGCGTCGCGGAGCGCTCGAGCAGCCGCGCGAGCGCGTCGCCCGCCGCGAGGGGCCAGAGCCGGGCCGCGAGCGACGCCGCGTCCGCGCGACGCGCGGCGAGCGGATCGAGCACGTCTAGCGGGCCCCGCCGCGCGCCCGGCGCTCGGCGCGAGCGCTCGCGCTCACGGGCTCTCGTTCCTCTGCCGCTCGAGGGCGATCGCCGCGGGGCCCGTCACGAGCTCGTAGGACAGCGCCTTGTCGCCCGCGACCTCCACCCACATGAGCGCGCGGTTGTAGTGCCGCATGAGCCAGCGTCCGGGCCCGCGCTCCACGATCGTCCAGGCTCCGAAGTCGTCGTGGTCCTCGAGCCTCGAGGTGGGCATGCCGGGCTCGAAGTAGTTCGCGACGCGCTGCTGTTCGTCGCGGTGCAGGGCGTACAGGCGTGGGTCCATGCTGGCTCTCCCCGTCCACTGGCCTCGGTCGACACGCTGCTAGACGAACCCCCCGCTCGCCAGCTTCTCGCGCAGGCGGGCGTCGCGCTCCTCCGGTGCGTCGCCGGGCCCAGCCGACGCGCCGGCCTCGCCCGGCACGATGCCCGCGTGCTCGAGCACCCGCGCCACGTAGCGCGCGTTCACGTCGATCTCGAGGTTGCAGCGCTGCCCGACGGCGAGCCGGGTGAGCGTCGTCATGCCGAGCGTGTGCGGCACGAGCATGAGCTCGAAGTCGCAGTGCCCGGCGCCGCGCTGCGCCGGCTCGACGGCGTTCAAGGTGAGGCTCACGCCGTCGAGCGCGACCGAGCCCTTCGGTGCGAGGTAGCGCGCGAGCTCGCCCGGCGCCCGCACCCGCACGCGCCGCGTGCCGCCCGCGGCCTCGACGGCCACGATCGCGCCGACCCCGTCCACGTGCCCGAGCACGAGGTGCCCGCCCATGCGGTCCCCGAGGCGCAGCGCGCGCTCGAGGTTCACGGCGTCTCCCGGCGCGAGCGCGCCGAGCGTCGTCCGGTCGAGAGTCTCGCCGGACACGTCGGCCTCGAAGCCCGCCCCGCCCGCGGCGCTTCCGTCCGGCACGAGCGCCGTCACCGTGAGGCAGGCGCCCGAGACGGCCACGCTCTCGCCGAGCACGAAGGGTCCGAACGGCGCCGCGACGGCGAGGCGCGCCTCGGCGCCGCGGCGCACGAGCGAGCGCACGCGACCGACTGCCTCGACGAGCCCGGTGAACATCGCGCCTCCGACCCTTCCCTCAGCGGCGCGGCAGGGTGAGCAGCCGCGACAGGATGGCGCGCGAGTAGCTCGACAGCTCCGTGAAGGCGACGCCCATGCCGTCCTCGTGCACGCGCACCACCTCGCCCTCGCCCTCCACCGTCTCGATGCCGTCCATCAGCACCGTGAAGCACAGGTTGACCTTGGTGCCTACCGGCAGCGGGCTCGGCGAGCGCACGAAGACGCCGCTCTGCGACACGTTGCTCACGTACTCGCTCACGAAGGCGTCGAAGGACTCGAACTCCTTGTTGATGGTGACGCGCTCGTCCTTGCGATCGGACATGGCTCCTCCCCGGATGGGGTGCGTGGCGTCCCACGCGCCCGCGCGACGCGTTCAGCCGCCCTGTAGGTCGAACTGCTCGATGTGGTACTCCTTGCGCGCCACGAGCTCGATGGAGCGCGCGAAGAGTCGCTCGGCCTCGAGGATCGCTTCGCGCTCCTCGTTCTTCAAGAGATCGATGATCGCCGGGTGGGCGTTGACCGTGATGCGGTAGCCCTTCAGGTGGCGCTGCTCGCGGCGGACCTGGCGCAGGATCTCGTAGGCGATGGTCTCCTTGCTCATCACCTGCCCGGTGCCGTCGCAGTAGTCGCAGGGCTGCGTCATCAGCCGGCCCAGGCTCTCGCGCGTGCGCTTGCGCGTCATCTCGATGAGCCCGAGCTCGCTGATGCGGTTCAGGGTCGTCTTGGCCTTGTCCTTCGCGAGCAGCTCCTCGAGCCGGCGGCGCACCTTCTCCCGGTTCGAGGCGCGCTCCATGTCGATGAGGTCGAGGATGATGAGGCCGCCGATGTTGCGGAAGCGCAGCTGGTAGGCGATCTCCTCGACGGCCTCGAGGTTCGTCTTCAGGATCGTCTCCTCGAGGTCCTTGCTGCCCTTGCCCACGAAGCGCCCGGTGTTGACGTCGATCGCCGTCAGCGCCTCGGCCTGGTCGATGACGAGGTGCCCGCCGCTCGCGAGGCGCACCTTGCGCGACAGGGCGCGCGTGATCTCGTCCTCGATGCCGTAGGCGTCGAACACCGGCTCCGAGCCCTCGTAGAGCTCCACGTCGCCCACGCGCTCGGGCATGAACATCTCGACGAAGCGCCGCAGTCGCGCGAACTGCTCGCGGTTGTCGATGACGATCTTCTCGACGTCGTCGGTGAACAGATCGCGCGCCGTGCGCAGCACGAGGTCGAGCTCCTGGTAGAGCTGGCACGGGGCCTTCGGGGCCTCGTCGCGCTTCTTGGCGATCTCGGCCCAGAGCTTGACCAGGTAGCCGACGTCGTTCTTGAGCTGCTTCTTCGTGAGCCCCTCGGCCATCGTGCGCACCACGAGGCCGCCCTTGGGCGGGCGCACCGACTCGATGACCTCGCGCAGGCGCGCGCGCTCCTGGTCGCTGCCGATGCGCTTCGAGATCCCGACGTTCTCGACCGTGGGCAGGTAGACGACGTAGCGCCCGGGCAAGGAGACGTGGCTCGTGACGCGCGCGCCCTTGGTGCCGATGGGCTCCTTCGAGACCTGCACCACGACCTGCTGGCCCTCGCGCACGACCTCGCGGATGGGCGTGCTCTTCGAGATGCGCGAGCGCGGCTCGGGCTTGCCGCCGCGGCGCCCCTTCTGCTGCCGGCGCCCCGACCGGTCGTTGCGCCCGGCGCGCCCCGGTGCGGCCGGTGCGACGGGTGCACGCTCCTCGCGCGTCGGGGTCGTCACGCGCTGCGAGCGGCGCCGCCCGCGGCGACCGCGACCGCCGCCCGGGCCACGCTCGCCCCCCGCGGGCTCGCCCGCGGGCGCCCGCGCCGCCGGTGCGGTCGGACCTTCGTCGCCCGCGCCGCCCTCGATCGCGTCGACGACGTCGGTCTCGGCAGGCCCCGCCCCCTCGTCGTCGTCGCCGGCCACGGCGACCTCGTCGGCCTCGGCCTCGATGGGCTCGCCCTCGGTGACGAGGATCTCCTCGTCCTCGGCGGCTCCGGCACCGGGCGCCGCGCCTGCCTCGAGCTCGTCCTCGCCCTCGTCGCTCGACTCGTCGTCGGAACGCGGCGCGGGTGCGTCGGGCTCGCCGTCGCCGTCGCCCTCGTCCTCGTCTTCCGCGTCCTCGGTGTCCTCGGCCGCGATGGCGGGCATGCGCGCGGCGGCGCTGCGCGTCGTGTGGGCGCGCCGCGTGCCGGCGGCGTCTTCGCGCTCGCCGTCTCCCTCGGTCTCGGCCTCCTCGGAGCGGGCCTCGCGGCTCCCGCCCTGGAGGTACGCCTCGAAGTCGTCGGGGCGAATGAGATCCTCGACGTGCAGGAAGGCCGCGCGCTCCTGGCCGATGTCGATGAAGGCGGCCTGCATCCCGGGAAGGACGCGGCTGACCGCGCCCAGGTAGATGCTGCCGAGGGTGCTTCGGGAGCTCAGCCGCTCGATGTGGAGCTCGGCGATGATGCCGCTCTCGATGAGCGCTACCCGAATCTCCCGAATGTCGACGTTGATGACTAGAAGATTCCCGCCCATTCGGTTTGGTGGTGGGCTCCGCCGGGGCGGGCCTGAAAGGGGTCCAGGCGGCGCGCACGCAGGCGCGGCCGCGGGGTCAGTTGGCGCCCGGGTGTAGGAGAAGTGACTACCGCATCACCCGGACAGCTCTCGTTAGCATGACCAGGCGCGATCGTTGAAGCCAAAGCGTCCGGCCGGTCGGGCGCGGCGCTCCGTTCGCGCCGCCACGAGTTCGCGCCCGGGCGCGTAGCCTACTCGCCGGGCGCTGCGGCAGGCGTCCGAGTTTCCGTCAGATTCGACGCCAACTGCACGTAATCACGTCATGGCACGGCCGCCCGGGGCGTGCCGCACTCCTTGCAGTACCTGCCGAGTGCGAGGGCGCCGCCGAACGAAGCGGCGCTCGCCGGTCCGATGGTCGGACCAGGCTCGCGCACCCAAGCCCGCTCCCGGGCGCGCACGGAGGCTCCCATGACCCGCATCCTCGTTCTCCACGTCCCGAATGGCGGCGGCCACCGCGCCGCCGCGCACGCCATCGCCGAGGCCGCCGCGGAGCACGCCGACTCGACCGGCGAGAGCATCGAGGTCGACGTGGTCGACGCCCTCGAGCACACCCCGCGCTGGTGGCGGCGCGCGTACACGCGCAGCTTCCTCCGGACGACCGCTCACGCGCCTGCCGCCTACGGCCTCACCTACGACACCCTGAACCAGCGCAGCCCCCTCGTCGACGGCGTGCGGCGTGGGCTCGACCGCACCGTGGGCCGCGCGCTCCGCGCCTTCGCGCAGAGCGACGCCTACGACGTCGTCGTCGGGACGCACTACTTCCCGCTGGCCGTGCTCGGCCGCGACCGCGCGCGCGGCGCGCTCGGCATTCCCCTCGTCGCCGTCGTGACGGACTACGCGGCGCACGCCTTCTGGGCCGAGCCGGGAGTCGACCTCTACTGCGCGCCGCGCGGCGGCGCCGGTCTCGATCTCGAGCGCCACGGCGCGGCTGCCAACGTCATCGCACCCGTCGGCATCCCGGTGCGACCCGCCTTCGGGCGCATCGCGCCGCTCGCGCCCCACGCCGGGCCGGTGCGCGTGCTCCTCACGAGCGGCGGCTTCGGCATCGGCCCGCTCGCGGGGGCGCTGCGCTCCTTTGCTGGCGTCCCGGTCGAGCTCGTCGTGGTCTGCGGCCACGCGCCCGAGCGCGCCGAGGAGGCGCGCCGCATCGCCGCGGAGCTCGGCCTCTCTGCCGAGGTCGTCGGCTTCGAGCAGGACATGCCGCGCCGCATGGCGTGGGCCGATGTCGTCGTCGGCAAGCCCGGCGGGCTCACCGTGAGCGAGTGCCTCGCGGCGGGGCGCCCCTTCGTGTCGATGGGTGCCTGCCCCGGTCAGGAGCAGCACAACGAGGACTGGCTGGTCGTGAACCGCGCGGCGGTGGCCGTCCCGGCCGAACGGGTCGGTGCCGCGGTCGCGGCGCTCGACCCGGCGGCGCTGGCCTCGATGGCCGCGGCCGCGCGCCGCATCGGCGCTCCGCATGCCGCCCGCGAGGTCGTGCGCCACGCGCTCCGGCTCGCCCGCGAAGCGGCGAGCCTGCGCGTGCTCGCGGCGTAGCCGACCAGCCCCGGGCGGCCGGCGCCGCGCTCACGAGAAAACGAGCGCGGCGCGGCCCGCCGCTCACGCCCCGCAGATGCGCAGCGCGAGCCACATCCCCGCCGCGCCCGCGAGCGGGATGGCGAAGTTGTCGTCGACCCGACGGCTCACGTGCTCGGCGACCCCCGCCACGAGCGCGGCGCCCGTGGCGGCCGCGAGCGCCAGGGGCAGGGTGAGCTCGGCGGCGTGGAACAGGCGCAGCCACGCGAACGCCGCCACGAAGCCGACGGCCACGAACGTGAGCGAGCCCTCGAGCGAGCGACCGTGCAGCAGCCGGATGCGACCGAAGCGCCGGCCGATGAACGCCGCGGCCGGATCGGCGAGCCCGAGGATCGCCACCGCGGCGGCCGTGGTCGCCGGCTCCTGCGTGAAGCACAGGATGGCGAGCGCCGTGCCGTACCAGGTCGACGAGTTGACCCGGTAGCGCTCCTGCGGGTGGGCGATGTGCTTGAACAGGCCCATCAGAAAGTCGTTGCTGCTCGGCACGACGCGCCGCAGGCCCTCGAGGCACCAGAAGGTGCCCGCGAACGCGAGCGCCGCGAAGCGCGCGTAGTACGGCCCGAGGATGACCTCGAACAGGATCAGGGACGAGAACGCCGAGAGGATGTGGAAGAGGCTGCGGGCGCGGTTCTCGGGCCGGACGCCCGGCACGACCACCGCCGAGCCGCGCAGGGCCTGAGCGAGCGACTCGTAGCCGCGCGACAGCTCCTCGCGGTAGCTGCGCCACGCGGCGCGCGCCTCGTCGTAGGCGAGCGAAGGGCTCGGGAGGCGCGCGCGCAAGAGCTCGCCCATGTGGTGCAGGCGCTCGACCAGGGTCTCGGTCGGGGCCTCGGCGGGCGTGGGCGTGGCCTCGGCCGTGCCGTCGCCGAGCAGGCTCGCGAGGTTGTCCGCGATGCGCTCGCTGCGCGTGCGGAGCTTCGTCTCGAGCCCGCGGCGCCAGCGCGCCGGATCGAGGTCCGCGAGCAGGCGATGGATTTCGAGCGCCAGGGGCCGGGTCTGAAGGGCGAGTGTCGTGGACACGCGCGGCGCAAGCTAGCACAAGCGTTCGGGCTGCACCATTGTGCGGCGGCCCGCGCGGCGCGCCCGCTCCGGCGCGCGGCAGCGGAACGCCCGCGCCCGCCGTGTTATGGGAGGCGCCATGAGCGACCCAGCCGACTCCTCGACGCCCCCGACGCGCATCGAGCGCGACCAGGCGATGCCCCTCGACCGCGCCGAGACGCCGAGCGGACGGCTCGGGATGCTGACCGCGATGGGCATCGCCGCCGGCCTCATCCCGTTCCCCATCCTGCCGGACCGCGTGCTCCGCCAGATCCGGGGCGCGGTCGCGTACGACGCCTTCGCGCGCCACGGGCTCAGCCTCACCGAGGACGCGCGGCGCGTGCTCGCGGCGCCGAACTCCGAGGACCGGATGCGCCTCTTGCTGCGCAAGGCCCTCGAGCTCGTCACGAAGCGCCTGCTCCGAAGGCTCGGGCCGCTGTCGGCGCTCGGCAGCATCGCGAGCGCCTACGAGCTCTACGCGCTCGGGCAGCTCTGCGAGCGCTACGCGCGGCTGCACCGCCCGCGCGGCACGGTGCGCGTGCACGAGCCCGAGGCGCGCCGCCTGCGGCGCCACGTCGACTCGGCCGTCGTCCGCGCCCTGTCGCCGTCGCTGCGCGCGCGCCCGCTCGAGTCGGGGCAGCCACCCGAGGACATGCGCGACGAGTTCACGCGCTGGCTCGACACCATCCTGCTGACGACCGCCACGCTCCCGAGCTACCTCGAGCGCCGCCTCGAGACCGCCTTCGACGAGCTCGAGCGCGAGTCGCCCGAGCCCACCCATGGCTGAGGCGCCGAGCCCGCGGGCCGCGCTCGGCCGGGCGCGACGCATCGTGGTCAAGGTCGGCTCGAAGAGCCTGGCGCGCGATGGTGGCGCCGGCGAGAGCGTGTGGCTCCGGCTGGCGCGCGACCTGCACGCCGCGGCGGTGGGCGGCGGCGGGCGACGCGCCGAACGGCAGGTCGTGCTCGTGTCGAGCGGCGCCATCGCGCTCGGCATGGACCGGCTCGGCATGAAGCGCCGGCCGAAGGACATGGCCGCCCTGCAGGCCGCGGCGGCGACCGGTCAGGGCCTGCTCATGCAGCGCTGGAGCGAGGCCTTCGGCACGCTCGGTCTCCCGGTCGCGCAGGTGCTGCTCACGCACGGCGACCTCGCGAGCCGGACGCGCGCCAACAACGCCAAGGGGGCGCTCGACGAGCTGCTCGGGCTCGGGGTCGTGCCGATCATCAACGAGAACGACGCGGTCGCGGTCGACGAGATCAAGTTCGGCGACAACGACGAGCTCGCGAGCATGGTGACCCCGCTGTGCGGCGCGGACCTCCTGGTGCTCCTCAGCGACGTCGCGGGGCTGCTCGACGAGGCGGGCGTGCGCGTGCCGCTCGTGCACGACGTCGGGCGCGAGGCACGGCACCTCGCGACCGACGCCACCTCGGGCCTCGGGCGCGGCGGCATGCACTCGAAGCTCGAGGCCGTGCGCCGCGCGACGCTGGCGGGTGCCCATGCGGTCATCGCGTCGGCGGCCGAGCCCGCCGTCTTGCCTCGCCTGCTCGCGGGCGAGGATCTCGGCACGCTGTTCTGCGCGCGGGAACGGCGGATCTCCTCACGCAAGCACTGGATCGCCTTCACGTTGCGGCCGCGGGGCGCGGCGCTGCTCGACGTGGGCGCCGCCGAGGCGATCGTCCACGCGGGCCGCAGCGTGCTCACGGTCGGCGTCGTCGGGGTGCGGGGCAACTTCGTCAGCGGGGACGCCATCGGCCTGTACACCCTCGACGGCGTCGAGATCGGCCGGGGCCTGGCGCGCCTGTCGGCGGCGGACGCGGCGCGGCTCGCGGGCGGACACGGCGCCGCTCTGCCGAGGGACCGGGCCTCGGCCCAGCCGCACCCCCCCGAGGCCGACCGGGCCGAGGTGCTCGTGCACCGCGACGATCTGGTGCTCCTCGACGAGGCCTGAGCGGCGGCGCAGCGCGGTTCTTCCGCCTCGGGCCGATCCGACGCTAAGCTCTACCGGGTCGCCGATGCGCAAGTCCCTCAAGATCGCCGCGTGGGTCCTCGGTGGGCTCGTCCTCCTGGCGGTCGTGTTGCGGCTGGCGCTCTTCCAGGCCTGGACGGTCCCGGACGACGACCCCGTGCTCGCGGCGTCGATCGCCCCGACCTTGCGGGGCGGCGACCACGTGCTGCTCTACACGCCGGGCACGCCCGGCTTCGGCGACCTGGTGCGCTGCAAGGACCCGGACAATCCGGGCAAGTACGTCGTCGGGCGCGTGGTCGGGCTCGAGAACGACGTGGTCGAGCTGCAGGCCCGCACCCTGCGGGTGAACGGAGGACGCTACGACGAGTCGGACGCGTGCAAGCAGCCCTACTTCACGGTCGAGCACCCCGACACCGGCGCGGCCGTGCCGATGGCCTGCCAGCGGGTGAAGATGGGCGGCGGGTGGTTCATGCGCGGGCAGGTGCGGGGCGACGTCCAGGGCGGGGACGTGTCCGCCCGCGTCGGTCCGGGGCAGGCGTACCTGCTCAGCGACAACCGCGATCTGCACGAGGACTCTCGTGATTTCGGGACGGTCCCGCTCGACAGCTGCGACGGGCGCATCGTCTTTCGCCTGTGGAGCAAGGACGGCTGGGGGGACTCCGAGGCCCGGCTCAGCGGCATCCACTGACATGGGCCGCTCTGCGACGCGGGACGCCGCGGCCGTCTCCACAACTTGACCCCCCGGGCGAGCGGCGTCTAGATCGTGATTTAGAGTCGGGAAACTGGCCTTGTCGAACGGCGAACACCACGAGATCGGCATCGTCTGCGGGCAGTGCGAGACGTTCAACTCGCTCGGCGCGGGGCGATGCACGCAATGCGAGGGCGAGCTCGTGCTGCGGCGGCGCGCGACGCTGCCCGCGGGCACCTCGATCGCGCCGTCGACCTCGGATCGCAAGCCGACCCCCGAGGCCGTGGTGGAGCTCGCTCATGCGCCGACGGCTCCACCGCCTCCGCCCGCCGCGCCCGCCGCGCCGCCGGCCGTGGCGGCGCCGCCCGCGGTACCGGTCGTCGCTGCCAGCCCACCACCGCCACCAAGGTCGGCGTTGCCGAAGCCGAGCGGGGCCAAGCCGGCCTCGGCCGTGCCGAAGCCGACCACGAAACCGTCGGGGCTGCCGAAGGTGCAGCCCGCTTCGCCGTCGCCTTCGGCCGTGCCGAAGCAACCGCCTGCGCCGGCGGCCTCGGCCGTGCCGAAGCAGTCGCTCCCGACGCCGCCGCAGATCTCGACGCCGACGCCGCCGTACATCCCGACCCCGCCGAGCGCCGCAGCGAGCGCCGCACGCCCTGCGTCCGAGCTCGCGCGCAAGGGCGGCGCGCCGCCCCAGGCCGGCAGGCCGGGCGCGGGCGGCATGCTGCCGACCCCGGCCGCGGTCATCCGGCGCTACACGCCGGGCGAGCCCGTGGCGAAGCGCCCGTCCGGCGCAGGCCCTGCCCCGTCGTCCACCACGCCACGATCGCGTTCCGCGGCCAACGCCGCACCGCCCGAGCTGCCGAAGGTCACCGAGGAGAAGCGCATGGATCCAGCCCGCCACTACGTATGCCGTTCGTGCTCGAGCGCCGTGCCCACGGGCCACAAGTTCTGCGGTCGCTGCGGAACGCCTGTGCCGCAAGAAGTGCGGGACATGCACATCAACTACTTCGGCGACATGCAGAACCCGCACAAGGCCAAGCTCATCCTCATCCGGGGTGAGGGCATGGACGGGTTGTCGTTCCACCTGAAGGCGGAGCAGCACATCGTCGGGCGCGAGGGCCAGCTCATCTTCCCCGACGATCCGTTCGTGTCGCGCCGCCACGCGAACTTCTTCTACCGCAGCCACAAGCTCGTGGTGCGCGACGAGGGCTCGCTCAACGGCGTGTACATCCGGATCCGCGGGGCCGTGCCGATCATGCCGGGGGCGACCTTCCTCGCCGGCGAGCAGCTGTTCCGGCTCGAGACGGTCAGCGCGCCCACCGACGACGGCCCGGCGCCGGACGCGACCGTCTTCTACGCGTCGCCGCGACGGCCGAGCAAGTTCCGCATCTGCCAGCTGTTCCGCGGCGGCGCGGTGGGCATCACGGTGCAGGCCACGACGAGCAGCCTCGTCATCGGTCGCGACGGTGCCGACCTCAACTTCCCCGAGGACCTCTTCATGAGCGGCGAGCACTGCCGCATCGACGAGAACGGGGGGCGCTACACCCTCACCGACCTCGAGAGCCGCAACGGCACCTACGTGCGCATCGTGGACGAGCGCGAGCTCGAGCACGGCGACTACGTGTTCATCGGGCGCAAGCTGCTGCGCGTCGAAGTGAACACGAACTAGCGCGCCCGCCGCAGCTCCCGGTCCCGGGCCGCGCGCCGCGGCGCGCGCGTCACTTGCGGAACTCGCCGTGGCAGCCGTTGCAGGCGCTCGCGGCCTCGGCGTAGGCCTGTGCGGCGGCCGCGACGTCGTTCTTCCGGCCCGCCTGGACCATCTTCACGAGGTGCCCGTGAAAGGCCTCGTCGAGCTCCCGGAAGCGGGCGACCCCGTCCGGGTTCTTCGGCAGGCGGTAGGTGCCGCCCTCGAGCGCCGCCTCGGTCCCCGACTTGGCCTCGTGCACCTGGTGCAGCACCTGCGGCAGCCCCGACACGTCGCCGTAGGCGATGCCTTCCATGGCCTTGTGCATCGCGGCGAGGAGCAGCCGCATCTCGTGCTGCACGGCGTTCGCCGGCCCCGCCGACGCGCTCGGTGCCGCGCTCGGCGTGGCCTGCTCCTGCGACGCATCGGTCCCGCACGCGGCGCCGAGCGCGCCGAGCGTGCCGAGCGCCAAGCCGAGGACCCGGTGTAGGACGGGCTTGTTCTCCTTCATGTCAGACCTCCGCGAAGCGCGGCGCGAGCACGTGGTTCTCGAGGTGCACGTGCCGCAGCACGTCTCCCTCGAGCGCCTCGAGCTCAGCGAACAGGGCGCGGTAGCTGTTGCAGGCCCACTCCGGCCACGCATAGTCGTCGGCCGCCGCGCGCATGGCTTGCAGCAGCGCGCCGACCGCACGGTGCTCCTCGAGCATGGCGGCGAGGTCGCGCGCCAGAACAGGACGTTCCGGGCTCTGCGACATCAGCGCGGGAAAGAGCTTCTCCTCCTCGTCCGCGAGGTGCGGCTCGAGCGCGGCGAAGAGCTGCGTCACCAGCGCGTGGAGCTCGACGAGCCGCGGATCGCTCGCGCCGTGGACGCTCGCGACCTTCGCCGCGAGCCCGCTCACGAACGGCATCGCCTCGCGCAGGTACTCGTGATGATGCGCCACGATGTGACCCACGAGCGCCGGCGTCGAGAGGGTCCGCGGGTCGGGGCCATCGTCGCCCGTGCGGCGCGCGATGGCGTCCACGAGCTCGCGGGCGACCTCCACCGGGTCGAGGCCGCGCTCCCGGCACGCCGCCTCGAAGCTCATGTGGCCCCGGCAGCAGTAGTCGATGCCGTGGTGCTGGAGCACGGGCGCGCACTCCGAGTGGTCGAGGACGAGACTGGCGACGCTGCGCTGGATGTCGATCATGCAGGGGTTCTCCGGGCAAGAGCACTGCATGCGTCGTGCCAGCTGCTTCTGCGCCGGCGGCGCGAAGGATTTCGTCGACGAGAAGGGCTGGCCCAGCCCCGCCGCGTGTTCCATCATGGAACGCGTGGAACGCTGCTCTCCCTCGTGTGCGGTCTGCGGGCTCGTCCCGCTGGCGCCGGGCCGTCGCCGCGGCTCGCAGATCGTGGCCGAGAGCCCGGCGATGCAGGACGTGCTGAAGCGCGCGGCGCGCTTCGCCCAGGCGGACGCGCCCGTCGTGATCCTCGGCGAGACGGGCGCCGGCCAGGAGGTGGTGGCGCGCACCCTGCACGGCAACAGCCCGCGCCGCAGCCGGCGCTTCGTGGCGGTGAACGTCGCCGCGCTGCCCGCCGACCTGCTCGAGTCCGAGCTGTTCGGCCACGCCAAGGGTGCCTTCACGGGGGCGGCCGCCGCCAAGGCCGGGCTCTTCGAGGCGGCGAGCGGGGGCACCCTGTTCCTCGACGAGGTGGCCGAGCTCCCGCTGCTGCTGCAGGCGAAGCTGCTGCGCGCGCTGCAGGACGGCGAGATCCGCCGGGTGGGCGAGACGCGCTCGTTCACCGTGGACGTGCGGATCGTGAGCGCGACCCACCGCGACCTCGCCGCGGCGGTGCAGGCGGGCACCTTCCGCGAGGATCTCTACTACCGCCTCAAGGTGCTCACGCTGCGCGTGCCGCCGCTGCGCGAGCGCCGAAAGGACGTGCTGCCGCTCGCGTGCATCTTCCTGCACGAGGAGGCGCGCCAGCTCCACGGCTTCTCGCCGGGCGCGCGCGAGCGGTTGCTCGCGTACCCGTGGCCCGGCAACGTGCGCGAGCTCCACAACGCGGTGATGCATGGCGCGGCGCTCGCGCGCGGCAGCGAGCTCGACGTCGACGATCTGCCCGAGGAGCTCGCGGCGCGCGCCGACCCGCACGCGGGCACGGGCGACGTGCGCCCGCTCGCCGAGGTCGAGCGCGAGCACGTCTTGCGCGTGCTCGACGCGTGCGGGGGCTCGCAGACCGAGGCGGCGCGCCGCCTCGGCATCGGGCGCAACACGCTGTGGCGCAAGGTGCGGAGCTACGCGTGAGAGTGGGCCGATCGGGGGCTCGCAGCCCGCGCCGCGCGCGCAGCCGCGCAAGGTCGAGCGCTCCACGGCCCACCCTGCTATACGGCGGGACGTGATGCGAGGTACCGAGCGGCTCCCCATCCTGGCCATCGCCGCGCTGTGCGCGCTCGGCGCCACGGGCGCTGCGCTCGGCGCCTGCGGCGGCTCGTCGAGCGAGACGCCCTGGCCGATGGAGCCGCCGAACCTGCGGCTCGGCCCCCGCGGCGAGCGCCTGCCCGGCGCGGCCGCGAGCGACGTCGGCCGGCCGGTCGACACGTCCGAGCCGGTGGACGACGAGGAGCCCGACGCGGGCAGCGACGCCGGGCCGAGCGAGAACGACCTCGAGTAGCCGCTCAGCGGACGAATTTCTCGCGGCGGATCGACAGCTCGAGCTCGACGCTGCCGGCCCCGCTCGGCGCCGGCCGCCGGACCCCGAGCGTCACCCAGCTCCCGACCGGTCCGCGCAGGCGCGCCACGCAGTCGGCGACCGTGAAGTCCTGCGCGGGCTCGGCGTCGATGCTCACGACGACGTCGCCCGGACGGACGCCGGCCACCTCCGCGGGGCCGCCCGCGAAGACGCCGGCCACCACCACACCGGAGGGCGTGCCGCGCAGCGCCGCCGCGACGCCGGTGTACTCGGTGACGCGCTCCTCGCCGGCCGCGAGCGCCGTGAGGAGCACCTCGCGCTCGCCCGCGGTGCGCGTCGCGAAGGACGCGACCCTCGAGCGGTAGCCCGGCGCCGAGACACGGATCGACACCGAGCCGGGCGCCACGCCGTCGAGCGAGAAGCCCCCGCTCGCGTCGCTCGTGGCGGACACGGGGTGGTGCGCCGCGAGCGCCCCGAGCCCCTCGACGTCGATGCGCGCGCCCTCGATGGGGCGGCGGCCGTCGGCGTCGAGCACGCGGCCGCGCAGGACGGCGCCCGCACCGAGCACGATGCGCACGCCGTAGAGCTTCTCGCCGGGCGCGAGCTCGAGCGCGCCCGTGACCACCGGCGGGCGGCCCGGCGCCGCCGCCGCGATGTGGTAGCGGCCGGCCGCGAGGCTCGCGAGCTCGAAGCGCCCGGCCGCGTCCTCCACCACGAGCCGGTCGCCGGCGCGGCTCGGCCCGCGGTCGACGCCGACCGTGAAGGTCGTCACGGGTGCGCCACGCTCGTCCGTGACCACGCCGGCGATGAGCCCGCCCGTGCCGAACTGCAGCACGTTGTCGCGGTCGCGCACGAGCACGAGCCGGGCGGTCTCGCCGAGCTGGCGGTCCTTGGCGCTCGCGCTGCAGCCCTCGGACTCGCCGGGGAAGCGAAAGCGGCCGGCGCGGTCGCTCGTGACCTCGCGCTCGCCACAGCGCACGGTGATCGCGGCCACCGGATCACCGCGCGCGTCGACCACCTTGCCCACGAGCTCGTCCCGGTGGAGCTCGACGTCGGCGTGCTCGTCGTCGGTGCGCGGCCGACCGAGCTCCACGCGCGCCCCGAGGTAGCCCTCCGCCTCGACCTCGACGGTCCGGGCCGCGAGCGGCACGAGCACGAGCCGGTAGCGACCGTCCGCACCGGTCTCGGTGTGCACGCCCGGGAAGCCCGTGACGACGATGAGGGCCCCCGCGATCGGGGTGCCGTCGGGCTCGCGGACCTGGCCCACGACGACGCGCGTGCGCTCCTCGGGCTCCTCGGGCTCCTCGGCGGGTGGCGTCTCGTCGCGCACCTCGCTCGGGCGCGGGCGCGTCGCGGCGCGCACGTCGTCCTCCGCGCTGCCCGTCGCCAGCATCACCACGAACGGCACGGCACAGAGCGCCGCGAAGCACACGGCGGCGATGAGCCAGCGAACGCGGGCGCGCGGATCCATGAGAAGAGGCCCTCGGGGCGGGGTGCCCGGGGCAAGCATAGCGCAGCGGCCCGGCCGGGCAGATCCCGGGTCCGCGAGGGCCCCGGACGCGGCACGCCCTTGCTTGCGGGACGAGCCCGGAAGTACGCTCTCCGTCACCATGCTGCGCCGTGTCCTCTCGCACGCGCTCTGCGCCTCGGTGGCGCTGGGCTGGGCCGCTGTCGGCTGCAACACCTACACGACGGACCTCGACCGCTCGATCAAGCACTACGACGCCAATCAGTACATCGACGCGGTCGCGCTGCTCGAGGTGCTCGAGCGCGACTTCGACTCGCTCTCGACGGTGCAGCAGACGCAGTACGCCTACTTCCGGGGCATGGCGCACTTCCGGCTGAACCACCGCTCCGACGCGCGTCACTGGCTCGGCTTCGCAGCCGCCGCCGAGAAGAAGAACCCGGGCGGGCTCAACGCCGACGAGCAGAAGCGCGTGACCGAGACGCTCGACGGGCTCAACAAGGCCGTCTACGGCATCGCCGAGGGGACGAGCTCGAAGGCGAAGAGCTGCAAGAGCGACACGGACTGCGACAAGGGCAGCGCCTGCAGCGACGGCGCCTGCAAGGCCGGCAAGCCGGACGAGCAGCCCGGCACGCCGAGCGCGGAGCCGGCCGCGCCCGGCAAGGGCGACGCGCCGACCTGCACGCGCGACAAGGACTGCGCGGGCGCCGACGTGTGCAAGGACGGGCGCTGTCAGAAGCCGTGAGGTTCGAAGCGCCCCCTAGGGGGCGTGGATGCGCGCGTCGAGGCTGAGGCCGTGCAGCACGTCGCGGCTGCCGCGCCCGGCCGCCTCGAGCACGGCCTTGCCGCCGGCGCCGAGGACGAAGAGCCCGTAGCCGACGTCGAAGCGCACGTTTTCCCAGGGCTCGACCGCGAGCTCGAGGTCGACCTCGCCGCCGAGCACGCGCGACTCGTTGCCCGGGGCCGCGCCCACGGGCTCGAGCGACTCCGTGCTCCAGCGGTCGGCGGGCTGCGCGAGCCCGACGAAGGCGCCCGCGAGCGCGAGCCTGACGAGGTCGTCGGGCACGACCTCCATGCGCGCGCCGGCGTCGAACATGTTGCTCCAGCCGTAGAGGTCGAGGAAGCCGTGGTGCGCGTGCCCGTCGGGCAGGATGGGGTCGAAGCGCTGGAGCGAGCCCTTCGGATCGCTCGGCTCGTCCTCGCCGGAGGCGTACGCGCCGAAGGCCCCGAACGCGAGCTTGCCCGGAAGCGAGGTCGTCCACAGCACCTGCCCGGCCGCGGCGAACGCGAGGAGCGAGCGACTGTCGCCGTAGGAGGCCACGCGCCCGACCTCCACCGCGCCCTCGAGCGAGTACACGACGCCGCGGTGGTCGCCGAAGAAGCGCGCGTCGGCCACGCCGACGTCGCTCGGCGTGAGCGTGCTCGGCAGGGGCTCGCGGGCCACGCGGCCGAGCGCCACGAGCTCGAAGCCGAAGTACGGGAACGGCCGGTAGGCGGCGCGCAGACCGTAGAGCTGCGCGCCGGCGCCGATCCCCGCGTCGGCGACGGGTGCCTCGGGCGGCAGGTCGCCGGGCGGCGCGAGCAGCGCTCCCAGCATCTCGAGGTCGAAGTCGTCCACGTGGAAACCGAGCTTGGCGGCGTCGAGCGCCCGGCCGCGGGCCCGGAAGTCCGCGTCGCCGAGGAGCCGCCCCTCGCCCCAGGCGACGCGCTGCCGCCCGAGGCGCAAGGCCACGAGATCGTCCTTGCTGTGCACCGCGACGTTGGCCTCGATGGGCTCGAGCACCCCGAGGCCGCCCGTGTCCGCCCCCGCGCCGATGCCGGGCGCGACGCCGAGCACGCGCGCATCCTGGAGCACGAAGCGCGCGCTCGCGACGTCGTCGTACAGGACCTCGACGCCGAGGCGCGCGCGCTCCGCGACGAGCCACTGGTGATCGACCGCCGGGCCCACGGCTGCGAGCCCGGGCAGCGCCGAGGCGTAGGCGTCGCGCAGCACGGCGCTCGACGCGTGCTCGTCGCCCCCCGTGTCGACCGGTGCGTGCCGGTACTCGCCGCGCACGCGGACGTCGATGAGCGGGCGGAAGGTCCACGCGCCCACCTCCACGCCCTCGGCGAGCTCGGCGAGCTGCGCGCGCGCCGCGCCCCCGGACAGCAGCACCGCCACCCCGGCACCCACGGCGACGAAGAACCGGTTCATCGGCGCCACTCTAAAACGGCGGGCGCGATTGTGCACCATGCACGGGCTTCCGGCCTCGGCCGTGGGGCCCCGGTAGTAACCCAGCGCCTTTCGTGATAGCCCACGCCCGCATGCAGTACCTCATCGCGTCGCGGCGGGGTCGCCCGGAAAACGATCCGGTGTTCGCACTGAACGCCGAGGCCGAGCGACGCGCCCGCGCCGGCGAGGACATCGTCAACGCCACCATCGGGGCGCTGCTCGACGACGACGGCGCGCTCTGCGTGATGCCGAGCGTGGTCGAGGCGCTGCGCGACGTGCCGGCGCGCGTCGCGGCCGCCTACGCGCCGATCGCGGGGCACGACGAGTTCCGCCATGCGGTGGCGCACGACCTGCTCGGCGCCCAGGGGCTCACCGACATGGCCGCGGCCGTGGCCACGCCGGGCGGCACGGGCGCGCTGCGGCTGGCCATCGACAACTTCCTCGACACCCGCCAGGCGCTGCTCACGGGCTCGCTCTACTGGGGGCCGTACCGCACGCTGTGCGAGGAGAGCGGTCGCGTGCTCACGACCTTCCGGATCTTCGACGCCGCCGGGCGCTTCGACCTTGACGACCTCGATCGGCAGCTCGGCGCCGTCATCGCGGCGCAGGGCCGCGCGCTCGTCGTGCTCAACACGCCGTGCCACAACCCGACCGGCTACTCGCTCGACGCGGGCGAGCTCGCGGGCGTGTCGGACATCGTGACGCGCCACGCGCAGCACCACCCGGTGGTCGTGGTGCACGACATCGCCTACGGCTACTTCGAGCCGGCGGGCCTGGCGCGCTGCCTCGCGGCCTCGGCCGAGCTCGTCGACCGAGCCATGGTGCTGTTCGCCTGGAGCGCCTCGAAGTCCTTCCTCCAGTACGGGCTGCGCGTCGGCGCGCTCGTGACGGCCGTGCCGGACAGCGCGGAGCGCGCGGTCGTCCAGAGCTCGCTCACCTACTCCTGCCGCGGCATGTGGTCGAACTGCAACGCCGGCGGGATGGCGGGCGTCACGCGCGTGCTCGCCGATCCCGAGCGCCGGGCGCGCGTCGTCGCCGAGCGCGGCGCGCTCGTGGCGCTGCTCGCGCGGCGCGCGGCGCGCTGGAACGAGCTCGCGGCGCCGGCGGGTCTCCGTTACCCGCGCTACAGCGGCGGCTTCTTCACGACCGTGTTCTGTCACGACGCGCTCGCGGTGGCCGAGCGCCTGCGGCAGCGCGGGGTCTACCTCTTGCCGCAGGACGGCGTCCTGCGCGTCGCACTCTGCGCCGTGAACGAGCCGCAGATCGAGCGCGTGGTGCGCGAGCTCGAGGGCGAGCTGCGATGAGCGGCGCCGGGTGGCGCCCGTGGCTCGCCCTGTGCGCGCTCGGGGCGGTGGCTTGCGGCGGTGGCATGCCGCTGCTGCATCCGGCGCACGTGCTCGGCGCGGGGGACACCACCGTGGGCGCCGGCTTCGCGGGCCAGGTGGCGGTCCCGGCGCGCGCGGCGGACGTCTCGGTCGCCACGCGCACCATCCACGGAGGCGCGGTCGCCGCCGGGATCTCGCCGTGGGTGGCGGGGCGCACCGGCATCGACGGGAGCTTCGAGGCGGGCCTCGGCTACTCGGGCCGGGCGCTGCGCGCCGACGTCCGCTACGCCATCCCCATCGACCAGACCGCGCTCTCCTTCGGGCTCGGCGCGTCCGCGCTCCTGCCGCGGCGCGACGACGACATCGGCGCACGGGTGAGCGGCGGCGGCGGCGATCTGCCGATCCTGTTCGGCTGGTGCAACGCGAGCGACGTGTACTGTGCCTGGCTCGGTGCGCGCGGCGGCTTCGACATTCTGACGGGCTCGCACGAGCTCGCGCTCGACCCCGCGGCGCCGCTCGCGGTGCCGGACACGGAGTCGGTGAAGGGCTTTCACGTGTACGGCGGGGGCCTGCTCGGCCTGCGCATCGGCTTCCGCTACGTGTTCGCCGCGATGGAGCTCGGCCTCACGATGCACTACGCCAAGGGCGACGTGGGCGCCGAGAGCGTGGAGCTGCGGCAGTTCGCCCTCACGCCCGCGGGCGGCATCGTCGGGCACTTCTAGCGGGCGCTTCGTCGCGCGCCGACCTTCGACCTGCGACCTCGACGTCCTCAGCGCTGGGGTCGCAGGATGCGCACGCGCGGGCCGATGGCGACCTCGAGCTCGCCCGGGTGATCGAACACGTCACCGTCGAGCTGGTAGCCCGTGACGCCGTGGCGCGGCATCAGCACGGCGCGCTGCACGAGCCGCTCGTAGTTGTGCTTGGGCTCGAGCCCGATGCCGCGCCACACGCGCGGCAAGGAGCGGATGAAGGTCCCCGCCGAGCAGTGGATGCCGAGCATGTGGTAATGGTCCGGCAGCTGACCGTTGCGGTAGAACGGCTTGAAGCCGAGCCCGATCTGCCCGACCGTCGAGGCACCGATGGCCAGGTAGTCGCGCTCGGGGAAGCTCGCGCCGTCGTCGAACACGACGCGCCCCTCCCAGCGCGCCGCGACACGGCGCAGGGTCGCGCCGCGCGTGAACGCGCCGGCGCAGGCGCGCGCCAGGACCTGGGCTGCCCACACCGGGCTCGGCTCGGGGTGGTCCGAGTAGGTCGAGATGAACCCGTGGATCGCGCCCGTGCCGAAGATGAAGCCGTAGTTCGAGCCCGCGCGCACCACGTTGTGCTCCACGAAGGCGAGCGGCAGGCGCGACCGGCGAGCGTAGGCGCGCCGCGTCGCATGCAGCAGCTGCTCCGGACTGCGGCGCGGGATGCCGAGCGAGTTGGCGACGGTGTTCATGGTGCCGCCGCGCAGCAGCGACACGATGGGCAGCGGCGTCGCGCCGTAGACCTCGAAGAAGCCCGTCAACGTGACGTGGTTCGTGCCGTCGCCGCCGGCGATGCACAGGATCTCGATGCCGATGCGCTTGAAGTCCTCGGCCACGCGCGCCAGCTCCTCGCGGTCGCGCGCGATCTTGACGAGCCCGTCGTCGCCGAGCTGGTGGGCGAGCCTGAGCGGTGCGTCCGGGTCCTGGACGTTGCGCCGCGCGCGCGGGTTCAGAACGATGCCGATGCCGCTCAAGCGTGCGCTCAGTTCTCCGTCCGCACGCCGAGGCCCCGCAGCGCCTCCTCGGCATCGCGGCGGTAGGGGTGCGTGGTCGGCGCGATCCGCAGGTACTCCTGGTAGTGCGTGATCGCTCGTGCCTTGTCGTTGGTGCGGCGCAGCGCTTCGGCGGCGAGGAAGTTCGCATCCACGAGCCACTGCGGCCGGCCCCCGGGTGTGGCTTCCTTGTCCGTCGCGAGCGTGATCGCCTTGACGAGCTCGTCGGCGGCGCCGGCGTCGTCGTTCTCCTGCGACAGGATCTTGCCGAGTCGGTAGTGCCACTCGGCGATGCGTCCGTTGCCGGCGACCGCCTGGCGCCACGCCTCCTTGGCAGCCGACCACTCCGACTGATCCTGGTAGCAGAGCGCCATCGTCGCGAAGGCCTCGTAGCGCGAGGGGCGCAGCTGCAGAGCCTTCTTCGCGTCGGTGAGGGCCGAGATGGCCTTGCCCTTCTTCTGCAGCATGACGGCGCGCTGCCAGTAGGCGTCGCCGTTGCCCTGGTCGAGCTCGAGTGCGCGCTTGAGCGCCTCGCCGGCCATGTCGCCGTCGCCGGCCTCGTTCGCGGCCCAGCCGAGGTACAAGAAGTACTCGCTCTGGTTCGGATCGAGCTCGGTCGCGGTCTGCAGGAGCTTGACGGCCTGGCTCAGGTTCTGGCCGAGTCCGAGCCACGCGCGCCCCAGGAAGTAGTTCACCTCGGCGGACTGCGAGCGCGACTCGAGCACCTTCTTCAGCAGATCGATGGCCTGCTTGGGGTGCCCCGCGAGCACCTGCGAGGAGCCGACGCGCAGCTTGAGATCGAGGTCGTCGGGCGCCTTCTTCAGCGCCGCGCTGTACGCCTCGATGGCGAGATCGCGCTGGCCCATCGCCTCGAACAAGAGCCCGCGCTCGAGCGCCAGGCCCGGGTAGTCGGCGTCGGCCTTCTCGACGGCGTCGAGGTTCTGGCCGGCGGCCTCGAAGTCGCTCGCGCGGCGCAGCGCCACCGCGAGCTTGAAGCGCGAGGCGACGTTGGTCGGATCGAGCTCGAGCGCCGCCGTGAGCTCGCGCTTGGCGTCGTCGAAGCGCCCGCCGTTCAGCGCGAACTCGCCCTTGGCCAGGTGCAGCGCCGCGCTCTGCGGCAGCTTGCCGTCGGCCTCGGCCAGGAGCTTCTCCGCGCCGTCGGCGTCCCCGCGCGCCGCCATCAGGTTGGCGAGCGCCACGTAGGCCTCCACCGCGCGCACGTCGCGCTCGCCCCAGCCGATGGCGCGCTTGTAGGCCTCCTCGGCCTCCTTGCGGCGACCGAGCGCCTGCTCGGCGCGCCCCTGCCAGTAGCCGACCAGGGCATCCTTCACGCCGGAGTCCTCCAGCTTCTTCAGCAGGGTCTTGGCGTCCTTCGCCTTCTCCTGGGCGAGCAGTGTCTTGGCCGCGCCGATGCGCGCGGGCACGCTGTCGGGGTCGAAGCTCATCGCCGACTGGTACTTGGCGAAGGCCTCGGTGTAGCGGCCGGCGCGGTAGAGCAGCTCGCCGAGGCCGATGAGCGCGCGCATCGCGCGCGGGTCGAGCTTCAGCGCCGCTCCGAAGGCCGCCTCGGCCGCCGACATGCGGCCGTGCTCGAGGTGGATCTCGCCGACGACCGCCTGGGCGTTGACGATCTCGGTCGGGCTCGCGTTGGCGCGCACCGGCCCCTTTTCGTCCGTCACCTGCGCGAGCAGTGCCAGCGCCTCGTCGTGCGTGTCGCGCTTGCGCCCGAGGAGGTTGGCGAGCAGCGCGCGTGCGCCCGCGTGGTGGGCGGACAGCTCGAGCACGCGCCGGGCGCTCGCGAGCGCCGCCTGCTCGTCGCCCGAGGCGAGCTCGGCGCGCGCTCGGCCGTAGACGGTGCGCGCCGACGGGTGCAGCTCGGCGGCGCGCTTCCACGCCGCGAGCGCCTCCTTCGGCTGCTTGGCCGAGAGCTCGATCTCGCCGGCCAGCACCGCGACGTCGACGTCTTCGGGCAGCCGCAGCACGAGCCCGGCCAGGCGCTCGCGGGCGCCGGGCAGGCGCGCCTCCATCGCGTCGAGGGCGGCGAGCGCGAGCACCTGCTCGTCGCTCGGCGTGCGCGCGCCGACCGCCTCGAGCACCTGCTTGGCGTAGGCCTGGTTCTCGCTGTTCGGTCCGAAGCGCAGTGCGTTCGCGAACGCGAGATAGGCCGCGTACGACGCCATCGGCGCGAAGCGTGGCATCGCGGCCTGCGCGGCGCGCGCGGCTGCGACGGCGCGCTGGGCCTCGGGGGCCGTGTCGGCGTCGAGCGCCTCTTGCGCGGCCGCGCGCTGTTCGGCGAGCGTCCGCTCGTGGTCGCTCTGGTTCAGCTTGTCGCTGATGTAGAAGTAGCCGTACGGGCCGAGCGACGTGAGCGACAGCAGGCCGCCGCCGACCGCGAGCACCAGCACCGCCGCGATGCCGACGCGGATGCGGCCGGAGCGGCGCGGGCGGATGGCGACGAGGGGAGCGGCGGGCGCGGGGGCCTCGGGGCTCGGACCCGACGGGGGTGCCTGTAGGCCGAGCGGCTCGGCCTGCAGCGAGAAGTCGCTGGGAGCGCCGGCGGTGGGCTGCGGGCCGCCGTCGAGCACGAACTCGGCACCGACGCTGCCGCCCGCCGGCGCGCCCCCTTCGGCGCCCGCGTCCGGACCGGGAGGCGGGGGCAGGTCCTCGGACTCGTCGTCGAGGCCGTCGAGCCCCGCCGGGACCGGCCGCGAGGCCGAGAACAGGCCGCCTCCGGCGCGCGCCGACGGGGGCAGGCCCTCCATCGTGACGCGCCCCTGGGCGCGGCGCTCCGGCTCGCCTGCCGCGCCCGATCGGCGGAATCCGCCGCCTGCGGCGGGCGG
>JADLAB010000507.1 GCA_020848455.1 Polyangiaceae bacterium
CCGAGATCGTGGTGCTCGACGAGCCCGAGGCCGGCCTCGATCCGCAGAGCCGCGTGCTCGTGCGCGAGTACGTCCGCACCCTGGCTCGCTCGAAGACCGTGATCTTGACGACCCACAACATGGACGAAGCGGATCGGCTGGCCGACCGCGTCGCCATCGTCGATCACGGCAGGCTCCTCGAGCTCGACACGCCCGACGCCCTGAAGCGCCAGGTCGGCGAGGGCGACGTGCTCGAGCTCACGCTTGCCGACGGGGAGGCCGCCGCGGTGACGCGGGCGCTCGACGCCGTGCGCGGCGAGGTCGAGAGCGCGACCGCCGCCGGCTCGGTGCTCTACCTGCGCGCGCCCGCGATGGTCGAGCGCATCGGCGCCGTGCTCGCGAAGCTCGCGGCCCACGGCTCGACCACGCTCGACGTGCGGCTCCGGCAGTCGACGCTCGAGGACGTGTTCATCGCTCTGACGGGAAGGGGGCTGCGGTCGTCATGAGAGCCCTGTCCGTGGTGCGCAAGACCCTGGTCGAGCAGCTGCGCGACCCGTGGAGCCTCGTGCTCGCGGTGAGCACGGCGCCCTTCTTCGTCGTGCTCTACTTCCTCATCACCGGAGGCGGCTCGACGACCTACCCAGTCATGGTGCTCGACCACGACCGCCCGGTCGCGCTCGCCGACGGAAGCGAGCTCGCCGCCGGTCGCGCCGTCGTCGCGGCGATGGGGGACGTGAAATACTCGAACGGCCAGCCGATGCTGCGCGTCAGCGAGCCCGCCGATCGCGCCGCCGCCGACGCTGCGCTCCGCGACCGCGACGCCTCGGCGCTCGTGATCGTGCCCGAGGACTTCTCGGCGCGCCTGCTCGGTCGCGGAGCCGGCGACGCGCGGGCCGGGGTGACCTTCGTCGGGGATCTGTCGAACGCGAGCTACTCGATCGCCATGATGATGGGGCTGCTCGCTGTCGACGGCGTCGTCTCGCAAGCGGTGGGCGCCGAGGCGCCTTACCGGGTCGACGAGGAGGCGCTCGGCAGCTCGGGCGCACGCACGGAGTTCGAGAACTACGTACCGGGCCTGCTCGTCATCTCCATCGTGCTCTTGCTCTTCACGGCCGCCATGGCCGTGGCGCGCGAGGTCGAGGCCGGGACGTTGAGCCGCCTCAAGCTCACGCGCATGTCGGCCTTCGATTTCCTCTTCGGCGTGAGCGCCGTGCAGTTCGCCATCGGCGTGCTCGGCATGCTCGCGACCTTCGGGGTCGCGGTCGCCCTCGGCTTCCGCAGCCAGGGCCCCATCGCCGCGGCCATCGTCGTCGGCTGCATGACCGCGCTCGGCGTCATCGGCGTCGGCCTCGTCGTGGCGTGCTTCGCGCGCACCGTCACGCGCGCGTTCCTCGCCGCGAACCTGCCCTTCATGCTCCTCATGTTCCTGTCGGGCGCCGTGTTCCCGCTGCCGAAGCCCGTGCTCTTCCGCACCGGGGCGCACGCCGTCGGGCTCTTCGACTTCCTGCCACCGACGCACGCCGTCGTGGCCTTCAACAAGATCCTGTCGCTCGGCGCCTCCTTCGGCGACGTCGCCTGGGAGCTCGGCTGGCTCACGGCGCTCTCCGCGCTCTACTTCGCCGTGGGCGTGTGGCTCTTCCACCGCACGCACCTGCGCGCCACCTGAGCGCGCCGCGCTCCCGACGTGCGAGCCTCGATTTCGCGCCGCACCCGTGGCATTTTGCGCCGATGCTCCACCATGGTCGCGCCTCGTCGCCTCGCGCCTTCGCACGTCGCATCGCGCTCGGCACCGCCCTCGCCGCTCTCTACGCTTGCTCACCGGGACCGACGGCGGGCGGCGACACGCGCTCGACGGCGACCCAGGCGGCGACGCGTGACACGCGGTCCGCACCGCCGCCGAGCGCGGCGGCGGCGCGTCCGTCCGCGTCCGTCTCGTCGGCTCCCTCCGCCAGCGCCTCGGCCTCGGCAGCGGCCTCGGTCGCGGCGGCGCCACCCTCGGCCTCGGCCTCGGCCTCGGCAGCCGCGCCCGCCGCGCCGCCCGCGCTCGCGGTGGGTCAATGGGTCCGCTACGAGCGCACCGAGGGCCCGGAGAAGACCACGGTCGAGATCCGCCTCACGCGCGTCGAGCCGGACGGCGCCACGGTCTTCGAGTTCGACGCCGCCGCACCCGGCGCGAAGGCGCAGTCGGAGCTCGTCGTGGAGATGCGAGATCGCACGACGCTCGACGGCATGGTGGTGCGCACGCTGCGCGAGAAGACCGCGGGAGGCATCGTCACGATTCCCCCGAGCGGCGTGCAGGCCGGCCGGCAATGGATGCTGAAGGACCTGCGCCTGCCGACGGCGGCGGAATTCGGCGTCGCGCGCCGCGCCGACATGACCGTTCCGGCCGGCGCGTTCACGGACTGTGCCGTCGGCGACCTCGAGGACGTCATCCTCGGGGCCAAGCTCAAGGTCACGCGCTACCTGCACCCCTCGGTGCCCATCAACGCCTTCGTGGCGTACGAGGGCACCCTCGACAAGGCGCCCACGAAGAAGGTGCTCCTCGCGTTCGGCACCTCGGGGGCCAAGGCGGCCTTCCCGTGATGCGCGGGACCAGGTCCGTCAGTTCTGCGCCAGGGTGAGCACGAAGGGGCCTTCCTCGCCCGGCGAGTAGGCGTCGACCACGATGGTGATCGCCGTCCCCGAGGTCACGGCGACATCGAGCGTCTCGTCGGTCCCACCGAACTGCGAGTCGGCGCAGCCGAGCTCGGTGCCCGAGTCGGCGCAGGTGCCGCGCACGTGCAGGCCCTGGTCGCTGGCCGACGCGAGCGTGAGGCCGAGCGTGCCGGTGAAGCCGGGCGTGAAGGTGTAGACGCGCTCGTTGCCGCCACCGCCGCAGCTCGAGCCCATGGCGGCCGAGCCCTGGTTGGTGTTGCCGTTCGTGGCGCCGAGCGCGATGGTCTGCGCCGCCGCGCAGATGGGCGCGATCGCCTGGAACGCGACGTCGAGCGTGAAGGTCGCGTCGCCGCCGTAGCCGTCGACGAACACGAACACGCTCTGGCCCGACGCGAGCTCGAGCGAGGTCGCGCCGCCCTCGGTGCCGCAGAAGCCGAGACCGGTCGCGCCGTCGTCGCACACCGTGCGCAGGTACCAGTCCACGGAGCCGGTCGTGGCCGCGACCGCGAAGCTCACGTTGCCCGCCTCGGGCGCCGTGAACTCGTAGATGCGCTCGTTGGCGTTGCCGCCCGCGATGTAGGAGCCGAACAGGCTCTGGCACACCGCTGCGAAGGCGTTGGTGCCGCCCGCGGTGTCGCCGTCGAAGGCCCCGCCGGCCGACACGTCCACGGCGCCGCCGCAGGCCCCGGCGACGGTCGCCTGACAGGTCGCGTCGGCCGCGCAGTCCGCGTCCTCGCAGTCGGTGAAGCCGCTGCCCGCGCCGAAGTCCTCGTCCTCGTCGATCCCACCGGTGCACACCTCGGCCGCCTGCGCGCAGACGAGCACGTCGTTGTTGCAGGTGACCTCGCACTGGTCGTCGGTCTCGCAGCCACCGAAGCACACGAGGAGCGAGCCGTCCCCGTTGAGATCCACGCACTCTTGCGCCGGGCCGGTGCAGTCGGCCGGCCCCGAGCAGGTCTTGATGCAGCCGGAGCCACCGCTCGGCAGGCCGAGGCACTCGGAGCCCGCGGGACACGGCGCGAGCTCGGGATCGCACAGGCCGCTGCAGTAGCCGCCCGCCCAGCCGAGGTAGCTCTCCGGCATGCAGAGGTCGCCGGAGCACTGGTCGTCGGCGGTGCACGCGTCGCCCACCGGGCTCTTGACCTCGCCGCCCTGGCCGCCCGAGCCGCCGGCGCCCGTGGCCCCGGTGCCGCCGGTGCCGGTGCCACCCGTCCCGGTGTCGTCCTTCGTCTCGCTGCAAGCCGCGAAGCCGAGCCCCGCCACGGTAACGACCAAGAGAGCGCGCACGAGTCGCATGGGAGCCTCCTCGGAAAAGCCACCTCCCCATAACACGGGGACGCGCACGTGGCGCCGCGCGACGCCGAACCGGACGTAACGGAAGGAGTGAGCGTCTCAGCGAAACTCCTTCACGTCGATCGCGTGGCGCTTCAAGTAGGCCCGCACGTGCGCGCGCTCCATGCCGGCGCGGCGCGCCATCTCGCTCACGTTGCCCTTCGACTCCTCGGCGAGGTGCGAGAAGTAGTCCTGCGAGAAGCGCGCCAGGACCTCGCGCTTCGCGTCCTGGAAGGGCAGCGCCACGAAGGCGGCGGAGGACAGCATCGGACCGCCCGTGCCTCCGACCGTGAGTCCGCCGCCCGCCGTCGATTCGAGCGCCCCGAGGTGGGCGGCCACGTCGATCTCGCCGCCCTGCTCGGACAGGGCGTACGCCACCGCCACCGCATTGCGCAGCTCGCGCACGTTGCCCGGCCAGTCGTAGCGCATCAGCCGCTCGAGCGTCGCCTGCGAGACGCGCTGGTAGGCATCCTCGTCGCCGAGGTCCTTCAGCATGCTGCGCACGAGGATCGGCAGGTCCTCGACGCGATTGCGCAGGGGCTCGAGCTCGACCCGCACCTGCGCCACGCGGAAGTAGAGGTCGCTGCGGAACACGCCCTGGTTCACGGCGCGCACGAGGTCGCGGCGCGTGGCGGCGATGACGCGCACGTCGAAGGTCTTGTAGGCGCTGCCGCCCACGCTCTTGACGCGGCGCTCGGACAGGACGCGCAGGAGCTTCGGCTGCACGTCGACCGGCAGCTCCCCGAGCTCGTCGAGGAAGATGGTGCCGCCCTGCGCGTCGTGGAAGGGCGAGGCGTGGCGGTCGATGGCGCCGGTGAAGGCGCCCTTCTCGTGCCCGAACAGCGTGGCCTCGGCGAGGCTCGGTGGGATGGAGCCGCAGTCGACCACCACGAAGGGCTTGTCGGCGCGCGGGCTCGCCTCGTGGATCGCCTGCGCCGCGAGCTCCTTGCCGGTGCCGGTCTCGCCGCAGATGAGGACCGTGAGATCGGTCGGCGCGATCTTGGACAGCCGGTCGAAGGTCTTGCGCATGGCCTCGCTCGAGCCGACGAGCGGCCCGAAGGCGGGAATGGGCGGCACCGCCACGCGCTCGGGGCGCTGCGGCTCGAACACGAGCTCGGTCCCGCCGAGGCGCAGCGTGCACGGCGACACCAGGCACACCTCGCCGAGGCGCACGTCGTGGACGAAGGTGCCGTTGCGGCTCCCGAGGTCGCGCACCCGCACGCCGAGCTCGGTCGCGCAGAGCTCGGCGTGGACGGCGCTCACCTTCGTGTCCTCCACGACCACCTGGCAGGCGGGGTTGCGGCCCACGATGACCGGGTCCTGCCCGATCTCGACCCACATGGGGCTCCCATCGAGGCGGATGCGGCCACCGCGCACGTTGACGCGGTTGCGCAGTCCGACCGTGACGTCGACCCGGCTCGTGCTCATTGCTTCGTTCCCTCGTCTGGTCCGTCGACGTCCGTGCTCGCGCCGTCCCACACCGGCGCGTCGACCTCGGTGCTGGCGTCCACGCCGTAGCCGACCGCCGAGCGCTCGTCCTCGGGCGCCGGACGACGGGCCCGCGCGCCGGCGCGGCGCGCGATGGCCTCGGGCTGGATGGAACGCCAGGCGGCCAGGGCATCGAGCGCCGTCGCGAAGCGCAGCTCGCGATCGCGCTGCAGCGCGCAAGCCATGAAGCGCTCGAGCCCGGCCGGCCACTGCTCGCCGGTCACCTCGCTGAGGCTCGGCGCGGGGCGGTCCATCTTGAGCGCCAGGATGGTGCCCGCGTTGGGTCCCTCGAAGGGCAGCCGGCCGGCGAGCGCGCGGAACACCACCGTGCCGACGGCGTAGATGTCGGCCCGGCCGTCGGCACGCGCCGCGCCGCGCACCTGCTCGGGCGCCATGTACGAGAAGCTCCCGAGCGTGGCGTCGAAGTCGGTGAGGGAGGGCTCGTCGCGGCGCCCGTCCTTGCTCTTCTTGCTCACCTTCGAGATCCCGAAGTCGAGCACCTTGGCGCGCTCGTGGCGGCCGTCGGGAGCCGGCACGCGCAGCCGCTCGATGAAGATGTTGCCGGGCTTCAAGTCGCGGTGCACGACCCCGGCCGCGTGGGCCGCCGCCAGCCCTTGCAGGACGTCGTCGACGAGGGGACCGACCTCGGCGAAGGCGAGGTAGAGCTCGCGCTTCAGGCGGTCGCTCAGGGTCTCGCCCTCGAGCTGCTCGAACACGAGCAGGTGAGCGCCCGAGCGGTCGCGCTCGATGCCGAGCAGGCGGCACACGTAGGGGCTGTCGATGGCGGCCGCGGCGCGCGCCTCGCGCTCGAAGCGCGCCACGAGCTCCGGGTTCACGGCCGCCTTGGGCAAGAGCACCTTGATGGCGACCACGCGCGTGCCGTCGAAGGACCGCGCCGACCACACCTCGCCCATGCCTCCTCGGCCGAGCAGGTGCTCGACGCGGTAGCCGGCGAGGCTTTCTCCGGGGTGGATCGCCACGATACCTGGATCGGGACCGTACCAGATGTGGCACGCCAGGCCAGAGCTTTCTCGGCGCGCCCCGCTCCGCAAGCGCACGGCCACCCCTGGCCTGCCTGGTACGCGCCCTCTCTTGGCGCTAGGCTCGCGCCCGTCCTACGGATTCCGACTCGGCCGCCGCTCTGGTCGAGGCGGCAGACAGTCCGGCTCGACCGAGGCCGAAGGCCGAGGGAAACAACGAACCGCCATGCCACGCAACCGAGACGACATCGAAACGTTCCTCCACCGCCTGAACCGCACGTTCTACGTCAGCGAGTCGGGCACGTTCATCGTGTCGAGCGGCGACGGAGGCCCGCCCATCGCCGTCCGGGTGGACGAGCCCATCGTTCTGGCCGCGGTCCACATGGGACGCGTCCCGAAGGATCCGACGCGCCAGCTGGCCCTGCTCCGCAAGGTGCTCGAGTTCAACACGCAGGACCTCGCCCACGCCGCCTACGGCCTCGACGGCGACGAGCTCGTGCTCGATGCCGGGCTCGAGCTCGAGAACCTCGACGAGAACGAGCTCGCGGCCGTCCTCAACGACATCGATCTCGCGCTCGTTCGCCACACGAAGGAGCTGCGCGCGCTCGCGCTCGACTAGCCGCACGGCCGCGCCGGGCGTGGCGCACCGCGCGCCGCTTCGCCGTCGTCCGCCCGCGCCGTCCACCCCGTCCCGTCACCGGATCCCGAACGTCCACGGAAAGCTCGACCATGGGAATTTTCGCCCGCCTCGCCTCGCTCATCAAGAGCAACATCAACGACCTCATCAGCAAGGCCGAAGACCCGGAGAAGATGCTGAACCAGGTCGTGCTCGACATGAGCAACCAGCTCATCGAGGCCAAGAAGCAGGTCGCCGTCTCGATCGCCGACGAGAAGCGCCTCGCCAAGCAGGCCGAGCAGGAGGAGGCGAAGGCGGCCGAGTGGCACCGCCGCGCGATGCTCGCCGTGCGCGCCGGCGACGACGCGCTCGCCAAGGAGGCCCTGCAACGCAAGCAGGAGCACCAGCAGCTCGCCGACGGCTTCAAGGATCAGTGGCAGAAGCAGAAGGCGGCCGTCGATCAGATCAAGACCGCCCTGCGTGTCCTCAACAACAAGATCGAGGACGCCAAGCGCAAGAAGGCCCTGATCATCGCGCGCGCCCGCCGCGCCGAGGCGCAGAAGCAGATCCAGGAGACGATGAGTGGCCTCAAGGCCAACAGCGCCTTCGAGGTCTTCGACCGCATGGAGCAGCGGGTCAACCAGCAGGAGGCGGAGGCCGAGGCCCAGTCCGAGCTCGCCGAGGAGTACACGGGCGACGTCGCGGCCCACAAGTTCAAGCAGCTCGAGGCCAACATGGGCGCCGACGACGAGCTCATGGCGCTCAAGCGCCAGATGGGCGTGCTGCCGCCCGAGGCGCCGCCCCCGGCCGAGGAGGTCGCGGCCGCGCCGCCCGTGCGCGTGGCCGAGCAGAAGGAGCCCGAGCCGGAGCTGTCGAAGCAGGAGCAGGACGAGCTCGAGAAGGCGCTCGCCGAGCTCGAGGCGCAAGAGCAGGCCCAGCAAGCGCGGATGAAGCGTTGAGCCAGCCGAGCACCAGCACCCGCAGCTCGTCGGCCGCCCCGTCGGCGCCGCGGTCCGCCGACCACGCCGAGGAGCTGAAGGCGCTGCTCGCGCGGCTCGAGGCGAGCTCCGCCAAGGGCCTGACCGAGCAGGAGGCGGCCGGACGGCTCGAGCGCTACGGCCGCAACGCCCTGCCCGAGGCACCGCGCGAGCCGAGCTGGCTGCGCCTGCTGAAGCAGTTCCAGAACCCGCTCGTCCTCACGCTGCTCGCCGCCGCCATCATCGCCACGGTGGTCGGCATCACCGAGTCCGAGGGGCGCTCGACCCTCGAGCGCTTCGGCGACGCCATCGCGATCCTGCTCATCGTGGTGATGAACGCCTTCATCGGCTTCTTCCAGGAGCGCCGCGCCGAGGCGGCGCTCGAGGCGCTGCAGAAGCTCGCCGCGCCGAACGCACGCGTGCGCCGCGAGGGCCGCATCCGCATGGTGCCCGCCGCCGATCTCGTGCCGGGCGACCTCATCGAGCTCGAGGCGGGCGACTCGGTGCCCGCCGACGCGCGCCTCTTGCAGACCATCGACCTCGGCAGCGAGGAGTCGTCGCTCACCGGCGAGAGCAGCCCGGTCGGCAAGGACGCCGTCGCCGACGTGCCGGCGGACGCGCCGCTCGCCGACCGCGTGAACATGGTGTTCACCGGCACCACGGTCGTGCGCGGCAAGGGACGCGCCGTCGTCACCACGACCGGCCCCAACACCGAGCTCGGCCGCATCGGCGAGATGATCCGCTCGATCGGCGCCCAGAAGACGCCGCTCGAGGAGCGCCTCGAGCACTTCGGCTCGATCATCCTCAAGGTGTGCCTGGGCGCGGCCCTGGCGCTGATGCTGTGGGGCTTCGCGCGCGGCGGGCGCAGCTGGCACGTGCTCCTGCTCGAGGCGGTGAGCCTGGCCGTCGCCGCCATCCCGGAGGGCCTGCCGGCCATCACCACCATCACGCTCGCGCTCGGCATGCAGCGCATGGCCAAGCGCGGCGCCATCGTGCGCAAGCTCCCCGCCGTCGAGACCCTCGGCGCGGCCAGCGTGATCTGCTCGGACAAGACCGGCACGCTCACGCAGAACGAGATGATGGTGCGCGAGATCTACACCTACGGGCAGGCCTACACCGTGAGCGGTGAGGGCTACGACCCGCAGGGCGAGATCCGCGACTCCGACAGCCGCCTCGTCGACGTGCACAAGCTGCCGGGGCCGCTCGACCAGACGCTCGCGACGGCGGCCCTGTGCAACAACGCCGCCCTCGCGAAGGATCCGGAGACGGGGCGCTGGAAGGTCACGGGCGATCCCACCGAGGGAGCGCTGCTCACCGTGGCCGCCAAGGTCGGCCACGAGCAGCAGGCCCTGTCGACCTCGCACCAGATCCTGGCGGAGCTGCCCTTCGACAGCGACCGCAAGCGCATGACGATCGTGGCGCGCGACGCCGCCGGGCACGACGTCGCGCACGTCAAGGGCAGCGTGGACGTGCTCCTGCCGCGCTCGGTGGCCTACGAGCACGACGGCGGCACGGCGCCGCTCGACGACGAGGTGCGGGCGCGCATCCTCGCCGTGGCCGAGGCGATGAGCAAGAAGGCGCTGCGCGTGCTCGCCCTGTGCCGGCGCGAGACCGGGACGAGCCCGAGCAGCGACCTCGACAGCGACGCGCCGCCGCCGAGCCGCGACGCCGAGAGCCTGGAGCGCGAGCTCACCTTCCTCGGCCTGTGCGGCATGATGGACCCGCCGCGCCCCGGCGTCGCCGAGGCGGTCGCGACCTGCGCCACCGCCGGCATCCGCGCCGTCATGATCACCGGCGACCACAAGCTCACGGCGCAGGCCGTGGCCGAGGAGATCGGCCTGTGGGTCGACGGCGACGTGGCCATGACGGGCAGCGAGCTCGCGGCGCTCTCCGAGGACGAGCTGGCCGCGCGCATCATGCACATCCGCGTGTTCGCCCGCACGACCGCGGAGCAGAAGCTCCAGATCGTGCGCGCCTTCAAGAAGGCCGGGCACATCGTCGCCATGACGGGCGACGGCGTGAACGACGCCCCGGCGCTGCGCGAGGCCCACATCGGCGTCGCCATGGGGCTCCAGGGCACCGACGTCGCGCGCCAGGCCGCGGACCTCGTGCTGCAGGACGACAACTTCGCGACCATCGTCGAGGCCGTCCGCGAGGGGCGCGCCATCTACCGCAACATCCAGAAGTTCATCTTCTTCCTCCTGTCCTCGAACATGGGCCTCGTGGTCGCCGTGTTCGTGGTGAGCCTGTTCAAGAGCTGGCCGCCGCTCACGCCGCTCATGATCCTGTGGATCAACCTCGTGACGAACGGGCTGCCGGCGCTCGCCCTCGGCATGGACCCGCCCGACAAGATGCTCATGCAGGAGCCGCCGCGCCGTCCGGACGAGGGCCTCATCGGCATGCGGGAGTACCTCGGCATCCTGTACGTCGGCCTCGTGATGGGCGGGGCGGCAGTGCTGCTCTACGCCCTGTCCCCGCGGGACGAAGCGTCGCTCGAGCACACCCGCGCCCTCGCCTTCACGCTGCTCGCGCTGTCGCCGCTCGTGCACGCATTCTCCTGTCGCAGCCAGACGCGCTCCATCGTGTCCTCGCGACCGCTCGTGAGCGTGCCCCTCGTGGGCGCCATCCTGGCGAGCGCCGCCCTGCACCTCATCGCCATCCTCGTCCCCGCGCTCCGGCCGGTGTTCAAGACCTTCGCCGTGACGGGCGAGGAGTGGAGCATCGTGCTCGGGCTGTCCCTGCTCGTCGTGCCCACGGTCGAGATCGCGAAGCTCTTCCAGCGCCGCAAGCTCTTCCGCCTCGGGCTCGGCGGCTCCCCGTCGTCGCGCGTGTTCCGGCGCTGAGCCTCCGGGCTCCGCCCGAAGGCGGCCCGGCGCGCGGCCCGCAGCGCCGCAACTTTGCCGCGACACCGTACTCGGTCGACGCGCGCGGCGGGGTTGCCGTACATTGGCATGCCCGCGCCCGCAGCTCGGCCCGCGGCCCAACGCCCTCGCCCACCATGTCGTTCCGCCGGACCCCGAAGCTCGCCCCGCCCACCCTGCTCGCCGCGTGCCTCGCCTCGCTCTCTGGCGCCGCCGTCGCCCGCGCCGAGGGCGTCGTGCTGCACGCGCCGCTCGCACCGGAGAGCGTGCGCATCGACGGCCTGCTGCGGGAGTGGGACACGCCCCTTGCAGAGCTCAAGTACGCGTTGAAGGGCGAAGCCTCGAGCGGCGACATCGGGGCGCGCGCGCTCGTGAGCTACGACCGCGAGAGCCTCTACGTCGCGGCCGAGGTGCGCGACGACAAGGTCGTGGCGAACGCCGACCACGTGGAGCTCGTGCTCGGCATCCCGGGCGGGACGACGAAGAGCGTGCTCCTCTACCCCGGCGTGCCCGGCAAGACCGCCGCCGAGGCGCGCCTCGGCAAGGGCGGGCGCGTGGCCGGCAGCGAGATCGTCGAGGCCCCGCTCGAGGGCGGCGGCTACAGCCTCGAGGCCAAGATCCCGTGGACGACCTTCCCCGAGGCCAAGACCGTGCGCATCGGCCTGCGCGGGGCCGTGCTCGTGAACGACGCCGACGCCGGCAACGCCATCGAGACGACCCTCGGTACGGCCTCGAGCCGCAGCTACGCCGATCTGCCCGCGATCTCCACCGAGCCGGAGCTCGCGCTCGGCATGGGTCTCTTGCGCCAGGAGCGCATCTGGGACGCTCCGAGCTACAACCTCATGGCCGACGTCGCGGGCGACGCGATGAGCGAGCGCGTGATGGTCTACGGCCGCTTCCTCGTCGTGATGGGCCCCACCTACCGCGGAGGCGCGGAGTACTTCTTCCGCGACATGGGCTCGGACGCGCGCCGGGGCGAGGTCGGCAAGATCGACGTGCGCGACGTGACCGCCGACGGCAAGGCCGACATCCTCATCCTGCGCAAGGACGGCGGCGGCAGTCGCCTCGAGGTCCTGTCCTTCGGGTCGGGCGAGGTGCCGGACGAGCTGCTCTCGGACGGCCTCGCGGCCCACGCGACCACCGTCTCGGTGAGCGGGGGCAAGGGCGCCGCGCGCATCACGCACTCCGGCGACGGGCGCAGTCGCGCCTTCGAGCTCAAGGGTGGCAAGTTCGAGCTCGTCGAGGACAAGGGCGGCGGCGCGCCAGGGCCGGGGCCAGGGCCCTCGATCCCGAAGCCGCCCCCCGTGCCCACGCCCCGCCCCGCTCCGCCGGCGGCGGCGGATCTCGAGGCGGTCTACGCGCTCTACAAGAAGGAGCGCTCGGTGAGCGGACCGGCGCGCTTCGACGTCAGCGCCAACCTCGCGGGCGACGGCAAGGCCGAGCGCGTCGTACTTCACGACCGCAACCTGGTAACCTTCGGGCCAGGATTCCGCAAAGATCACGCCTACACCACCGTCACGCTCAACGCCTTCGCGCACACCAAAAACATCCAC
>JADLAB010000508.1 GCA_020848455.1 Polyangiaceae bacterium
GAATCCCCGGCCGAGCCGGCCGAGTGGCCGCCCTCGGTCGCCGCGCCTTCGCGCGCCCCGGCGCCGGGGCCCGGCAGTCCGCCGCCGACCACCTCTCGCGCCACGCCCGGCGACGCGCCGGCCACCGAGGGCGCGCGCGCGGAGGCCGACCGCCCCGCCGTCGTGGCGGCGGCCGCCGGCGAGGAGGCACCGCCGACCCGGCGCGCCGAGGGTGTGGACCTCCCGCACACGGAGCAGGCCCGCCAGGCGGGCGCGGGCACGGCGGCGGACGGCGGGCCGGCGCGGCCGGCGCGCCCCCGCAAGAAAAAGAAGAAGCGTCGCGCCCTCGAGCCGAGCGCACCCGCGCCAGCCGTGCCCGCGGTGCCGAGCCCCCGGCCGGGGCGCCGCTCGTCGCCGCTGCCCTGGCTCGTCGGCCTGGCGCTCGTCGCCGCCGCCATCGCCTACGTCGTCGCGGGGCGCGATGCCAAGCCCGAGCCCGCTCCCGGCACGCGTTCCGAGCCGCGCACGGCCGAGCCGGCGCCCCCGTCGACCCCGGAGGCTCCACCGACCGCACCGGCGACGCCACCGTCGCCGGGGCCGAGCACGAGCTCCGACGTCGCGCCAGCCGTCTCGGCGAGCGCCGAGGTCGCGCCTCCTGCCTCGGCGAGCGCCGAGGTCGCGCCAGCTGCCTCCGCGAGCGCTCCGGCGGCGCCGGCGGCCCCGCTCGAGCCCGGGGCACGGGCGGAGCTGCGCGCGCGGGTGACCGAGGCCCTCGGCAAGGCGCGCTGGGACGACGTCGCGTCCACCATGCTCGAGCTGCTGGACAAGGACGCGGCGGCCCTCGGCGACGCCGCCGGGCGCGAGCTCGCGATCGACGTCATGACGGCGCTCGTGCGCGAGGCGCACCCGCGCTCGGACGAGGTGTCGCGCGCCATCGCCCTCGCCGAAGGCGGCACGGACTTGCTCTACGCGCTCGTCGAGCGGAGCGGCGTGGCGCCCACCTCGAGGCGGGCCGCCGAGCTCCTGCGCGAGCCGGAGGTGCGCGCCCGCATGTCGCCCGCCGTCGCCATCGCCTTCGACCTCCGGGAGGCGCGCTGCGACAAGAAGGTCGACCTCTTGCCGCGCGCCGTGGCCGACGGCGACCTGCGGGCCATCGCCTCCATCGACATCACCGTGCGCCCGTGCGTGAGCCGCCAGAACCGCGTCGACGAGGCGGTGGGCGCCCTGCGCGAGCGCCTCCACGCCGCGAAGTCGAGCGCCGAGCGCTAGAGCACGCCCTGGCAGTCGCGGAGCACGGCCCCGGCGAGGGCGGCCCCCGCGAGCTTCGCCTGCCGGAGGTCGCAGCCCTCGAACACGGCGCCGGCGAGCTCTGCCTCCGCGAAGTCGGCACCGCGAAAGTCGCAGCGCACGAAGCGCGCCTTGCCCGGCTGCGCCCGGCCGAAGTAGGTCCCCCGGAAGTCGACCTCGACGGCCTCGGCGCCTTCCCAGCCGGTGCGCGCGAGCGACGTGTCGGGGAAGGCGCCTCGGAGGATCTTCGCCCGCTCGAGGTGGACGCCGACCGCGTGGCAACCGCGGAACGTGCAGTCGGTCAAGCGGGCGCCGTCGAGCTTGGCGAACTCGAGCTCGCACCTGTCGAAGGTGGAGCGCTCGACCTCGAGGCCCGTCAGCGTCGCCAGCGTGAAGTTGCAGAGCGACAGCGTCGCGTCGAAGAGCCCCGCGAGCCGGAGATCGCTACCGACGAGCTGGGCGAGCTTCGTCTCCTCGCCCTCGACGATGAGGCGCTTGCCCCCGGCAGCCGACGCGAGCCAGGCGGCGTGGCGCCTCAGCGCCTCGCCCTCGAACAGCGTTCGCCAGTACTTCATGGCACCGTCGTAGCTCGCTCGTGACCCCGCGCCTGCGCCCCGCTGTTTCCGCGGCGGCCGGGCGCGAGTAGAGTCGCCCCATCGTGTCCACCCATCGCCCCCTCCGCCGCCGCATCTCGAGCCTCTTCCTCGCCAGCGTCGCCGCCCTCGTGCCCGGCGCCGCCGACGCCGCCGATCCGGTGCTGCGTCACCAGGAGGACCTGCACGGCGACGTCGTCGTCTTCGGCAGCACGCTCGGCTTCGATTGCGGCGCGGGCCTGCCGGCGCCCGCCGGCTCGACGGCCTCGTGCGGCGGACAGGTCAACGTCGCCGACGGCGCGCCCGATCTCTGGTGGCGCGACGACGTCGCCGACGCGTCGATCACCGCCACGCAGGCGCGCACCTCGGCCACGTTGACCCTGCCCGCCGGCTCGACCGTGACCTACGCGCGCCTCTACTGGGCGGCGCTCAAGGTGGGGGCCACGCCCGACACGGACGCGACGCTCGACTGGCTGTTCGGGCCGCAGCAGACCATCTCTGCCGACGCCACGTGGGTCGTGCCCTACCCGTTCGCGTCCCATCCCGACTGGTACTATTACCAGGCCTCCGGCGACGCGACCGAGTTCGTCGCCGCGTGGGGAGCGGGAGATTTCCGCGTCAGCGACGTGGAGGGCATCGACCTCGTCGGCCAGGACGTCGACCGCGTGTTCTCGGCCTGGACGCTCGTCGTGTTCTACGACAACCCCGCCGACGATCTGCGCAACCTCGCCCTCTTCGACAGCTTCACGCCCCTCGACCCGGGCGTGCCCGGTCAAGAGAGCGCCGAGGTGCTCCTGACGGGCTTCCTCGTCCCGCAGGGGTTCACCGCGCGGATGAGCGCCTTCGCCTACGAAGGCGACCCCATCTACGCGGGCGATCACTTCACGCTCAACGGCACCCAGATCGCCAACGCCGAGAACCCCGCCGACAACTTCTTCAACTCGTCGCGCAGCCACGACGGAGCGCCCGTCTCGGGCGCCTGGGACGTGCCCCAGCTGACGGGCGAGCCCGCTTCGATGGCCGGCTACGACCTCGACACCGCGGACGTGACGAGCCTCCTGTCGGCGGGCGACACGTCGTGCGTGGTGGGCGCCGATTCGACGCTCGACATCTTCTTCCTCGGCGGCTTCGTCACGTCGGTCGCGTCGCTCGCCCCCGACTTCCACGGCATGACGAAGGACGTGGTCGATCTCGACGGCGGCGCGCTCCTCCAGGGCGACACCCTCGAGTACACCATCACCGCGGAGAACGGCGGCAACGACGCCGCCACCGACACGGTCGTCACCGACGTGCTCGAGCCGGGGCTCGCCCTCGTGCCGGGCTCCATCGAGATCGTACAGGGGGGCGCCGTGGGCGCGAAGACGGACGCCGGGGGCGACGACGAGGGCGACTACGCCACCGCCACCCGCACGGTGACCTGGCGCGTGGGCTCGGGGGCCGGCGCGGTCCTCGGCGGCACCGTCCCGGTGGGCGGCACGGTGGTCGTGCGCTTCCGGGCGACCGTGACGGTCGACAGCGGCGTCATCGCCAACCAGGCGATCCTCACCGCCACGGGCGAGGCCGGTGCGCCGGAGAAGAGCTGGTACTCCGACGGCGACCCGCTCACCCCCGGCGATCAGCCGACGACCATCGTCGTCTACGAGTGCGACACCGACGCAGAGTGCAGCGGCAGCGCGCCCCATTGCGATCCGGTGACGCACACCTGCGTGGGCTGCGCCTCCGACGCCGACTGCCCCGATCCGGCGGCGCCGGCGTGCCAGCCGAGCGGCGCCTGTGGCGAGTGCTCGGCCACGAACGACACGCGCTGCGACGGCGACACGCCGGTGTGCGACACGGGCGCCGGCGTGTGCGCGCTCTGCACGCTCGGCCCGGCGGGCAACGCCGACCGCTGTGCGGCCGATCCGGCCGGACCGGTGTGCGTCGCCGGCAGCGGCCTGACCGTGCACTGCGGCTGCGTCGCCGACAGCGACTGCGGCGGGCCGACGAGCGGCCGCGTGTGCGAGTCGGTCGAGAGCATCTGCATCGACGGCTGCCGCGGCACGGGCGGCAACGGCTGCCCGACGACCCTCGCGTGCACCTCCCCCGACACGACGATCGGCGACTGCGTGACCCCCGGCGCAGGCGCGGAGATCACCGAGGAAGGCGGCTGCGGGTGCGTGGTGCCCGGCTCCTCCCGCGGTGACACCGGCGTGGCGGCTCTCGCTGCGCTCCTCGGCCTCGGGGCGCTCGGCCGGCGGCTCCGGCGTCCGCGCGCCTGAGACGCCGCGACGCCCGCGACCGCGCGCCGAGCGCGGGCGCACTCCGAGACCGAACGCCGCGAGCCGCGAGGCCCTGCCCGCGGGCGCCCCTCTACGCGACGCGCCGCGTCGATGCTAGAGAACGGGCCCCATGACGAGCGAAGAAGACCCGACCTCCGCGCGCTCCGACGCCGAGCCGAGCGAGCGACGCGACAGCGAGATCCGCTACGACCACCGCGCGATCGAGGCGAAGTGGCAGGCGTACTGGGAGGAGCACCAGACCTTTCGCACCGAGCGCCGGGCCGGCCGCGAGAAGCGCTACGTGCTCGACATGTTTCCCTACCCGTCCGGGGCAGGCCTGCACGTGGGGCACCCGGAGGGCTACACGGCGACCGACATCATGGCGCGCTTCTGGCGCATGCGCGGGCACGACGTCTTGCACCCCATGGGCTGGGACGCGTTCGGCCTGCCGGCCGAGCAGCACGCGATCGAGACCGGTACGCACCCGTCGGCGACGACGGCGCGCAACATCCAGACCTTCAAGCGCCAGCTGAAGATGCTCGGCTTCTCGTACGACTGGTCGCGCGAGATCGACACGACCGACCCGGGCTACGTGCGCTTCACGC
>JADLAB010000509.1 GCA_020848455.1 Polyangiaceae bacterium
CCGCCGTGAGCGCAAAGTCCGCGAGCGAGGTCGCCCCCGCCCCCGACTCGAGCACCATCGCAATCGGGGCCGTCGTCGTGATGGCGGTCTTGTCCCCCGTATAATGCCAATCCGCGCAGTCGAGCCCCCCGAAGAGGTTGCTTCCCGCGGGCACCTGCACGGTCGCGGTGTCCGCGGTCGGGGCCGCGCAGGCGTACACGACGGCCGCTCCACCCGCGAGCGCCGTCGCGACGGTCGCATACGGGTTGCCGCGCGAGCCGTCGCCGGTACCGTCGTTGCCGTTCGTGCCGGACACGAAGACGCCGGCGCAGCTGTCGGGCAGGGGCGTGCTGGCCGGCAGCGCCGACGGCACGCAGCCGGGGTCGACCGAGCCGCCGGAGCCGGCGGTGCCGGTGGTCGTGCCGGTGGTGCAGGAGTTCGAGAGCTCGCAATCCGAGCTGCTGTCGAAGCAACCGGCCGCGGTGATGGCGGCGCCGAGGCTCCCCAAGGTGACGAGACCGACGATGCGATACGTTCTCATGCGGACCCCACTCGTTCGTTTCAGAAGGACGAAGAAACCGTGGCGCCGGCATAGCCGGGCCCGAAGACCGGGAGCACGAGGGCCTGCGCGGGGCTGCCCTGGCTCGCTCCGGCGATGAGGCCGCCGAGGCCGGCGACGAGGCCGACGCCCCCGACGATCCACATCGCCATCGCGGCATTCGAGAGGCTGTCCCGAGACGACGATGCGTCGCGGAAGTCCACGCACCGCTCTGCGGTGGCGCCCTCGGGGCAGTGCGTGTCGGTCGCGTACAGCTCCGCCGACAGATCCTTCATGTCCCCCGCCTTGCCATTCGCGAGGGCGGTGAGCACGGCGCCGCCGATGATGCCGACGCCCGCGATGCCGAGGCCAATGCCGACGACGATGTAGCCGGCGGGGCTCCCCTCTTTCGCCACGAGCTCGAGGCTCACGTCGGCGCTCGTACCCTTCTTCACGTCGACCTCGCTCCGCGCGGGCTCGTACCCGTCGCGGGTCGCGGTGAAGACGCGGTGCCCCGGCTCGACGAAGATCGGGGCCTTGAGGGGTGCCGGCCCGAGGCTCTTGCCGTCGACGGAGACGTTCGCGCCGTCGACGCTCGCCTTCACGGTCACGACGCCGACCTCGGCCTTCGCGAGGGCGAGGCGGTCGGTGAGGGCCTTTTTCGTGTCGGGATCGCCCTTCAGCGGGAAGGTCTCGAGCGCGTAGGCGAGGTGCTCCGCAGCGTCGCGGTACTTCTTCAGGCCGACCTCGACGCTGCCGAGGTTGGCGGCGATGTCGTAACCGCGCTTCAGGGCCCACGCCTCGGTGAGCTTCTGCAAGGCGAGCTCGGGCTGCTGGGCCTCGAGGGCGGCCTTGGCCTCGGTGTAGAGCGCCTCGGCGCGCGCCGTGTTGTCGGCGGCAGGAGCTGCCGCGGCGGGAGCACCCGAGGCGGGAGCACCCGGGGCCGGGGCGGGCGGCTCGGATGCGGCCGACGGGACCGCGCTCGCGAGGGACGCGGTGAGTGTGGCGGAGAGGACGAGCAGGCGCGCGGGCGTCATTTGATGTCGATCCAGGTCGAGACGGGCTTCGGGGCGGGGGGAGGGGTTGGGGTCGTCGCCGGTGGCGGGGGCGGCTGCTTCGGGGTCGGCGGCCGGGTCGCCGGCTGCGTGCTCGCGAGGGTGGCGACGGGCGCGGGCTCGACTGGCGCGGATGCGCTGGCGACGGGCTCGGCGGTCGCGGAGGCGCTCGCGGTTGCGCTCGCGCTCGTCGGCGCCTCCGCCGGCGTAGCCGGGGCGTCGCTCGTGTCCGTGAGGGGCGGTGAGGCGCATGGCGCGGGGCTCGGGGCCGGGCTCGGGGCGGCGGAGGCGATGCTCGCGCCGGCCGTCTGCGAGGTAGTCGACCGCTCGTCGGCGCCGGTTGCGTCCTTTTTTTGCGAGAGCACCACGACCGCGGCGACCGCCCCGGCAGCGCCGAGCGCGAGCGCGACGAGCAGGGCGCCGCCGCGGCGTTTTTGGGGCGCGGCCTCGACGCCCGCGCTCGCGGTTGCTGCGACCGGGCCGCCGGGCACCTCGACCGGGCGGAGCGGGCTCGAGGACACGGGGCTCCCCGACATGGGTGCCGGGGTGCTCGAGGGCGGGGGCGCGACGAGCACGCGCTGCGTTCGGCCGTAGAGCGATTTGTCCTGCAGGGCCGCGGCGATGCCGGCATCGGTGACGATCGGTGCCGGTGCCGGTGCCGAGGCCGGCGCGACGTCGGCGGAGGCGGCTCCCGCGTGCGGGAACCTGTCGGTCCGGTACTTCGAGCGCGCGGAGCTCGCGTCGCCGAAGCTCCCGGACGCGCTCGGCGGGGCGCCCTCGCTCGGTGCGGCGCGCGCGCTCGGCGGGGCGCCCTCGCTCGGGGCGGCGCGCGCGCTCGGCGGGGCGGGCTCGGGTGCGGTCCCCGCCGGTGCGGCGCGCATCTTGAGCGCAGTCTTCGCGTGGCGCGCCCCGCTCGGTAGCTGCACGAACGAGTCGTCGATGGCGTCCTCGGGCGGGCCCTCGACGGCGGCGCCGGGCACGGAAGGCGGCGCCGCACCGGACGCGTCCGGCAGGTTCAGGATGATCCGGCCCGCGGGCTCCGCCTCGGGCCGGCGCTTCGGGACGGGCGCGCCCACGGCGTGCTCGGCCCGCTCGCGCGCCGGCGCCGGACGCGCGGCCTTCACCTGCCGCTCCGGCGGGGGCGCTCCACCCGTTCCGCTGTCCGACTCGCTTGCCATGTTCGCTCAGCCCCGGGGCCCGACACCCGGGCCGGGGGCACCGTATCCGGCCCCACCCGGGGGCACAATTTTTTGAGCTGTCCGTTGTCCGTTGTCAGCTGTCAGTTGTCAGTTGTCAGTTGTCAGTTGTCAGTTGTCAGTCTGGAGAGGAACGCGCCCAGCATGCGCTTCACCTCGATCGCCCGCTCCGAAAGTTCCTGGGACTCGGCGGGGGGCAGGAGCTCGAGGTCTCGTGCGAGGAGCAGCTGGTACTCGAGCTCGCTCGCCGAGCCCGCCGCGATCCGCAGAAAGCGCCCAAAGTCGCCTGCGCTCCGACAGCAGCCCTCGGCGATGTTGCTCGGGACCGAGACGGCCGACCGACGCATCTGGCTCGTGAGGCCGTACAGCTCCTCGCGTGGAAAGGCCGTCGTCGCGCGATACACGCCGAGCGCGAGCTCGTGCGCCTTCGCCCACACCTTCAAGTCTCGAAAATTCTGCACGTCAGGTCCTCGGCGCGGCCGGCGTTGCCCACTGGGTGGGAGCAGTCCTCCGGGCTCTCCCGCGCTCCCCACTCCCGCGCTCCCCACTCTCCACTCTCCACTTTCGGCTCTCAGCTTCTCAGCTTCTCAGCTCAGCTTCTCAGCTTCTCCGCTTCTCCGCTCTTTCTCTGCTCCGCTTCTCCAAACTGACAACTGACAGCTGACAGCTTCTCCGCTTCTCCGCTCTTTCTCTGCTCCGCTTCTCCAAACTGACAACTGACAACTGACAACTGACAACTCTCACTTGATCTCGATCCACGTCGACGTGGACGTGGCCTTCGCGCTCGCGGTCGTCCCGGTCTTCGTGCCGGTCGCGGTCGCGGTCGCGGTCGTGGCCGGCGGTCGCGTCTGCGTGCTCGGCGGTGCCGTGGTGGTCGAGCCGGCGGGCGGGATGGCGCTCGAGGCGCTCGCCGGCTCGGGCGTCGCGGACGCGCTCGGCTCCGTCGCGGACGAGGCGCTCGCGGTCGGGTCGGCGGCCGCCGAGGTGGTCGCGGTGTCCGGCGCAGACGCGGAGGGGGCGGGGGCCACGGTCGCGCTCGGCGTCGTCGCGGAACGCGCCTCGGCCGTCGCGGGGTCGCGGGCCCCCGCGCTCGCGCTCGGTGCGGCCGGTCCGGGCAGCGCGAGGAACGCGAAGGCTGCGGCGGCACCGCCCGTGATGAGCAAGGCCGCGAGGACGACGGGCAGGCGGCTCTTGCCGGGCTCCGGCCGCGCGGTCGCCTGCACGGTCGGGGGCGGTGGGCCCGAGCCGACGCGCGCGGGGCGGAGCGCGGCCGAGACCGAGGGCGGCGCTCCGGGCAGCCTGGGTGCCGCAGCCGGCACCCCACCGTGCGACAGCGAGCCGGCGTCGCTCGGCACGTCCACGATCTCGCCGTCGCCGATGGTGCGCAGATCCTCGCCGCGACCGCCGCGCGCCAGCGAGAGCGCCGTCGGTGCGCGGCGCCGCGGGTCGCGGGCCTGCTCGGACAGGACGATCTTCGCCGCCTCGGGCACCGCGTGGTGCGCCTTGACCGGCACGATGCCGTCGATGTGCTTGCGGTCGGGGTCCGCGGTCGCGGGGCTCGCGCTCGGGACGCTCTCGGCCTCGCCCGTCCAGTCGTAGTCGGTCGGGTCGCCGCTCTTCGACTCGGCCGCGAGCGCCGCCGCGAGCGCCTTCGCCTTCGCGAGCTTCTCGACCGCCTCGGGCGAGCGCGCGGGCGTGTCGGCGCGCTCGGCGCGCTCGGCGTCGGGCGTGTCGGCTGGCCTCTGCGGATCCTGGGACATCGGTCGGCCGCTACTTGAAGGTGGTGGACGTGGGCGCGTAGGTGAACGGCTTCTTGCCACCCGGGGGCGGCTTCGTCCCGGTGGCGACGGCCTTCGGGGTCGCGGCCGCGCTCGGCGCGGGCGCCGCGCTCG
>JADLAB010000510.1 GCA_020848455.1 Polyangiaceae bacterium
ACGCAGCCTCGATGCGGCTCGCGGAGCCGGCGTCGGGACGCTCGAGCTCGGCGGCGACGGCGCCGAGGATGTCGCGCAGGCGGCCGAGGTCTCGCGCCTCGAGCGGCGCCGGAGCCGGGAGCTCACCTGCGCGCGACGACCACAGGCGCGCGAGCTGCCGGCCAGCCGCCCGCATGAGCGGCGCCGTGGGGTCGTCGGCCGGAGGGTCTGCTCGGGTCACGCTCACGTGCCCTGGGACATACCACGGACTCGCACGCGCGAAAGCCCGTGCCTCGTTGCCCTCGACCTCGTGGGCCTCGACTTCGTGGGCCTCGACTTCGTGGGCCTCGACTTCGTGGGCCTCGACTTCGTGGACCTCGACTTCGTGGGCCTCGAGCGTCCGCGCCGCTGGTTCGGGCTCCGCGCCATGGTACGCTCGTCACGCCATGGTCGCCGCGCGCCAGCTCGATACGACGATCTACCCGGAGAGCGATCACATGGGCGAGGGCGAGCTCCAGCAGCTCATCGACGAATCGCTACGCCCGGAGCTCGCGCGCTTTCTCGCGTCGCTCCATCGGGTCGCGCACGTCGGCTCGAACACCTTCGTCTACTACCGGCAGTTCGACTCGTCGAAGCGCATCGCGCCGGACATCTATGTCCTGCCGAACGTGGCGCAAACGAGCATCGCCCGGAGCTGGAAGCTCTGGGAGCTGCCGGCGCCGCCGAGCTTCGCCCTCGAGGTCGTGTCCCTCGATGTCGACAAGGACTACGTGGAGGCCCCCGACATCCACGGGCGCATCGGCACGAAGGAGCTCGTCGTCTTCGATCCGGAATGCGGGAGCGATCGCGAGCGCGTCCTGTGGCAGGTGTTTCGCCCCACGCGCGGAGGCACGTTCCGCTTGGTCGAGCGCACGGACGCCGACCGGGTGCGCTGCCGCGAGCTCGGCGCCTTCCTGCGCGTCGTGGGCGCGGGTGCCACCCTGCGCGTGCGAGTGGCGACCGGCCCGCGCGGCGATTCGCTCTTCCCGACCGAGGCCGAGACCGAGCGCGCCGAGAAAGAGCGCGAGCGCGCCGAGAAAGAGCGCGAGCGCGCCGAGAAAGAGCGCGAGCGCGCCGCCAGGCTGGCCCTCGAGGCCGAGCTCGAGGGCTTGCGTGGCGAGCTGTCGCGGCTGCGGGCCGGGCGCGCGCGGCCCGGGCGCTGATCCAGCTCGCTCTGCGCCAGCCCGCGAGCCACGTCTCGAGCGCCCTCAGCCGCGCCGCTTGTGCCGGCGCTTGCGCTTCGGGGTCGGGCCCGCGTGCGGGGCGGGCTCCGGCGGCCCGGGCGGTGGCTCGGCAGGCGCCGACACCTCGGGCGCGACCTCCTCGTCCTTGGGCGCGACCTCCTCGTCCTTCGGCGCGATCTCCTCGTCCTTCGGCGCGATCTCCTCGTCCTTCGGCGCGATCGCCTCGTCCTTGGGCGCGACCTCGTCCTCGGGGGGCGGCAGCGCGCGCGCCGCCTCGATGCGGGCGCGGGTGCGGGCCGCGACGCGAGCGTCGCGATCGGAGGCGCGCGGCACCCGCCCGGGCTCGGGCACGGCGACCTCGGTCGCGGGCCCGCCGGGGAGCGCCAGCGCCATCGCGCTCTCGGGGTGCGCGAGCGCGGCCTTGTGGAACACGGCGAAGGCCGCGGCCGCAGCGAGCCCCGTCAGGAGCGCGATGAACTGCGAGGTCGACAGCGACACGATCTCGGCCTCGACGAACGCGCCCGGCCGGTAGAGAAAGAACGCCGCGACGGCCGGGGCGAAGGCGAGCACCGAGAGGGCGCGGCGCAGGGCGACGCGCTCGATCACGGCGAGGATGCGCGTGAGCCCGAGCGCGAAGAGGGCGAGCGCGCCCGCCACGAGCCACTGCCCCGAGCCGTGGATGGGCACGACCCCGCGCTCCTTGTCGGCGCGCACGAGCTCGAGCAGGAAGCGGCAGACCGCGTAGCCGAAGGTGAAGTAGAGGAAGATCTGCCCGCGGAAGCGCTGCCGGCGACGGGCGAGGAGCAGGATCACGAGCAGGCCGAGCCCGACCAGGGACTCGTAGATCTGGGTCGGGTGCACGGGCAGCGAGCTGTCGGCCCCGGCGTCCACGAGGCCGTCGTTGACGTGCTGGATCCAGGCGGGCGAGCCCTCGCCCTCGGGCACGAAGCCCGCGGGCCAGTGGGGGAACGTGCCCGCGGTCTTGAGCCAGCCCGGCGCGCCCTCGCCGAGCGGGCGGCCGAAGTCGCAGCCGTAGAGGTAGCAACCGATGCGCGTCACGAAGAGGCCCGACGCGAGGCTCGGGACGGCGACGTCGGCCCAGGGCAGGAGACGCAGCTTCTTCCAGCGGAGATAGGCCCACGAGGCGAGGTAGCCCCCGAGAAAGCCGCCGTAGGCGACGAGGCCGCCCGTGCGGAACGAGAAGAAGTCGCCGAAGCTCTGGAATTTCCCCGGATCGGTGATGACGTAGAGCACGCGCGAGCCGAGCACGGCCGAGATGGCGGTGATGACGTAGTTGTTCGCCATCGTGTCGCGCGGCAGCCCGTCGCGCTTCGCGAGCCCGAGCGTCAGGTACCAGCCGACCACGAGCGACAGGCCGAGCATCACGCCGTAGCTGTAGATGGGGATGCTGTCGACCTTGCCGAAGATCGGCAAGTCCCATCCCGGCATGGGGATCCGGAACAAGATGGGATGCATGGCCGGGTCGTACGCGCGAGCCGCTCGCCACGCAAGAGCGCGCGTTTGCTATCATCGCGCCAGTGCTGCGCCCGACCTCGCCCCGCCGCGCCACCGCGTTCGCCGCCCGAGCTCGTGCTGCGGCGCTCGGGGCCGCCCTCGCGGCGGCGTGCGCGAGCTGCGTGCCCGAGGGAGGCGCGACGGAGCGCGGCAACCCGACGCGCTCGAGCGCGCCGGCCGCGACGGCGCCCGACGCGGGGCGAGGCCGTGTCGATCCGCCGCTCGGCGCGGGCTTCAGCGACGACTTCGAGCGCGCCGAGCTCGGGCCGGAGTGGCGCGCGCTCTCGTCGGTCTGGCGGATCCAAGAGGGCGAGCTCTGCGCCGAGGCGGCGCGCAACCGCGGCGTATGGCTGCGGCGGGTGCTGCCCGCGAGCGCGCGCATCGAGTTCGACGCGCGCAGCGAGTCGCCGGAGGGCGACCTCAAGGCCGAGGTGTGGGGCGACGGCAAGAGCGGCGCCACCGAGGCGAGCTACACCGACGCCACGAGCTACCTCGTCATCCTCGGCGGCTGGAAGAACACGAAGCACGTGCTCGCCCGCCTCGACGAGCACGGCAAGGACCGCGTGGTCGTCGAGATCGAGGACGACGCGCAGGATCCGCGCGCGCGCCGCGTCGCGCCCGGACAGCGCTACCACTTCCGCATCGAGCGCTTCGACGCCGGCACCCTGTTCGTGTACGTGGACGACCTGCTCTACTTCGAGCTCGGCGACCGCGAGCCGCTCCTCGGCGAGGGCCACGATCACTTCGGGCTCAACGACTGGACCGCCGCGGTGTGCTTCGACAACGTCAAGGTGACGCCGCTGTGAGGGGCCCCCTCGGCTGATGGAACCGTCGGATCTCACGCAGGAGATCGACGATCTCGAGCCGCGCATCGAGCGCCTGCGGTCGCTCTACGAGCAGTACTTCATGGGCTTCGAGAAGACCGAGCCCGGCACGCTGCGGCGCGATCTGGATCGGAAGCTGTGGGTGCTGCGGCGCACGCGCATCCAGAACACCAGCCTGCGCTTCAAGCTGCAGATGCTGATCCAGCGCTACAACACCTACCAGCAGTACTGGTCCCGCATCACGCGCGAGATCGAGTCGGGCACGTACATGCGCGACGTGCTGAAGACCGCCAAGCGCATCGGCGCGACCGAGGCGGCGACGATCGTCGGCCGGCGGCGCGCCAAGATGTTCCAACGCCTCGCGGAGAAGCAGCAGGCCCGCCAGGAGCGGCGCCGGGGGGTGTCCGACGGCGCGTCCGACGGCGCCGAGCTCGAGCGTGGCCTCGAGCCCGGCGAGGCCGAGCTGAGCGCCGACGCCGACGCGCTCGACGGCTTCGACGAGGCCCCGACCCCGCCGGCGACGGCCGCCCGCGGCCCGGCCGTGTGGACCCTCGACGAGGACGCGGACGACGGCGGGCTCGAGGCGCTGCTCGGCGCAGCGGTCGTGGGCGCGCGGCGCCACGACGCCCCGAGCGCCGGCCCGGCGAGCGACCGCCCTGCCCCACCGGCCCCGAGGGCCCACGCAAACGCGCCGGCCCCGCCGGACGCGCCGGCCGCGGCGCCCGCAGCCCGACCGCCCCCGCCGCCGCGCCGCGCCGCGCCCCCGCCGCCCCCACACCGCTCGGCGCCGGATTCCGCGGCACCGAGCGCCCCTGCGGCGCCACCACCGCCGCCGCGGCGCGGGACCTCGAGCGCGGGGCCGGCCGCCGCCCCGGCCCCGGAGCCACCCGCGGCCGCTCGCAGCGACGCAGGCGCGGTCCCGCCGGCGCGCCCGAGCGGCACCAGCCTCGGCGACGCAGCGCGGCTATTCTCGGCCGCGGCGGCGTCGAGCGTCGCTGCGGCCGCGCGCCCGCAGACGGGCAAGCGCGCGGGCATCGCCGCGAGCCCCACCTCGAGCCCCGCGGCCGAGCGCGCCACGACGCCCTCTCCGACCGCGACGCCCTCTCCGACCGCGACGCCTCGACCGGCGGCGACGCCTCGACCGGCGGCGACGCCCCGACCGGCGGCGGCCCGGCGCGAGGCGGACGAGGCTCCGCGTGCCGCGAGCGGCGGCGGGACGAAGGAGCTCTTCGAGCGCTACGTGCAGGCCCGGCGCGCGGCCGGCGAGCCCGTGGCGGGCCTCTCCGTCGAGAAGCTCGAGGCGAGCCT
>JADLAB010000511.1 GCA_020848455.1 Polyangiaceae bacterium
GGCGCCTGCGACAACCACGACGACTGCGCCGGCACCGAGGTGTGCGTCTACTGGCAGCAGTCCTGCGCGCCGACCTGCACGCCGGGCTCGACCGACTGCGGCCCGAGCCTGTACTGCGACGCGTGCGCGACCTCCTCGTGCCCCGCGTGCAACGACTGCCTGGCGGCGTGCGTCCTGCCGCCGCCTCCGCCCGAGTGAGCGGTGCTCTAGCCCTTCGTCAGGCGGGCGATCTCTTCCTTGATGAGGACCTCGGCGAGGGGCGGCACGACCTCCCACACGACGCGCTCGATGAGCTCGCGCGACAGGGCCGCGACGGCCTGAACCTGCTCAGGCGTGAGGCCGAGCGCCCGCACCTTCGCCGTGAGCTCGGCGTCGAGCGCCGGCACCGCGGCGGCGACCACCGCCGCGGCAGGGGCCGACGGTGCCGTGGCCACCGGTGCCGCGGCCGGCGGCGGCGGCGTCGGCTCGGCGAGGGGGGTCACGAGCTTCGGCGCCTGGGCGACCACGGGCGCCACCGGCTTGTGCTCCTCGGCGACCTTCACCCCGGGCAGCGTGTCGGCGCCGACGCGGCGCTTGGACGCCCCGGGCGTGCCGAGCGGCGAGGTGACGGGCGGTGCCTCCATCGACGGCGCGGGAGGCTCGACCTTGGCGTGGACCGGCGGCGCCGGGCGGATGAGCGGCCCGGTGCCGGGCCGCGTCGTGGCGAGGTCGGTCGGTACCTGCGGGGAGCCGAAGGCCATGGTGCGACGGGCCGGCGTCACGACCGGTGGAGGCTGGCGGGCGACGATCCCCGCCGGGGCCGGGGTGGCCCCCCCCACGCGCGGCGTCGCCGGCGAGGCCGGTCGCTGCGTGTCGCCCGTCGGCCCGATCTTGCGGATGGTGCCGAGCGGGCCGGCGGTCGGACCGGTCGGAGCGGCCGGGGCCGGCGCGGCGGCTGGCGCCGGCGAGGCCTTCGCGAAGGCGGGCGGAGAGTCGGTGGTGGAGCGGACGGGCTGCGGGGCCGGAGCCGCCGCCGCGACCGCGACGCCGCCCTCGAGCATCTTGCGGACCTTGTCCGTCATGAGCTGGGTGTCGAAGGGCTTGTCGATGTGATCGTCGGCCTTGCCGCCCTTGGCGGGATCGAAGGGGTGGTGCTTCGACGACAGCATCAGCACCGGCAGCTGCGGCTGCGCGAGCTTGATCGTGCTGCAGAGCTCGTATCCGTCGCCGGGCGGCAACGACACGTCCGCGATGACGAGGCTGGGGCGCTCGCTCTTCAGCTTCTCGAGCGCTGCGCTCGGGCTATCCGCGGTGACGAGCCTGAAATCGGGCCCGTCGAACGTGATCTCGAGCACCTTCCGCATCGTGGCGCTGTCTTCGACAGCGAGGATCGTGTGCGGCACCGGGCGGCTCCTCTGGGCAAAAATGGGGGTGGCCGAGCCACCGACGTCTTCGAAGCGCTGAAACGCTCGGCGAATCATCCGTGTAGCGTGGTGCCGATGTCAACTTGTGCGATGTCGGCGCGCGTTTTCGGCCGCAGGGCTTGGTCGCGGCGCGCCGCGGGGGGTGGGGCGCGCTCGTGCCCCGGGCCACCCCGAGCCCCGGGGGTCCTCGCTCACTTGCCGCCGCGCCGGGCAGCGGTGATGGCGCGGGCCGTGGCACCCACGAGCGGGACCACCCGGGCGTAGTCCATGCGGGTCGGGCCGATGACCCCGATGGTGCCGGTGCCGCTCTCGCTGTCGCCGTAGGGGGCCGCGACGAGGCTGAGGTCCGCACGCGACAGCTCGCCCGTCTCGGCCCCGATGTACACGGTGACCTCGCTCGGGGTGGCCGCGGCGCCCTCGCGCGCCGCCGGCGGGCCCGCGTGGTCCGTGGCGTGCGCGGCCGCGCCGTCCGCCTCGGGCTGGCTCGCGCCCACCCGCGCCGTGTGCCCCTCGGCTCCCTCGAGCGACGCGGCGGCGCCCCGGCCCTGGCTGCGCGCCGATCCCCCGGCGCGCATGGTCTCGTCGAGCAGCACGAGCATGTTCGCGCGGTCCTCGAGGGCGCGCACCAGCTGGCGCAGGCGCTCGGCGTCGGCCGCGTACTCCGGCAGATCCATGAGCAGCGCCTGACCCGTCACGACGACGTCGTCGCCCGAGCGCGCGACGTCGGCGAGGGCCCGGCGACCGAGCTCGAAGGCGCGCCGGCGCAGCGCGTCGAGCTCGAGGCGCTGATCGTCGAGGCGCCGCGCGAACAGCTCGCGCAGCGCCGGCAGCGTGCGCCCTTCGACCACGTCGGCGAGCAGGTTGTGCAGCCGCTCGAGCTCGTGCTCGCCGAGCGCGCCCTCGGCGTCGAGGTAGCGGTTCTCGACGCTGCCGTCGGCGAACACGAGGACCGCGAGCAGGCGGCGCGGCCGGGCCCCGCCGCCCGCGTCCAGGCTGAGCGGGATGAACCGCAACAGCGCGAGCTTGCGCACCTCGGCGGGCGGGGCCGAGACGACGGCCGCCACGCCGGCGAGCTCCGACAGCAGGCGCCCCGTCGGCTCGCGCGAGTCGCCGCCGGCGCGCGCTGCGTCCGCGTAGATCTCGGCGAGTCGACCGCGGATGCGCGCCTGCGTGTCGAGCGGCACCGGCTGGTACTCGGTCATGGCCTCGACGAACACGCGCAGCGCCCGGGGCGTCGGCACGCGCCCTGCCGACGTGTGCGGCTGCGCGAGATAGCCGGCGTCCTCGAGATCCGCCAGCACGTTGCGGATGGTCGCCGGGCTGAGGTCGTGCATGTAGCGCCGCGACAGGGTCCGACTCCCGACCGGCAGGCCGGTCGCGATGTGCTCGGCGACCAGCGCGAACAGGATCTTGCGCGCGCGGTGGGACAGGGCGCTCACGGTCGGTGGGTTGCTCCGGGTCTCGGGATCACGGCGATTCGTCCTCTCGTGGCTCGCGGGGCGCCGCCCGCGGAGGCCGCACAGCACCCGACAAATATGGACCCTCGGGGGCGCGCGTCAAACGGCGCGGCCGCCGCGGCCGCTGGCGAAGCACCGCTTGCACCGACCAGTTGGCCCACCGGCGCGCGAAGTTGCACGCTGGTAGCATGACGTCCACGAGCTCCGTCGCCTCCGTCGCCCCTGCAACGAGCGGACACGTCCGCGCCCCCCGCTGGCTCATGGGATGCGCGACCCTGATCCTCGGCCTCACCGCCTGGCTCGGCACCGCCGACGCCGCTCCGCCGAAGTCGGCCGGGGCGAAGGCCGAGGTGACGGCAGCGAAGGCCAAGGACAAGCGCCCCAAGGCGCAGAAGTCGGCCGCGCGCAAGAGCGACAAGCGCGCGCACGCACGCGGCAAGGCACACGGCAAGAGCGACAAGCGCGGGCCCGCAGCCGGCGCCGCGCTGGCGAACGCGCCGCACGCGGGCAAGCCCAGGCCCGCGGACCCGACGATCGTGGCGCTCCACCACCCGGCCGGCGAGCCCGCGGCGAAGGCCGCCGGCGAGCCGGTGAAGCTCGCGGCGCACCCGCTGCCCGGCAGCTCCGGCCGCAGCGACGACGACGGCGACGCCGAGCCGACGGCCCCGAAGGCGCAGCCGGCGGCCGAGCCCACCCCCGCAAGGAGCGCCCCGGTCGAGCCGGTGGCCGCCCCGACGACCGAGACCCACGCCGCGGCGCAGGCGGCCGAGCCCAAGCCCGCGCACGGGGCTGCCCCGAAGGGGCACGAGGCCCCGAAGCACCCCGCGGCCAAGAAGAAGGCGGCCCCGGTCGGGGGCGCGCACGCGAAGGCCGAGGTCGCGAAGCCGAAGGCGGCCGCCAAGGGCAAGCCCGCGAAGAAGGCCCGGGACCGCAAGCCGGCCGCGAAGAAGAGCGCCGCCGCCAAGGTGCAGTCGACGGACGGCGGCTCCGGCAGCGACTTCGAGCCATTACCCGGCGGGGGACCGGCGGTCGCGAGCCCCGCGCGCTGAGGCGCGCCGGGCGGGACCGGGCGACGAGGAGCGACGTGGCGCCGTTCGACGATCTCGCGCTCCCGCGCCCCGGGTCCGACACCTTGCGCACGGTGCTCTCGCTCGCGCTGCGGCGCGCGCTCGCCGAGCTCGTGCCCGCGCTCCACCCGCGCCGGGCGCGCGGCGCCGTGCGGCGTCGCGAGCTCGGTGCGCTGTGCACGCGGCTCGCGGACGTCGGCCGGCGCGAGCCGGGCGCGCTCGCGCAGGCGCTGCGCCAGCCGACCGTGGGCACCCTGCTGCGCTGCCTGCGGCAAGCGGACGAGCCCGGGGCCGGAGACTCGGCGCTCGCGCTCGAGCTCGCACTCACGCTCGGCACCGAGCTCGCCGCGGCGCGGGCGCTCGGCGGGCGCGTGGAGCTCACGCTGCCGCCGGGCGCGAGACCGCGCGTGTGCGCGCTCGGGCTCGGGGCCGCGTGGGAGGCGCCCGCGGACACCCGCCGCATCGTGCTCGAGGACGGCGTCGTGCGCCACGAGCTCGCCGGGCGCACGCACGAGCTCGCGCTCGACCCCTGCGGCGTGGGCCGGCTCGGGCCGGCGGGCGAGCCGTGGCTCGAGGTGGCCTACCTGCCCGTCGCGCCAGGCACGGCGCTCGCGCTCCGCGACAACAACCCGCTCGCGCTGCTCGAGGCGCATCCCGACAAGGCGGGCTCCGGGCTCGACCTCGGCGGACGAACGCCCGAGGCCTGGGTCGCGGCCCTCGGCGCCGCGCGCGAGCTCGTGGCCGAGGTGCTGCCGGAGCTCGCGCGCGAGCTCGCGCTCGCCATCCCGCTGTGCGTGCCGGTGGGCTGCTACGTCGACCGCCACCTCTCGGCCTCGTACCGCGAGGCGCTCGGCATCATCTACCTGTCCTTGCACCCGAGCCCGCTCACCATGGCCGAGGCCCTCGTGCACGAGCTGTCGCACAACAAGCTCCACGCCCTGTTCGAGCACGACGAGCTGCTCGTCGACGACGCGGTGCCTCGCCACCCGTCTGCGCGGCGTCCGGATCCGCGTCCGCTGCGCGGCGTGCTGCTCGCGCTCCACGCCTTCGCGCCGGTCGCGGAGCTGTACGCGCGCCTGCTCGCCTCCGGCCACCCGCTCATGGCCGACGTGGGGGCGCGCACGCGGCTCGCGACGATCGTCGGCGGCAACCGCGCCGACCTCGACACGCTGCGGAGCGCCATGCACCCGACCGCCGTCGGCGCGGCCCTGCTCGAGGAGCTCGAGCGCGTGGTCGGCGCCACACCGGCGCCGCCCGACGCGTGACGGGTCGAGCCCCGGCGGCCGTGCGCGTGCCACGACCACGGCCCCGACGTACACTGCCCGGTATGGCCTCGCGAGCTCGGCGACTGCTCCGCGCCCTGCGCTGGGTCTTCGTGTGCGCCCTGCTCGCCGTCTCGACGCGGGCACCGGTCCTCGAGCGGGTGACGGACACGATCGTGCTCGCGGCCGCGACCCGCGCCGCCGCCGCTCCGAGCGCGCCGGTGCGCGCGAGCGCCCCGGACCGCGACTGCGGAGCTCGCCCACTGCCGGAGCGCACGGCGTCGCTCGCGACGCCGGACGCTCCCCGCCCCGCGGCCTCCCCCCGACTCTACCTGCGACACCGCTCTCTTCTCCTCTGAATCCGACGCGCCGGACGAGCTCGCGCTCCGCGCCTCGCAGAGGAGAAGAAAGAAGATGTCGCATCCACGCCACGCCACCCGTCCATCCTTCCTCGCGCGCTGCCTGCGCATCGCAGGCCGCGTGCTGCGCGCGCTCGTCGTCGGAACCGCCGTCGGTCCGGCAGCACCGCCGCCCCCCCCGCCGCCGCCCGCGCCACAAGGGACGCAGCAGGAGGCCGAGGACGAGGCGCGTTGATCGGGGGCGCGGCCGAGGACCCACCGGACGGCGTGGTACGCTCGGCGACCCGCGCCGAGCACCCACCCATGCGCTCCCTGGACGAAGTGGTCAGCCCCGCGCGAGCCGCCCGACGCACGGCGGCGATGCTGCTCGGGGTCGCGCTCGGGGTCGGGGGCCCGAGCGCGCGAGCCGACGGCGAGCCGCCGGGCGCGACCGCGTCGCCGGCGCCCGCGCCCGAGGTCGGCGACGAGGGCGCGAGCGCCGGGCCCGGTGACGAGGGTGCGAGCGCCGGGCCCGCACCGGCCGACGCCACGCTGTTCGTGACGGTCGAGGGCACCGGCACCGATCGCGGCGCTGCGCCCGGGCGCGCGAGCTCGAAGGTCGAGCGCCGCGACATGGACGAGCGGCTGCCGCGCTCCGCGCCCGATGCGCTCCGCTACGAGCCCGGCGTCTACGTGCAGCAGAGCGGGCACGGCCAGGGCTCGCCCTTCGTGCGCGGGCGCACGGGACAGCAGACGGTGATGCTCTTCGACGGCATCCGCATGAACACGAGCCTCTACCGCCAGGGGCCGAACCAGTACTTCTTCACGCTCGACGCCGCGACCATCCGCAGCATCGAGGTGACGCGCGGCGGCGCCTCGACGCTCCACGGCTCCGACGCCATCGGCGGCGTGCTCGACGCCCGCCCCCTCGAGCCGGCGCTCGAGCTCGAGGCCACGGGCGCGCGCGTGCGCCCGCGCGCGTCGCTGCGCGTCGCGACCGCGGACGGCGAGGTCGCCGAGCGCTTCCAGCTCGACACGCAGTTCACGCCGGCCGTGAGGCTCCTCGTCGGCGCCGGGGTGCGCCGCACCGGCCGGCTCGAGAGCGGCGGTCCGGTGCGGAGCCCGCGGACGGGTGAGCTCCCGGAGGTGCCCGCCTTCGAGGACGACGGGCGCACGCAGCTCGGCACCGGCTTCCGCGAGCTCACCGCCGACGGGCGCCTGGTGCTGCGGCTCGGCGGCGACCGGCGGCTGGTGGCGGCGGCCTACCTCTACCGGCAGTACGACTCGCCGCGCACCGATCAGTGCCCGCCGCCGTTCGCGCCACGCGACGAGTGCCTGCGCTACGACGAGCAGTTCCGCTCGCTCGCCTACCTCGCGCTCGAGGGCGATCTCGGCGTGCTCGGGCCGGACGGGCGGCTCGCGGTGTCCTACCAGCGCCAGCACGAGCGCCGCACGCAGGATCGCCCGAGCTCCTTCGTCGCGAACATCGGGCGTGACGACGTCGACACCCTGGGGCTCACGGCGAAGCTGCACAGCGCCGAGCTGCCGCTCGCGAGCTCTGCCATCCTGCGGGTGCACTATGGCGGCGACGGCTTCGTCGACCTCGTGGGCTCGCGCGCCTGGACGAGCTTCACCGACATCGACGCGGTCATCGAGCTCGGCCGCGGGCAGTACCTCGAGGGCTCGAGCTACGCGGAGGGCGGCGTCTTCGCGGATCTCGAGCTCGAGCTCGCGGAGCGCGTCACGCTCCGCGCCGGAGCGCGCGGTGCCTTCGCGCGCGCGCGCGCCCCCGCGGACGCGGCGTCGGGGACGCGGGCCGTCGAGCGCGTCTGGCCCGTCGTGGTCGGGCACGCCGGTCTCGAGGTCGAGCTCACGGACGCGCTCGCCCTCTTCGCGAGCTTCGACCGCTCCTACCGCGCACCGAACCTCGACGACCTCACGTCGCGCCAGCAGTCCGGTCCCGGCTTCCAGTTCGAGAACCCCGAGCTCGCCCCGGAGACGGCCCACACCGTCGAGGGTGGCGTGCGCGTCACCGGCTCCGGCATCGAGGCCGACGCCTGGGTGTTCCACGCCATGATGGACGATGCCATCGCGCGCTCAGAGCGCACCAGCGCCGAGTGCCCGCCCGGCACCCCGCAGTGCGAGAGCTCGTGGGCGCGCTTCCAGCTCGTGAACACCGAGGGGATCTCGTTCGTGAGCGGGCTCGAGCTGTCGGCGCGGGCGCGCCTGCCCTTCGACTTCGAGACGCGCGCCACGTTCGCCTACACCTACGGCAGCGGACCGAACCCGCAGCGCCCACCGGACGACCCCGCGCTCGCCTATGAGGAGCGCGTGCCCCTGTCGCGCATTCCACCCGCGAACGGCACCCTGGAGCTGCGCTGGAGCGGTGTGCCGGGCCTGCACGTCGGAGCGGGCCTGCGCTGGGCGCTCGGGCAGGACAGGCTCGCGCTCACGGACCTCTCGGACGCGCGCATCCCCGCCGGCGGGACACCGGGCTTCGCGGTGTTCGATCTCCGGGCGGGCTACCGCCTCGGGCGCGAGCTGTCGGTCGCCGCCGTGCTCGAGAACGTCACCGACCGCGCCTATCGGTACCACGGCTCGAGCGTCAACGGGCCGGGGCGCGGCCTCATCGTGCACCTCGAAGCCGGCCTGTGAGGCGCGGGGCGCGCTACCGCGAGGCGCGCGCCCGGACTAAGGTGTGCGCCACGGCTCGCCCTGCCGGCGAGCCCGACGGCACGACATGTGGACGATCGCGGCGCGCCTGTTGCGGCGCTCGACCGAGCAGCTCTTCCGGCACGTCGAGGTCGACGCGGGCTGGCTCGCGGCCGTGCGCAGCGCCGCGGCGCGCGGTCCGCTCGTGTACGTACTGCGCAACGTCTCGGCGGCCGACTACCTCGCGCTCGAGCACCTGGTGCTGCGCCACGGGCTGCCGACGCTCGGCTTCGTCAACGAGCTGCCGCGCTGGCTCGCGCCGCACGCCGCGGGCGCGCCGGACGAGCGACTGCGGTTGGCGCTCGCCGCCGGGCACTCGGCGGCGCTCTTCGTCAAGCGCGCGCCCGATCGACTGGGCCTGCGCCCGCCCGGCCCGAGCGAGGGCGACCGGCTGCTCGGGGCGCTCGTGCATCTGCAACGCGCGCGACCCGAGCGCGAGATCGTGCTCCTGCCGCAGACCTTCGTGTGGAGCGAGCACTCCGAGAAGGTGCACGGCTCCCTCACCGACCTCCTGTTCGGGCCGGTCGACTTCCCCGGCGAGCTGCGCATGGGAGCGCAGGTGCTCTGGCACCACCGCCACGCCCGCGTGCGCGCGGGCGAGCCCCTGGGGCTGAGGACCTTCCTCGCCGCCGAGCGCGAGGCGCGCGCGGCCGAGGCGGCGGTCGGCGACGAGCAGGTGCTCCGGCGCCGCCTCACCTACGTGCTCCTGCGGCGCGTCGAGCGCGAGCGGCGCGCCATCGTGGGACCGGCGCGCAGGCTGCCGGACCGGGTGCGCGAGGAGGTGCTGCGCAGCGGTCGACTGCAGGCGACCATCTCCGAGCTCGCGGGTCCCGGCGCGCGCGAGCGCGACACGCTGATCCACAAGGCCCGGGCCATGCTGCGCGAGCTCGAGACCGCGCCCGAGCCGCAGACCCAGAAGGCCCTCGAGCTCGTGGTCGAGCGCCTGGTGAGCCGGATCTACTCCGGCATCGACGTCGACGAGGCCGGGCTCGACGAGCTCCGCGCCGCCATCCGCCGCGGCTCGGTCGTGCTCCTGCCGAGCCACAAGAGCCACGTCGACTACATCGCCCTCTCCTACGTGCTGCGCAAGCGCGGCATCCCGGTGCCGGTCATCGCCGCGGGCGACAACCTCGCCTTCTTCCCCGTCGGGCCGCTGCTGCGCCGCGCCGGGGCGTTCTTCATCCGTCGGAGCTTCGGCAGCGACCGGCTCTACGTGGCGGTCGTCGATGCCTACGTGCGGCGCCTCCTGCGCGACGGACACCTGCTCGAGTTCTTCCTCGAGGGCGGCCGCTCGCGCACCGGCAAGCTCCTGCCGCCGATGCTCGGCCTGCTCAACCTGGTGGTGACGGCCGCGCTCGGCCTCGAAGGGCGGCCCGTCACCTTCGTGCCGGTGTCGATCGGCTACGAGCGGCTCATGGAGGAGCGCGCCTTCGCGCGCGAGCTCGCGGGCCACGACAAGGCGCGCGAGGACGCCGCGGCCCTGCTGCGCCTCGGCGGCGTGCTCCTCGATCGCTGGGGGCGCATCGACATCCAGCTCGGCAAGGGCATCGAGCTCGGCGAGCTGTTCCGGGAGCTCGGGGTCGATCCCGCTCTGCTCTCGCCCGCCAAGCGGCGCAGCGTGGTCAAGACGCTCGCGCACCGGGTCATGGCGGAGATCAACCGCGTGACGGCGGTCACGCCGGGGGCGCTCGTCGCGCTGATCTTGCTCGGCCAGGGCGGGCCCAGCCTCGCTTACCCGGAGCTCTGTGCCCGCGCGCGGCGGCTCACCGAGCTCTTCGGGGCCCGCGGGGCTCGCACCACGCCCTCCCTGTGCGGCGGCCCCGGGGCGCCGGTGCGCGAGGTGGCCCTGCGCGAGGCGCTCGCGCTCTACGTGCGGAGCGGCCTCGTCGTGCAGCACGTCCCGGGCAAGGCGCTCGGCCCGGTGGAGCAGAAGCGCGTCCCGCTCTACGGCGGTACGGACGTCGCCTTCACCGTCCCCGACGCCAAGCGCCTGCGCCTCGACCTCGCCAAGAACGCCATCGTGCACTGGCTCGTCGATCGCGCCTTCGTGGCGGTCGCGCTCGGCGCCGAGCTCGCGGGCGGCACCCACGGCGCGAGCGTGCCGCTCGCGGCGCTCCGGACCGGCGTCCAGAACCTCGTGCGCCTGTTCCGCTACGAGTTCGCCTTCCGCACCGACAAGGGCCTCGAAGCGCAGCTCGACGAGGTCCTCGGCGACATGCTCGCCCGGGGCGAGCTCGTGCGCGTGGGCGACGACCTCGCGCCGCCCGCCGACCCCGCGCTCGGGCGCGAGCTCGCGTTCTACGCCGCCGCGGTGCAGAACTTCATCGAGGCGTACCGCATCGCGGCGCGCGGGCTGCGGGTGCTCGTGCGCGGTCCCCTGCCCCAGAAGGAGCTCGTGGCGCGCGCCCTGCGCGGCGGCGAGCGCATGCTCCTGCGCGGCGAGATCGCGCGCCCCGAGGCGGTGAGCCGGCCGATGCTCGACAACGCCATCGCGGCCTTCCTCGACCAGGGCTACCTCGTGCGCGCCGACAAGGCCCTCCGCCTCGCCGAGAGCTTCGCCTCGACCGAGGCCGCGCGCACCATCGAGGCGCGCATCGCCGCGCTCGTGCCGGGCTGAGAGTGTGAGCACGAATCGGTCCAGGGCCCGCCCGGGCCTACTCGCCAGGCCTGGCCACCCGGTCGCAGAAGGCGCACACGCGCTCGACCAGCAGATCGAAGTCGTGATCGAGCGTGGCGACGTGGTAGGAGCGCTCGAGCCTGAGCTCGGTGACGTCCTTGCCCGCCAGCATCTCGACGAGGGCGCGCGAGTTCCGGGGCGGCACGTTGTGATCCTCGGGCGAGTAGCACACGAGCAGGGGCACGCGGAGCTCGGCGAGCGCGGCGCGGATGCGCGGCAGCTCGCGCAGGAGCGAGTTCGCCGCCTTGGCGGGCACGAAGGCGTACGCCTTCTCGTCGCCGCCCTTGGCGATGTCGTTCTTGTGGAGGCCCGCGACGCCGGCCGGCACGACCGGGATGATCTTCTCGAGCACCGGCGCGGCGCGGGCGAGGAGCCCCTCGCGGTCGAGCACCGCCGGGTTGATCGACACCGCGCCCGCGACGGCATCCGGGCGCGCACAGGCGAGATCGAGGGCGAGGGTGCCACCCATGCTGAGCCCCACGACGACCACCTGCTTGCCGGCGCGCCGGAAGGCGTCGATGGCGCGCTCGACCTCGGCGCGCCAGTCGGCGTAGCGCGTCCGCGCCATGTCGCGCCAGGCGGTGCCGTGGCCGGGCAGGCGCACGACCGACACCGAGAAGCCCGCGGCCGCGAGCGCCTCGCCGAGGGGGCGGGTCGAGACGGGGTTGCCGGTGAGGCCGTGCGAGACGACCACGCCGACGGCGCCGCGGGCCCCGGTGCCCTCCGCGGACCAGGGCTCGGCGCCGGCGATGACGGGATGGCGGTCGGACATGGGCGCAGCGTAGTCCGCAATTGCCGCGGCGCGGGGCCACGTTCGTGCTCGACCCGCCGATCCTCTATGCTTGCCGGCGGAGGAGGACGCGATGCGCGTGGCCTTGCTGTACCCGCCGCCCTGGAAGATCCCGCCCCGGGGCGAGGCGCCCGATCCCATCGACGGCCCGCCCGACGGTCATCGGCCGGGCGATCTCGACGCCGACTTCTACCAGACGCCGTACGGCCTGTTCGCGCTCGGCGCGGCCGCGCTCCGCGCCGGCCACGCGGTGAAGGTCCTGAACCTCTCCTCCTTCCCGTGGCCCGAGGTGCAGGACGTGGTCGAGCGCCTCGACGCCGACGTGTACGGGCTGTCGTGCTGGACGGCCAATCGCAGGGGCGTGGGCCTCGTCGCGGCCGCCCTGCGCGCGCGCCGACCGGCCGTGCCGATCGTGATCGGCGGGCCCCACGCGACGCCGCTCGCGCGCGAGATGCTGGCGCACCATCCGGCCATCGACGTCGTGTGCCGCGGCGAGAGCGACGTCACCTTCCTCGAGCTCTGCGCCGCCCTGGCCGCCGGCCGGGCCGTCGGGGATCTCGGCGCGCTCGCCGGTGCGCTCGTGCGCACGCCGCACGGGATCGTGGAGGGCCCGCCACGGGCGGCCGTGCCGGACCTCGACGCGCTCGCCTGCCCGCACGACTACTTCGACACGCACATCGCGATGACCTCGCGCGGCTGCCCCTGGGCCTGCACCTTCTGCGGCGCCGAGACGAGCTGGGGACGCGGCTTCCGCGCGCTCTCGGTGGAGCGCGTGGTCGACATGCTCGAGCGCGCGGTCGGCCGACTGCCCGTGAAGATGGTGCAGATCAAGGACGACACCTTCACGACCGACAAGAAGCGCGTCGTCGCCATCTGCGAGCGCATCCGCGCGCGCGGCCTGTCCTTCTTCTGGAGCTGCGACACGCGCGTCGATCTGCTCACCGAGCCCCTGCTCCGCGCCATGCGCCTGGCCGGCTGCGAGCGGCTGTCGCTCGGCGTCGAGACCGGCTCGCAGCGCATCCTCGACGCCATCGACAAGAAGATCACCGTCGCCGAGATCGTGCGCTCGACCGAGCTCGCGAAGGCCGTCGGCATCAAGGTCCGCTACTACATGATGCTCGGCAACCGCGGCGAGACGGCCGAGACCTTCGCCGAGACGCTCGCCTTCCTCGAGCGCGCGCGCCCGCACGAGTACATCTTCTCGTGCCTGTCGGTGTACCCCGGCACGCGCGACTTCCACGACGCCGAGGCCGCCGGCTGGCTCGACCGCGAGGTGTACTTCCGCGAGCGCTTCCAGGAGCTCAAGACCCCCTTCGACGCGTCGGACGAGGATGCCGCGCTCCTCGGCCGGTGGTTCGAGGGGCACAGCGGCCTGCAGACCATGCTGCGCGAGGGCAGCGCCGAGTACCGCGCCATCCTCGAGCGGCTCGGCGACCACCACGCCGCCCATCTCGACCTCGGCGGTGCGTACTACCGCGAGGGCGATCTCGACCGCGCCGAGACGCACGTGCGCCGGGCGATGGAGCTCGGCTACCCCCTGCCCGGGCTCGCGTGGAACTACCTCGGCTGCATCGCCGCCGCGCGGCGCGACTACGACGCGATGATGCGCGCCCTGAGCGAGGCGGCGCGGCTGGATCCGCAGCACTTCGTGCTCATCCGCAACGTGAACCGCGCCCGCGAGTGGTTCAAGCAGGGCGGCCCGGCGCGCGGCGTGCCGCTCGAGCTCGAGGCGCGGCACGACTTCCAGCTGCTCGAGCGCACGCAGCAACCGACCCTCCCCGGCCCGCTGCCCGGCGATTTCGACGTGTGGCAGCCTGCCGCGCCCGCGCCCGCCGTCGCCGCGGAGGTCTTCGTCAAGACGCCCGAGCAGGAAGGCAGCCAGAAGCTCTTCGACCTGCGGGGCAAGACGGTCGTGGGGGGGCGCCGGCCGTAGTACGACCGTGGGCAGCACGGAGGTGACGCCATGGCATTCGAGCTCCATTCGCCCGCTTTCGCGCCGAACGGCGCGATCCCGACCCGGCACACCTGCGAGGGTGCCGACGTGGCCCCTGCGCTCGGCTGGAGCGGGGCGCCGGCGGGCACGCAGAGCTACGCGCTCGTCGTGGACGATCCCGACGCGCCCGACCCGGCCGCCCCCAAGAGGACCTGGGTGCACTGGGTCGTGTGCGACATCCCGGCGAGCGTGAACGGCCTCCCCGAGGGCGGTGCCCTGCCCGCGGGCGCCAGGAGCGGCGTCAACGACTGGAAGCGCACGGGCTACGGCGGTCCGTGCCCGCCCATCGGTCGGCACCGCTACTTCCACAAGCTCTACGCGCTCGACACGCTGCTCGCCGAGCTCGCCCAACCCACGAAGGCCGCCCTCGAGCACGCCATGAAGGGGCACGTGCTCGCCGAGGCCGAGCTCGTCGGGACCTACCAGAAGAAGCGCTAGCGGTTGCCGTGCGGCTCCCGGTCGTGCTTAGTTCGAGATCGTGAGTCGCGGCCTCCGACCTCGCGTCACCCGGCTCCCGCCGCGCGCGGCGGGGCGCACGCCGCGACGCGCGCTCGTCGCGGCCGGCCTCGCGCTCGGCGTGCTCGGCAGCGCCGCGTGTACGGCGGTGCTCGGCATCGACGACATCGAGTTCGGTCCACCCGCGAGCGGCAGCGGCGGACAGGGCGCCGGCGGCGGTGGTCAGAGCGCCGGCGGCGGCGGACAGAGCAGCGGCGGACAGAGCAGCGGCGGCGCGGGTGGACAGGGCGGTGCGGGCGGCGCGGAGCAATGCGGCAACGGTGTCGACGACGACGGCAACCTGCTGGCCGATTGCGCCGACCCGGCTTGCAGCTGCGTCCCGTCACCGCCCGCCGGCTGGAGCGATCCGTTCGCGTTCTTCCCGAACAGCCTGGCGCAGGTGTTTCCCGGCTGCAGTCCCGCCTATCCCAACGAGACGGCCGCCGGGCAGTTCGTCTTCGGCGGGCCGGCGACCTGCGGCGCCTGCACCTGCGGCGCGCCGTCCGGTGGGACCTGCGGGATGCCGACGGTGCAGCCCTTCGGCGGCGGCAGCTGCGGCGGGCAGCAGGCGCCGTTCACGCTCGGCAGCGACGAGACCTGCGAGCCGCACCTGGTGCAGCCCGGCCTCGACGCCATCCGGGTGATGCCCCCGCCGGCGAGCGGTGCCAGCTGCAGCGCCTCCGGGGGCGCGGCCACGGTGCCGGACCCGTTCTGGTCCGGCGCCGCCTTCGTCTGTGACAGCGACGACGCCGCCGGGCAGTGCGACGGCGGGACCGACGTGTGCGTCTCGGCCATCGCCGCGCCCTTCAAGGCCTGCGTCCGCATCGCGGGCTCGACGCCCTGCCCCGCCGGGCCGTACTCGGAGGCGCACCAGCTGGTGCTCGGCTACGCCGACGACCGCTCCTGCTCGGCGTGCGGCTGCGCCGCCCCCGCGGGTATCTCCTGCCCCGGGACGCTCGACCTGTTCCAGGACGCGAGCTGCCTCATGCCGACCTTCACGGTGCCGGCCGACGGTGCGTGCTTCCAGGTGCAAGCGCCCGAGCTCGCGGCGGTGATCTACCACCAGCCTCCGAACGGCCCGACCGGCGGCACCTGCGCCGCGACCGGGGGCACGCCGACCGGCAGCCTGACGCCCGGGCCGACCCACACCGTGTGCTGCGTGCCCTGATCACGAGCACCCCGCACTGAGCTATGCTCCGAGCGCGCTCGCTGGGGGCGCTGGGAGAGTGCGGTGCTCGAGCTCTACGCGATCGTGGCGGCGATCCTCGCCTTCGACGGCCTGTTGCTGGTGGGGCTCGTGTGGGCCTTCCACGCCCCGCGCTTTCGCAGTCGCCGCATCGAGCCCGACTGGGTGATGAAGGTCCCGCGCGGGGCCCGCATCCGCAACGTCGTGACGAGCAGCCTCCTGTCGCTCGTGACCGTGCTCGGCGTGATCTACGTCCTGTACGAGCGGCTGTTCAGCGTGGGCCCGACCCCGCTCTGGCAGAGCGCTCTACGGGTCGTCGGCGTCTTTCTGGTCTACGACTTCGCGTACTACTTCCTGCACCGCGGCATGCACCACAAGAAGCTCATGCGCTTCGTGCACGGCGTGCACCACCGCGCGCGCAACCCCTCCGCCCTCGAGAGCTTCTACCTGCACCCCATCGAGCTCCTGGCGGGCCTCGCGCTGCTCTTCGGCGCGACCTGGGTCGTCGGGCCGTTGCACATCCACGCCTTCGCCGTCGTGTTCTTCGTCTACACGACCCTGAACATCCTGGTCCACGCGGGCCTGCGCTTTCGACACTGGCTGCTCGCGCCCATCGACTTTCTCACCCGCAAGCACCACGTCCACCACTTCGACGACTTCGGCAAGAACTACGCCTCGCTGACGCCTCTGCCGGATCTGCTGTTCCGGAGCGCGAGCCGATGA
>JADLAB010000512.1 GCA_020848455.1 Polyangiaceae bacterium
CGGTCGCGGGGGGCGAGCTCGCGGCCGGGGGGCTCGCCGGGGCGGTGGGCCGCGTCGTGGCGGTCGGTGCGCTCGTGGCGGTGGACACCGGCGCCGGCGGGGTCGACGTCGCCGCGCTCGGGCGCCCGCCCACCGGAACCGGGACCCAGTCGTCGGTCGCGTCGCCACAGCCGAGCGCCGTCCCGAGCGCGACCACCGCGCAGAGCCTTCGCATGCGGAGCATCATCGTTCCGATCGACGCGGGGCGCCACGCCGAGCCTCCAGGCTCGGCACGGATGCGACGGACCGCTCGCGGCGTCGCCCGCCGCCCGAGAGTGCGGTAAGGATCGGCCATGGCGCGGGCGGGCAGGTGGGGGCAGGGCGGCGGCGAGGGCGCGCGCCTGCGTCGCCTCGTGGTCGCGGGGGGCATACCGGCGGCGCTCGTCGCGAGCGCCTGCTTCGGCGTCTCGTACACCAAGGTCGACGCCGAGCCGCTCGCGTGCGCGCCCTTCACGCTGCTGCCGCCGGGGGCCTGCGACCCGAGCCTGCTCGCGGATGCCGACAACTGCTGCGTCGCCGGGCGGAGCTGCCTCGGCGGCGCCTGCGCGGCCGGTCGTTGTGGCGCCGACCAGGTGTCGATGACGCCGACGGCCGAGGCGATCGGCCTCGTGCTCGTCGGCGAGCGGGTGATCTGGACGACCGGGGGCGGTGGAGAGCTCCTCAAGACCAACCTCGACGGGAGCGCGGGCGCAGCCGTCATCGCGAACCACTCGGGTCTCGGGGGCTGCGGCCTCGGCGGGCTCGACGACTGCTTCGCCACCGAGGCGACCACCGACGGCGAGCGCGTGTACTGGGTCGAGTACAACGGGCCCGAGGTCTGGAGCATCGATCCCGACGTGCCGTTCTCGTCGGCGCGACGCGTGGCGCTCACCGCGTCTCCGAGCCTCCACCTTGCGGGCTACGGGCACATCACGGTCGTCGGCCAGCGCCTGTTCTGGGCCACGGAGCGCTACGACGACGGCACCAACCTGCTCGAGGGCGGCGTGTGGACGGCCGACAAGGGGAGCGTCGACGAGAACGCCCAGGCCGTGACGACCGCGGGCCAGCCCTTCGGCGTCGCGGCCGACGACACGGATCTGTACTGGACGGACCGCGACGGGGCCGTCTTGCGCCTCGCGCGCGCCGACATCGGGCAGGCGGTGACACCCCAGACCTTCGCGACGCAGCAGAACTGGCTCGGCGCGATCCGGCTCCACGGCGACGAGGTCATCTGGGCCGACGGCGCGAGCGTCCGCGCCAAGAAGAAGGACGGCACGAACGAGCGCACGCTCGGTGGCTCGTCGGGGCCCGTCTACGGCATCGCGGTCGAGGGCGACTACGTCTACTGGGCCAGTCGCGACGCGAACACGGTGCACCGGGCGTCGCTGAGCTCGGGCGCGAGCGAGACCTTGGCCACGGTGACCGCCGCGGTGACCCCCGCCGTCGGCTGCGACGCGCTCTACCTCAGCGCGAACCCCGACGCCTCGCCGGGGGTGGTCTACCGGCTGCGCAAGTAGCGCGCGGCCGTCAGCCGAGGCGCGCGACGACGACCGTGATGTTGTCGCTGCCGCCCGCTGCGTTCGCGAGATCGACCAGGCGGCGCGCGGTGCGCTCGGCGAAGGTCGAGGGTGCGGTGCCCTCGGTGAGGGTCGCGTCGACCGAGGCTGCGATGCGCGCCGAGGCCGCGGCGCTCGCCGCCTTGGCCCGCACGGCCGCCGCCAGATCCTCGGCCCGCAGATCGTCGAGCGTCGCCTCGGCGCCCGCCTCCTCGGCCGCCTTCGAGTAGGCCGGTGGGCTGCCCGGCGAGCGCACGACGACCTTCGGGGCCGTCCCCTCGGTCACGGTCGTGTCGATGTCGGCGACGGCGGCGCGCCCCGGCCCGCCGCTCAGCATCTCGCGCAGCACGGCGGTGATCTCGTCGTCGTCGAGCTCCTTGTTGAGGCCGTCGGAGCAAAGGAGGATGACGTCGCCCGGCTCGAGGTTGAAGCGCTGCACCTCCGGCAGGAGCTTCGAGTCCCCGCCGCCCCCGAGCGCGTTCCAGAGGACGTGGTGGAGCTGGCTGTCGTCGTCGACCTCGATGCCGTGCTCGGCCATCTGCTGCGCGACGGTGTGGTCCTTCGTGAGCTGCGCCAGCGTGCCGCGGCGGTAGAGGTAGCAGCGGCTGTCGCCGGCGTGCGCCACGTAGAGCCCCGGCCAGAGCAGATAGGCGAGCGTCAGCGTGGTGCCCATGCGCGCGCTGTGTCCGGCCTGGCCGGCGACGCGCAGGATGCTCGACTCGCCCTCCTCGAGCGCCGACACGAGCCCCTGCCGGATCTCGGGCAACGTGTGCATGCGCGTGCGCGAGGGCGTGCTGGTCGTCGTCTGGTGCCGGACGACCCAGGGCATCACGTTGCAGACGTACTCCGCGATGGTGTTGACCGCGATCGAGCTCGCGACCTGGCCGCCCCCTTCGCCGCCCATGCCGTCGGCGACCATGAGCACCGTGCCCTCGGCGCTGCCCTCGAGCATGCGCTCGGCCTTGAGCGGCAAGCTCGTGTTCTCGATCACCATCGAGCGGCGCAGCGTGGCGATGAGGAACTGGTCCTCGTTGTGGCCGCGCTTCCGGCCCTGGTCGGTCACACCAGCGGCGTCGATCGAGACGGGGGAGTGGGCGATCTTCGTCATCGGGCGGCAGCGCCATCATAGTCGAGCGCACCCGGGCGCGTCACCGGCGTCGACCCAGGGGGCGCGCGCCCGTCGACGGGCGCCCGGTGCGCGCTGTGTGAGGGGGCCGCGGCGGTCGCTGCCCAGCTCGGGCCGATGTGACTAGAATGGCGCCGTGCAGCCCGCAGCCGGCCTGATGGTGAGCGACCGCGTACGGCTCGTGCGGCCGCTCGGAGCCGGCGGCATGGGCAGCGTGTGGGTGGCGGAGCACCTCACGCTCGAGACCGAGGTCGCGGTGAAGTTCATCACCCACGCCCTGCTCGCCGAGAACCCCGAGCTCGTCGAGCGGTTCAAGCGCGAGGCGAGCGCCGCGGCGAAGATCCAGAGCCCGCACGTCGTGCAGACCTTCGACCGGGGCGTCACCGGCGATGGCCTGCCGTACATCGTGATGGAGCTGCTGCGGGGTGAAAGCCTGCGCGCGCGGCTCGGGCGCAAGCACGTCCTGCCGCCCGCCGAGGTCGCGGCCGTCGTGCGCCAGACGGCGCGCGCGCTCGACGCGGCGCACGCGCTCGGCATCGTCCACCGCGACGTGAAGCCCGACAACCTCTTCCTGTGCTCGACGGCGGGCGAGCTGCTCGTCAAGGTGCTCGACTTCGGCATCGCCAAGCAGGAGGGCGCCCTCGAGGCCTCGAGCGTGACGCGCACCGGCACGACGGTCGGCACGCCCCAGTACATGAGCCCCGAGCAGCTGCTCAGCGCCAAGAGCGTCGACGCCGCGGCCGACCTCTGGGCGCTCGCGGTCGTGGCCTACGAGGCGCTCACGGGCCGGCAGCCGTTCACCGGCGAGACGCTCGCGGCCATCGCCATCGAGATCACGAGCGCGCGCTTCATCCGGCCGAGCCGCATGCCGGGCTCGACCGCCACGCCGCTCATCGACGAGTGGTTCGAGCGCGCCTTCGACCGCGAGAAATCGCGCCGCTTCGCGCGCGCGCTCGAGCTCGCGCGCGCCTTCGAGCAGGTGGTCGCGGGCGTCGCGGGCGCGGTCGCGGCGCCGCCCGCCATCACGCCGCCGGGCAACGCCGAGCTCGCGACGGGCGCGCTCTTTCCCGAGCTCACGGCCGGTGGCTCCGAGCGCGCGCCGCCGACCGACCGCGGAGCGCCCCCGTCCGACGGCCCGACCCGCGCCGAGGCGCCCGCGCCGCCGGCCGCGCACGCGACGGAGCTTCGGGCACCCGCGCTCGCGCTCGCCGGCTCGACCGAGCCACGCGCCCCGGCCGCGCCTTCGACCGACCCGCGCGCCCCGGCCGCGCCTTCGACCGACCCGCGCGCCCCGGCGCCGAGCGCGCGCCCCTCGGGCACGCCCGACGCCGCGGTCGCGCCCGTGCTCGCGACGCCGCCGGCGCGCGCGCGCGCGAGCGGGGCGCCGCTCGCGCGCAACCTCGTCGCGGGGGGCGCCGTGGCGGCGCTGGCCGTCGCCGGCGTGTGGCTCGCGACGCGCTCCGGCGCCGCCGACGGTCCGGCCGCGACCGCCTCCACGACGGCCGAGGCTCCGGCGGCGTCCGTGCGCGCGACCACGAGCGGCCCGGCGAGCTCGGCGCCGCCCGAAGGCCCGCCCGGCGCCTTTGCCAAGGTGCGCATCCCGGCCGGGCCCGTGCCTGGGGCGGGCCAGTGGCTCGCGGGCTACTCCATCGAGTCGGACGTGGCGGACGTGGGGCTCACCCTCCACGAGGCCTTCCAGCGCTGCAGCGGGCGCGGGCTCGCCCCCTGCAGCGACGCCCAGTGGCAGCGGGCCTGTCCCCTGCACCCCGAGCTCGGCGGGTTCGCGTCATGGACCGCGAGCTCGACGCCGACCGCCGGCACCTTCGTCGTGCGCGGCGGCGGCACCGAGGGTTGCACGGCGCGCGCCACGGCCACGGCGACGAGCCAGAGCCCCGAGCGCGCAGCGGTGTGCTGCGAGCGCGCCATCGCGGTCGCGACCGAGGGCGACGATCGGGCGCTCGCCGAGGGCGTGAGCAAGACCGTGCTCGCCTACGAGCGCGCGGCCAACGAGAAGAGCGCCGACCTCCTGCGCGCCACGCTCGGCGCGCGCGTCCACTACAACGACCGCGACTGGGGGCGCGACGCGCTCGTCAAGGCCGGCCAGAACCACTTCAAGGGTGACCCCTCGCAGTGGACCTTCTACGACACCTGCAACGCCGTCGACGCCGGGCGCTGGAAGGTCGACTGCAACCTCGCCTGGCGTCGCTCGGGGCGATTCACGGTTCTCACGCAGCACCTGCTCTTCGAGGGGCCGGAGCACCTGCTCGTGTCGCTGGTGGAGGGCGACGAGCCGCCCGGCGCCGCGGGCAAGGACGACCAGCCGTCGCCCTCGGCCTCACCGCTCCGCCCGACGGCCGCGGTGCCGCCGGGCCGCCCGCAGTAGCGGTGCGGGTGCGCGGGCGGTCTGGGCGCCCGCGCGGATCGCCCTCGCTGCCGCGCCTCGGCGGCCGTATCATCGCAGGGTGGTGGCACCGCCGACCGCCAGGATCCTCGTCGTGGACAGCCCGAGCTCGGTCGGCCGGCGGTGGCTCGGTGCGCTGGTGCGCCGTGGCCACGACGTGCGCTCGGTGTCCGACGCGGTCGACGCACGCCTCACCATCACCGACGCGTGGCGCTTCCACGTGGCCGTCGCGCACCACGACGCTCCCGGCTGTGCGGAGGGGATCGGCTGGTTGCGGCGCCACGCCGAGCGCGGCCCCGTGGTCGTCCTCGTGGGCGGCACCGATGAGCCGCGCGACCACGGGACCTGGTGCGAGGTCCGTTCCGTGCCTCCGCCGACGGACGAGGACCACCTGGTCGAGCTCGTCGAGCAATGCCTCGCGCCCGCCGCCGTGCCGGGCGCCTCCGAGGGCCGTGGGAGGCCGCCGAGCGGCGTGCGCCGCCACGCGAGCAACCCGACCGTGCGAGCCGTGTCCGAGCCCACGCTGCGGGCGCTCGTGGTCGAGGACGACGCCACCCTCGGCAACGTCTATGCGCGGCTGCTCGCCGCTGCGGGCTGCGACGTGGCGGTCGCCTGCGACGGTGTCGAGGCGCTCGCGCTTCTCGTGGTCGAGCACTTCGACTTCGTGCTGAGCGACCGCGATATGCCGCGGAGGGGCGGCCGGGAGCTGCTCCACGCGATGCGCGCCCGCCACATGACCACGCCCTTCGTGCTGATGAGCGGCGGCGAGGTGGCGCGCCCCGCGCCCGGTGAGGGCGTCACCTTGCAGAAGCCGATCCCGGCCTCGACTCTCTTCGCGCTCGTCGACGAGCTGCGGGCCCGCGGCGCCGGTGTGGCACCCAAGGCGGCCGGCTCGTAGCGGGCCCTGCGAGGATCGGCCTAGTGCAGCGTGTGCCACTGCCCTTGGTGGGCGACCTTCGGTACGGGCACGGCCGGGCGGCGTGTGCCGGCGCGCGCGAGCTCCGCCGCCCGGGCCGCGGCGCGGGCGCTCACGCGGCGCCGTGACGGCGGCCGGACGGCCGCGCTCGGCCGCGCGCGCCGCCAGCGCCAGAGCGCGCGGGCCCCGGCCCAGAGCCCCCACGCGCAGAGGACGAAGCCGAGCACGGGCAGGAACGCGCGGTGGCGTGCGAGCTCGCGGCGCCAGCTCTGCTCGAGCGCGTCCGCGTCGCGCCCGTAGGTCGCCTCGAGCGCGTCGTCGAAGGACGCGCCCGCGCGCACGGCGGTGACGAGGGCCGGCAGCGCGCTCCCGCCGTCGCGCGCGCGCTCCTCGACCAGGTAGCGCGCGAAGTCCGCGGCCTCGGCCACGGGCACCGAGCTCGGCGCGAGCTTGCTCAGGAGCAGCTCGCGCTCGAGCTCGGCGATCGGGACGAGGCGCCGCTGCATCATCGCCCACCAGATCGTGCGGCCGCGCGCCCCCTCGGCCTGCTGCGAGAAGGCGAGAGCCCAGCCTTCCTGGAACCACGCCGGGAGCCGCGAGGCCGTCGTGCCGTCGGTGTCGGGCGTGCCGAGCTCGTCGAGCGCGAGGTGGGCGAGCCCGTGGCGGAAGGCGGCGCGCGCTTCGGCCGCGTCGAGCTCGTTCGGCGTCCCGAGCCCGAGCACGAGGGCGCGCTGCCTCGCGAGCGCGACGGAATGGACCGGCGCGCCCGGCGGCAGGATGCGCTCGAGATCGGTGGTGCTCACGGCGATGCGCACCTCGACCGCGTCGAGCACGCTCGCCCCGAGCGCGGCGGACAGCTCGGCGCGCAGCGCCTCGGCCTCTTCGAGCAGCGGGCGCACGCGCCCCTGCGCCGAGGGGTGGTAGTGGAAATGGAGGCCCGCGACCTCGTGCGCGAGGTACTCGGGCGGCACCGGGGGCAGCGCGCTCGCGTCGAGCAGCGGTGCGTCCGCCAGCCGCCCGGGCGCGGGCTCGCCGGCCCGCGCGATGGCGGGTGCCAGCGTCGCGGCCAGCGTCGCGAGCGCGCCGAGCGCCAGCGTCCTCGCAGCCGAGCGCGGGCGCCCCGCGTGCGCTGCGCCCGCCCGTCTCACGGGCTCACCCGACCCTGGAGATGAATCGTGTCGGGCTGGTTCAGGGCGGTCTGCGACAGGACGAGCACCGTGATGCCGACGGCCGCGACCGCACCGAGCGTCCCCCAGAACCACGGGGACTCCCACACCTCGGGCTCCTCCTCGTCCGCCGAGCCGCTCGGCACGGGCGCCGGGGCCGGGGCCGCGCGCGGGCCGGCCCCCACGCCCACGAGCCCCTGGAGCACGGACACCGCGTCCCCCCAGTCCCAGCCGCTCGCGGTCTCGTTCGCCCGCAGCTCGACCGACAGGACGCGCGCCTCCGACACGCGCACGATCCGTGCCCTCGCGTGGCCGCCCGCGCTCGCGCCCGGCCCGACGGGTGGCGCATCGCCCGGCCCGCTCGCCGCCGGCGCCGCACTCGCACTCGCACTCGCACTCGCACTCGCGCTCGCACTCGCACTCGCACTCGCACTCGGCGCGACCGCCTCCTCCACCGACACGAGCACGACGAGCCTCGCGTGCAGATCCTTGCCGAGCGACGCCGCCAGGCGGCGCACGACCTCGGGCGACGCGCCGGCGAGTGCCGAGACCGTGTCCCCGGCCGCGGAGAGCGCGGCATCGTTCGGCGGCGCGCCCTCGCCCGCGAGCACGCGCGCCAGCGGCTCGCCGATGGACGGTCGGAGCAGCGGCTCGACGTAGACGAGGCGCGCGAGAGCCTTGGCCGGTGCGCTCGCGGCGCGACCGAGCGCCACCACGATCGCGCCCTCGCCCTGCTCGTCGAGGGGCGGGGCCGACGCCTCGTCCGCGGTGGCGCTCGGCGCGGGCGCCGGGCTCGTGGCGGAGGCCCCGCCGTCGCCGCGCGCCAGGATCGGCACGGCGAGCCCGAGCACGAGCGCCGACCACGCGACGAGCCTCATCCCGGAAGGGTGGGGAGAAGGCGACCGCCCGTCAAGTCGCGTGGGGCCGGCCTGCACCATGGTCGCGCCGCACGGCCGCTAGAGCCAGCCCCGCTCGCGGTACCACGCCGCCGTGCGCCGTGTCCCCTCGGTCCAGTCGACCGAGGGCTCCCAGCCGAGCGCCACGCGCGCGTCGCGCCCGTCGCACACCCAGTGCGGGGCCGTCAGCTCGTGGAGCTTGTCGCGCGTGAGCATCACGGGCTTGCCGCGGAGCTTGCCGCCGAGCTCGCTCACGGTCGCCGCGATGCGCGTGAGAAACATCGGCAGCCCGGCGCGCAGCCACGCCCGCGTGCCGAGCGCCTGCTCGATCTCCTCCATCATGCGCTTGTGCCCGTAGACGCCGCCGTCCTCGAGGAAGTAGGTCGAGCCGCTCGGGACGTCGGCGTGGATGGCGCGCACGCAGGCCCGCGCGGCGTCCGGCGCGTAGATCACGCTGAAGGTGTTCTTCCCGTGGCCGGTGAAGGGCAGCACGCCGCGCTTCACGCTCACGAACAGGCTCAGGCTCTCGCGGTCACGCGGTCCGTAGATCCACGGCGGGCGCAGGATCGTCGTCGGCACCTCGGCGGCCGCCTCGCGCACGACGTCCTCGGCGGCGGCCTTGCTCCGGCCGTAGTGGGTGACGGGCCGGCGCGCGTCCGCGGCGACAGGGCGCCCGTCGTCGCTCGGCCCGACGGCCGCGAGGCTCGAGACGTGCACGAAGCGCCGGAGCCTCGGGGTGGCCCGGCGTGCGGCCTCGACGAGGGTGCGCGTGCCCTCGACGTTGACGCGGTGGAACTCGGCCGGCCCGAGCGCCTTCACGACGCCCGCGGCGTGCACGACCGCGTCGACCCCGCGCATGGCGCGCGTGACGCTGTCCGGGTCCTCGACGGCCCCGTGCTCGAGCTCCACCCCGGGCAGCGTCTCGAGGTGCGACACGTCGCTCGTCTTGCGCACGAGGCAGCGCACCTGCGCGCCCGCCCCGCTGAGCTCGTCGGCGATGTGCGATCCGAGAAAACCCGTGGCTCCGGTGACGAGTACCCTCATGGTGGCGCGTTCCTCCGCGGCCGCTCCCTTACCACGGCTCGCCGGGGATCGCGCCGGCATGGGGAGCGAATCCGTTCCTCGCGTGCACGCGTCGTGTCGTGGCGACTCGCGCGTGCGGCCCGAATGGGCGAATCACGAGTCAGTGACAGCCGCAGCCGCCCGGGTCGTGCTCCGGCGACAGCTCGAGCTTGCCCGCGAGGAAGTCGTGGAGCGCCTTGCGCGGATCGCCCGAGGCGCCGAGCAGCACCTTCACGCCGCGCTCCTCGAGCATCGTTCGCCCGTGGGGCGGCAGGCCCCACGCGATGACCTGCTCGACGCCGAGGCTGGCGACGAAGGCCGGGGGCGGCCCGCCGGGGCCGTGGCCAGGGTTCGGGTGCTCGGTCTCCTTCTTCACGGCGCCGTCCTCGACGTCGGCCACGAGGAAACGCTCGCAGAGGCCGAGGTGGGGCGCGATGGTACCGTTCGTGACAGGGATCGCGATGCGCATGACGGCCCGAGCATAGCAGCTCGCTCCCGGGCCGCGGTGCCGCGCAAGGGGCGGGCGCGCGGAGCCAAGACATCCGTCATGCGCCGGCGTGCTGGACTTCCCCGGCCGCGCGCCGTAGAAGCGCGGCGGCGAAACCATGAGTGATCCCATCGAGCTACACCCTGCCCTCGTCCTCGGCGCTTTCTGCGAGGGCCTGGTCGGCGGGGGTCGGCGCGTCGCCCTGCTCGGGGACGGCACCACCGGGCTCGCCGCGCGTCTCGCCGAGGCGTGTGGCCGCCGCGTGCACGTCTACGACCCGGACGCGCAGCGCGTCGCCGCCTGGTTCGCGCGCGGCCAGCCCGACAGCGCCGCCATGAGCTATGCGCTCTTCGAGGCCGATCTCGACGTGCGCGCCGGGGCCTTCGACGTCGTGGTCGTGCCCGACCTCACCGCCTTCCCGAGCCCCGAGGCAGCCCTCGCCGCCGCGCACGCCTTCGCGGGCGGTCGCGGTGTCGCGGTGGTCGCCTCGCCGAACCCGGAGCACGGGGGCCCGTCGCGCAAGGCGGCGCTCGCGGGTGCGGCCCCGTCGCGCGCGCTCGCGTACCTCACGCTCTACGACCTCTGCCACGCCGCCTTCCCGGCGGTGAAGGTGCTCGGGCAGGCGCCCTTTGCGGGCCACGCCTTCGCAGATTTCGCGGCCAAGGACCCGGCCGTCACGATCGACACGTCGCTCTGCACCACGACCGAGGAGCCGGCGTGGTTCGTGCTCGTCCTCGGCGAGCGCCCGCCCGCCGTCGACCCGTACACCTTGGTCCAGGTTCCGGTCACCGCCCTCGCGGTGCCGCCTCCCACCGACCCTGCCGAGCTCGCGGCCGCACGCCTGCGCACGACGGTGCTCGAGGGCGAGCTCGACAAGGCGCGCGAGCGCGAGCGCGAGGCCGCGCGCCTCGCCGACGAGCGGCTCGCAGCCGCCACCGCCGAGCGGACGCGGGCCGCCGAGCTCGCCGCGCGGGCCGCCGAGCTCGACACGCGCGCTGCCGCGGCGGAGGGGCGCCACGCGGAGCTCGCCCGCCGCTTCGCCGCCCTCGAGAGCGCGCACACGGCGCTCGGGCAGAAGGCCGCCGCACTACCGGCGAGCGAGCGCTTCGAGGCGGCCGTGTCGACCGCGCGCGTGCTCGAGGCGCAGCTCGTGGAGCGCGACGCCGCGCTCGAGGATCTGCGCACGAAGCTCGAGCGCGAGCGCACGAGCGCCGCCGGGCGCGGCGACGACCTCGTGAAGGTGCGCGCCCGCGTGACCGAGCTCGAGGAGACCCTGGCGGTCGAGCGCCAGCGCGCCGCGAGCGCCGAAGGAGGGCTCGCGGCCGAGCGCCAGCGCGCGCAGGTGCTCGAGCAGGCGCTGCGGGGCGAGCGCCAGCGCCTCGCCGAGCTCGAGGCGCGCGCCGAGCGGGCCGCCGCAGCGCCGCCCCCGCCCGTGGCCGCCGCAGCGCCGCCCCCGCCCGCGGCCGCTCCCGCGCCCGGCGAGGACCCGCGCGACAAGCACATCCAGCGCCTGCTCGAGAGCGCGGCCCAGGCCCAGCGCGAGCGCGACGAGGCGCGAGCCCGCGTGCGACGGCTCGAGGACGAGGTCGCCGAGGCCGAGCGGCTCGCCGAGGCGGCCGACACGCGCGCGACGGAGCTCGTCGCGCGCCTCAGCGATCCCTCGATCGCCGAGGTGCACGTCGCCGAGGTCGACGCGATGGAGAAGCTCCTCGCCGAGCGCGGCGCGCTCGTCGACGCGCTGCGGCGCGACCTCGCTGCGGCCGAGCGCTTCGGCCGCGAGCTCATCGGCGAGCTCGAGGCCGCGCACGCCCTCGGGCGCGGGCTCGGCGCGCCGGCCGTGCCCTCCACGGTCGGCCTCGATCCGCTCGTGTTCGGTGCACGGTTCGAAGGTGGGGCGCCCGAGTGGCCCGAGGCCGCTCCCGCGCCGCCCGCGCCGCCGGCCCAGGCGGAGCCGACGCCGCCGCCGCCCCCACCGCCCGCGTCCGGCGAGCTCGGAGCCGTGGTCGCCGATCGCGCGGCGCTCGCGCAGAAGTGCGCCCGGCTCGAGGCCGATCTCGAGGCCGCGCGCTGGCGCCTCGCGGCGCTCGAGGCCGAGCGCTCCGAAGCGAACGACGCCGACGGCGTGCCGATCGTGCAGAAGCTCGAGGCCGCGCTCCTCGCCGCGCGCGAGGAGCTCGCGAGCCTGCGCCACGGCGCCTGAGCAGCGGGTGGCGCCCGAAAACAGGGGCGCGCGGCGCCTGGCTCTGCGACAATCGCCGGCATGAGACTTCGCTTCGCGGCACGGGCCGCACTCGTCTTCGGCGCGGCGAGCGTCGCTGCCGTGGCCGCCTGCAAGGGCACCGTCGTCCTCGACGAGCAAGAGCAAGGCGGGGGCGGTGCGGGGGGCAGCCTGCCGCCGGGGTGCGAGAGCCCCGCGAGCACGCCGCCGCCCTACGCGGTCACGTTCCACTTCGTCAACGACTCCGCCGAGCCGCGCTACCTCCACATCGGCTGCGCGCTCGAGATGAGCGTGACGAGCTGCGCCGATGGCTACCTCGATGGCCTCACCCTCTCGGGCGAGTGCACCGTGGATTGCAGCGATCCGCCCGGGAGCTGCATCGCCTGCGGCGCGTGCATGGACTTCGGGCAGCTCGTGCCGCCCGGCGGCAGCTACGACCAGGCCTGGGCGGGCCTGTACTACACGTTCGGCACGCTGCAGGGCTGCAGCTGCCACGTGGAGCACGTCGCCCCCGCCGGCAAGTATCGCGTCGCCGTGCCCGTGTGGGTGGCGGACCCCACGGGCGGGATGGCGCCGCCGCCGACCACCGTGCTCACGGACTTCACCCTCCCCACGGCGGGCGGCGTCGTGACGGTGTCGATCGGGCCCTAGCGGTCGCAGCGGTCGTACGCCCTGGAGTCGAACCAGGACGGTTCACCACTCACCCTACGGGCGTCGCCCGGCGACCTTTTCGGTGGTGCGTACGATGCCCGCTCCGATTGCATGCGGCGTGCCACGAACGATCGGCCGCGATCTCGTGGGGTGGCGACGCCGGCCCATGATCGGCGCGTCGCGGCCCGCGGCGCGCGCTCCGCAGCTCGCCTTCGGTTCGTAGGCCGTCGCCCCCGGGACCCTCTCGGAGCGAGGCCGTCCCGGTCGTGCGCCGTGAAATTCGAGGCTCGAGCGTCGGGCTCGAGCACGGCTCCGGCTGACGCGGCGCGCCGTGGGCAGGCGCCGTGTAGCACCTGTTTCCCGGCCTGCGCGCCCCGCGTGCAGACCTTGCGCCCGGGCGCGCCGGAGAGCTGCTCGCGGCCCGCGGGTGCCCCCGATCGTGTACCATCGGTCTCGCTGCGCGCTGGGGAGCACGGGCCGCGTCGGCCCACGCCGTGTCCGGGACACGCCGTGGGGCGCGGCATGCCTACCCCGGTGTCCCCATGCACGTCGTCCTCGTCGGTGCCGAGCTCGAAGAGAACCTCGCCATTCGCTACCTCGCCGGTGCGCTCGAGCGCGCCCTGCACCGCGTGAGCTACGTCGTTTTCGACGGGCCCGACGACGTCGAGCGGGCCGCGCGCGAGATCGTCGCGTCGGGGGCGCGCATCGCCGGGTACTCGATGGTGTTCACGCACCGCGCCCGGCAGTTCGTCGAGCTCGCGACGCGCGCGCGGGCCCTCGGCTACGCGGGCTTCCAGGTCGCAGGCGGGCACTTCGCCGCCTTCCACGCCGAAG
>JADLAB010000513.1 GCA_020848455.1 Polyangiaceae bacterium
CGAGAAGAGCTCCGGCAAGACGGCGAGGTCGCACCCCGGCGGGACGGCCGCGAGCGCCGCCTCCACGTTGGCGGCGACCTCTCCGAAGCGCGGCGAGGTCTGGATGGCGGCGACGGTGATGTGCATGTTCAACCTCGGGCGGGCCCCGCGCCTCGTGCGGGCGCGAGGCCGAGCAGACTGGCCATGTCGTCCGCCTCGAGCCCGAAGAGCGCGCCGAGCGCCCGAGCCTCGACGAGGGTCATGGGAGTCAACAGGGCCATGGATCTCGGGCGGAGCTTCGAGCGCGACGCGCGAGCGGTCAACCGGCAAGGAGTGCCCTGCGCGACCGACCGCGTGCCCGCGCGGCAGTGCGATGTGGTTGCGGCCCACGTGCGCAAGTCGCGGCGCGCGCCGCCCGCGGTGCCAGGCGCCCGCGCGACGCGGCCCCGTCGGCCCGGGCTCCGACGACGTCATGCCTGGCTGACTGGGCTGTCGCTCGGGCGTAATGTCCGCGGCACCGCTCCCATGGCACTCTCGCGAAGCCCCTACGTCCCGTCCCTCGGCCGCCTCGCTCGCCTCGGACCCGTCGCCGTCTGTGCCTTCGGCGCTGCGGCGTGCCCAGGGGCCGGGCCGTCGGCGCCCACGCCGCCCGTTCTCACCGCGTCGGCCCCTCCGGCCTCCGCGGAGTCGTCCGCGGCGCCCGCTCCCAAGCCCGAGTGCACGCCGGAGGTCGTGCAGGCGTTCGCCGCGAAGCCCACGATGGCGGCGTTCTGTGCGGCGCGCGCCGCGTGCCCGAGCTTCACGGGCTGGGTCGAGCCTCGCTCGGCCGATGCGACGCCGCGCCGCGCGCGCTCCGACTGGACCGCGACCCTGAACGGGCATTGGGCGCTCCTGACCACCTCGCTAGACGCCCGCGTGTTCGCGCTCGGTCCCGACGGCTTCACCCTCCGCTACCTCCTCGACTGGGGAACGGCGCGCCTGCTCGGCGATCGGCTGTGGATCGAGCATGACGGAGACGCGACCCTGCTCGAGCTCGCCACGGGCGCGACGAAGCACCTCGGCGCCGCGCGCGTGCTCGGGGTGACCGCGAGCGATCTGCTCGTCGCGGGCACCGAGCGCTCGGTCCGGCTGCGGCGTGCCGACCTCGCCGAGCGGGACAGCGTGTCGTGGGTCCCGGACTCGTTCAACGCCGAGCAGGTCGTGGTCCTCCGCGGCGGCGCGAGCGTCCTCTTGGGCGGCGCGCTCGTGTCGTTCCCGCGCGGCCAGGTGGTGCGGCAGAAGCTCAACTCCTACAAGCCGCCGGCCGGCGCGGTGCGGCCCGACGGCGAACGCCTCGTGATGTGCGACGGTGACGGCGCGCTCGTCGAGGTCGACACCGAGTCGGGCGCCACCACCGCCACCTTCCGGCGGGCGAAGGTCGACTGTACGCCCGACAGGAGCGGGACGGGGGCCGCCTACACCGCCGATCCGCGCTACGTCTTCTGGGGCGAGCCCGAGTCGGCGCAGGGCGATGGGGGGGGCACGGTGATCGCGGTAGGCGACACGCTCCAGGGCACGGTCGCCGAGTACGTGGACGGCACCGTCCCCTGGGAGGGGATCGTAGCTCCGACGGCCCGCCTCGACGCCGCGAGCGGCAGGCTCTGCCTCGACATCCAGTACTCCTCCCACACCGGCGGAGAGATCTGCAACTGGGAGCTCGCCGCGGGCGGGCGGCCGGTGCGAAGTCGCGGCCCCGCGGCGCGTCCGCCAGGCCTCGCCAAAGGCGCGTCGGTGGTGGTGGACGCGACGAGCCCGTCAGGCGCGCGCCGCGCGGTGCTGACCCAACGCCGGCAAGGGAACACCCTGCTCGATCTCTCGCTCACCGCGTACACGCAAGGTCACGTCGATCGCACCATCCTCGTCCAGGACCACCCACCTTGGGCCTCCGTTCAGGGCCCGGAGTACGGCTCGATGGTGCGGCCGGTCGCGCTCGTCTTCTTCGACGAGCACCACGTCGCGGTCCTCCCCGACGGCAACACCGTGCCGCCCGGCACGTACGTGGACATCGACACGGGTGAGGTGACGCCGTTGTTCGGCGGTGGCGAGCTCGCGGGTCTTTGTAGCCTCGCCGGCGACGGCGAGCAGCTCTACGACGACTGGCTGCGGCAGACGCCGCTCGCGAGCCCGCGCTGGGTCACGAACAGCTACGCCTCGTCGATCTTCGATGGCTTCACGGGCCGCACCTACGAAGTCAAGCCGACGGAAGGCGAGTGGGATCGGGCGACCCACTTCGTCCCCACCTGTCCGTGACGCGCGCCGAGGGGCGAGATGATCCGCTACACCGTTCGACCAGGCGACTACCTCGTGTCGCCTCGGGCGACATGCTCAAGCTCCGTGGGGGCCACCGCCCCGCGGGGGCGCGAGGCCGAGCAGACTGGCCATGTCGTCGAGCTCGTCGACGACGATGCCGCGCGCACCGAACGCCGCCCGGAGCGCCGCCTCGGTGGTGGCGAAGAACGCCTCGGTGGCGGCGTCGAGCCGGCCCGCG
>JADLAB010000514.1 GCA_020848455.1 Polyangiaceae bacterium
CGTGGCTCGGCGAGGCGGCGGGCCTCGACGACGTCGAGCGGCGCATGCGCACCCTCGCGCTCGAGGCGGGCGGTCCGGTCGCCGGCCCGATGGCGGTCGAGCAGCTCGCCACGGGCGGCAAGCGCGTCCGCGCGCGCCTCGCGCTCGCCGCGGCCGCGGCCCGCGGCGCCCCGGGCGATGCGGCCGTCGCCTGGGCGGCGGCGGTCGAGCTCCTGCACAACGCGACCCTGGTCCACGACGACATCGAGGACGGCGACCGCATGCGCCGCGGCCGGCCGACCCTGTGGGCCGTGCACGGCCTCGCGCAGGCGATCAACGCCGGGGATCTCCTGCTCATGCTCCCGTTCGCAGCGCTCCGGGAGCTGCCGGCCGCCGTGCGGGGCGAGCTCGCGAGCCGCATCGCCGCGCGGGCCGTGCGCACGGTGGGCGGGCAGGCCTCCGAGCTCGAGCTGCTCGCCTCGCAGCGACTCGACTGGGCGAGCTACCACGACGCCGTCGCCGGCAAGACGGGCGCGCTGCTCGCGCTCCCGGTCGAGGGCGCCGTCCTGCTCGCCGGGCGCACGCCGGCGGAGACCGAGCGCCTCGCCGCACCCTTCGTGGAGCTCGGCGTCCTCTTCCAGCTCCAGGACGACGTGCTCGATCTCTACGGCGACAAGGGTCGCGCAGAGGTCGGCAGCGATCTCTACGAAGGCAAGGTGAGCGCGCTCGTCGTCGAGCACCTCGCGCGGCACCCGGCCGAGCGGGCCGCGCTCTGCCGCCTGCTCGCCGCGCCGCGCGACGCCACGCCCGCGGCCGACGTCGCCGCCACGCTCGCCGCCTTCCGCCACGGCGGCGCGCTCGAGGCCGTGCTCGGGCGCATCGACGCCCTCGGCGCCGCCATCTTCGACTCGGCTCCGCTCCGGCGCGAGCCCGCCCTGCACGCGGTCGCGAAGGAGCTCGTCGAGCTCGCGACCGCCCCCATCCGCCACGTCGCCTGCGAGCGAAAGGAACGCGTAGCATGAAAGAGAGCACTGCCATCGTCGTCGGCTCGGGCTTCGGAGGCCTCGCGGCCGCCGTGCGCCTGCGGGCCATGGGCCACCGGGTGACGCTGCTCGAGGCAGGGGCCGAGCTCGGGGGGCGCGCGCGCGTCTTCCGGGACGGCGGCTACACCTTCGACGCGGGGCCGACCGTCATCACGGCGCCGTACCTGCTCGACGAGCTGTTCGAGCTCGTGGGGCGCGAGCGCGCCGACTACTTCGACCTCGTGCCGGTCGATCCCTTCTACCGGGTGCGCTTCCCGGGCGGCGAGCACTTCGACTACGTGGGCGACGAGGAGCGCCTGCTCGCGCAGATCGCCGCCTTCGAGCCGCGCGACGTCGATGGCTATCGCCGCATGCTCGCGCACGCAGAGCGCATCTTCGACGTGGGCTACACCGGGCTCGTGGCCGAGCCCTTCGGCCGGCTCTCGGACATGCTGCGCGTCGCGCCCGACATCGTGCGCCTCGGCGCCTACCGCAGCGTGTACGGCCTCGTCGCGCGCTACCTCCGCGACCCGCGCCTGCGCCAGGTGTTCACGTTCCAGCCCCTGCTCGTCGGCGGCAATCCCTTCAAGACGCCCGCGATCTACCTGCTCATCCACTGGCTCGAGCGCAAATGGGGCGTGCACTTCGCGCGCGGCGGCACGGGCGCCATCGTGGCCGGGCTCGCGCGCCTGTGCGAGGAGCTCGGCGTCGAGGTGCGCACGAAGGCGAAGGTCGAGCGCATCGAGGTCGAGGGCGGCCGCGCCAAGGCGGTCGTGCTCGACGGGGGCCAGCGCCTCGCGGCGGATCTCGTGGTCGCGAACGGCGACCCGTCGACCGTGTACCAGAAGCTCGTCGCTGCCGAGCACCGCCGCCACCACACCGACCGGGCCATCCGGCGAAAGCGCCAGTCGATGAGCCTCTTCGTCCTCTACTTCGGGACCTCGCGCCAGTACCCCGATCTCGCGCACCACACGATCCTGCTCGGGCAGCGTTACAAGGAGCTGCTCCGCGACATCTTCGACCGGCGCACGCTCGCCGACGACTTCTCGCTCTACCTCCACGCCCCGACGCGCACCGATCCCTCGCTCGCGCCGCCGGGGCACGAGGCCTTCTACGTGCTGTCGCCCGTGCCCAACCTGCGCGGCGACACCGACTGGGCCAGCGCCGCCGGGCCCTATGCCGAGCGCATCCTCGCGCACCTCGAGCAGACGGTGCTGCCCGGCCTGGGCGCGAGCCTGACGACGCGCTTCTCGGTCGATCCGCGCTACTTCGCGCACGAGCTCGGCTCGCACTCGGGCGCCGCCTTCGGGCTCGAGCCGCGCCTCCTGCAGTCGGCGTACTTTCGCTACCACAACGCCTCCGAGGACGTCCGCGGCCTGTACTTCGTCGGTGCCGGCACGCACCCCGGGGCGGGGGTACCGGGCGTGCTCTGCTCGGCGAAGGTGCTCGAGCGCGTGGTGCCGAGGCCCGCGCGCGCCCTCGCCGTGCCGCCGGCGCACCGGCAGAGGGGTGCGGTCGCGGTGGCGCCACCGAGCCTCGCGGCGGTCGCGGCGCGGAGCCTCGCAGGATGAGCGCCGGGGCCGCAGCAGCCGAGCCGGTCGGGCAGGACGTGCGCCGGGCGAGCCGCGCCCTGCTCGCGGACAAGGCGCGGAGCTTCCGCTGGGCGACGGCGCTCCTGCCGCCCGAGGCGGCCGACGACGTGGCGCTCGTGTACGCGTTCTGCCGCGTCGTCGACGACACGGTCGACGAGGCGCCCGAGCCCGAGCGGGCGGCGCGCGAGCTCGACGCCGTGGCGGACGTGCTCGCGCGGGGCGCCTCGGGCGCCGAGCCCGGGGCCGCGGCGGGGGTCGAGCCCGGGGCGGCCGAAACCTGCCGCGCCTTCGTGACGCTCGCGGCGGAGCGGGCGCTGCCGCTCGCCGCCGCCGGGGATCTCGTCGCCGCGGTCCGCACCGACCTCGCGCCTCGCGTCGTCGTCGCGAGCGACCGCGAGCTCCTGCGCTACTGCTACGGCGTCGCCGGCACGGTGGGGCTCCTGATGGCGACGCTGCTCGGAGCCAGGAGCGCCGAGGCGCGCCGCCACGCGATCGATCTCGGGATGGCGATGCAGCTGACGAACGTGTGTCGAGACGTCCTCGAGGACGCACGCCGCGGGCGCGTGTACCTGCCCGCGAGCCGGCTCGCCCGCCACGGCGTGACGCCCGCCGACGTGCTCGCCCTCGGTGCGCCGGGCCATCCCGGCGGCGAGGCCCGCGCGCACGTCCGGCGCGGCGTCGCGGCCGTGGTGCGCGAGCTCCTCGCGCAGGCGGAGCGTTACTACGCGAGCGGCGACGCGGGCCTCGGCTACCTGCCGGCGCGCGCCCGGCTCGTCGTCCTCGTGGCGAGCCGCGTCTACCGCGCCATCGGGCTCCGGCTGCTCGGCCGGGGCGCCGACCCGACGCGCGGACGCACCGTCGTTCCGGCGGCGATCAAGCTATGCTGGCTCGCCGTGGCTCTCGTCGTCTGGATCTCTTCACCGCTCGGCCGGGCGCGCCCGGGCCGTCACGACCCCACGCTGCACCGCGAGCTCGAAGGGCTCGCGGGGGCCGGACGCTGAGGCGCGCCGTGTACCGCATCAAGACCGTCTCGGAGCTCACCGGCATCCCCAAGAACACGCTCGTCGCGTGGGAGCGCCGCTACGGCGTGCCCGAGCCCGAGCGCAAGGACAACGGCTATCGCTTCTACAGCGAGGCCGACGTGGCGCTCGTGCTGCAGCTGAAGCACGCCCTCGGCGAGGGGCTCAAGATCAGCGAGGCCGTCGAGCGCGTGAAGCGGCGCCTCGCCGCGGGGCCCGCGCCCTCGGCGCGCGAGCCGGCGCTCTCGGACGCCACGGCCTTCGCCGAGCTCCGCGCCGAGCTCCTGGCGGCCCTCGTCGCCTTCGATCGCGAGCGTGCCGAGCGGCTCGTCGAGCGCCTCATGCAGGTGCCCTACGCGGCCGCCATCGACGAGGTGTACTTCCCGCTCCTCCGCGCGGTCGGCGACGGCTGGGCGAGCGGCGAGGTGTCCGTCACGCAGGAGCACTTCGCCGCGGCGTTCGTGCGCGATCAGCTCGTCGCGATGCTGCTCCGCGTGGGGTGCGGGCCGGCGACCGGCCGACGCGTGGCCTGCGTGACCTTCCCCGGCGACGCGCACGAGCTCGGCGTGCTCGGCCTGTCGGTACGGCTCGCGCTCGCCGGCTGGCGCGTGACCTACCTCGGCGCGAACCTGCCGCTCGAGGAGCTGTGCCGCTTCGCACAGGCCTTCGCGCCCGCGCGCATCTGCGTGTCGGTCCTCACGCCGGTCCGCGGCACGGAGCTCTCCGCCTACGCCCGCCGCCTCCGCGCCGCAGCGCCGCCGGCGACCGAGCTCGTGATCGGCGGGGCGGGCCTGCCCGGCAAGGCGCCCGAGGTGGCGGGCGTGCGCGTCGTCCCCGACTGGCATGCCCTCGTCGGGAGCTGAGGCTCAGGCTGCCGCCCGGCGCCCGACCGCAGGGGCAGGCGCCGCCGCGACCGGGCGCTTGCGGGGCCGCACGAATGCGAGCACCAGCATCGGCAGCGCCACGAGGGCGAGCGGGGCCCAGAGCGGCGAGCGCATGACGCCCGCGGCGGCGAGCACGGCGACGATGGCGAGGCCGAGCAGGCGCGTCCGCGCATAGCGGCGCCGCAGCGCCTCGCCGAGGAAGGGCAGGGCGAGGTCGGTCGGCAGGAGCACGAAGCAGAGCAGGTTGTGCCGCTGCTCGGGGAAGGTCGAGAGCGCGGCGACGGCCCACACGACGAGGGCGAGCAGGCCGAGCCACAGGGTTGCCCACACGACGGCCGTGCGCCCGAGGCGCCCGAAGCGCCGCGCGAGCGCGAGCGGCACGGCGAGCGCGAGGCCGAGGACGACGAACCACGGGCGCCCGCCGAGGCCCGGGTCGGTGCCGAGGGCCGGCCCACGGCGCGCGTGGACGTGCTCGGGCTCGACCCCGAGGAGCGCTGCGACCTCGTCCCGGAGCTTGTCGGGCATGAACATCTGCTGCCAGCGGTCGGGGACGCGGTCGGCGTGGTCGGTGAGGAAGAGGTCGAACACCCAGAGCCCGACCAGGAGATCGGCGAAGCCGCGCCGGCCGTACTCGCGGTACGACACGCCGTCGCCCGGCTTGCCGGCCGTGGCGGCGCGGAGGTCGCCCTCGAGCACGTCGTCGAGCACGTCGCGCAGGCGCGTCGCGCAGTTGTCGTCGAGCAGCCGGTAGGGGTAGCGCGCCTTCTTGCCGGTCGGCGTGGCCTGCAGGCGCGCCGCGAGCAGCTGGGCCTGCTCGGTCGTGAGCGGCAGCACCTGCCGCCACATGTCGCGGTCGGCCTCCTTGTAGGCGTTGAACATGCGCGGCTCGCGGTCGGCCTCGAGGAAGAAGGAGCCCTGCCCGCGCAGGAAGAGCCACGCCGTCTCGTCGACGTGCACGAAGTCGGCCGCCCCGAAGTCGAAGCACTGGCTCTCGCCGGCGTGGCGCCGGTAGCGCAGGCACAGGGTCGTGTGCCCGAAGCGCTCGAACGGGTCGTCGCCCATGCCGATCGTGTAGAGCACGACGACCGGCGCGTCGGCCGGCTGCGCGAGCGCGCGCCCGGACCAGAGGACGAGGCCGAGCGACCACGCGAGCAAGAGGTGGCGCAAGCGCATGGCGGCACGATAGCCGAGATGGGGGCGCGCTGCGCGCCTCGCCGAGCCTCGCCGAGCCCCGAGCGCGCGCTTGCCGTGCGCCTTCGGGGCGGGTAGCTCTGGGTCACCGGGATGGGGCCGCCGCGCACGACTTCGACCGCGAGACGCGCGCTCGGCGCTGCCGTCATCGGCCTCTACCTCGGCGTCTCGACGGCGCACATGTCGAGCCTCGCGTGGCTGCTGCTCGTGCCGCGCGGGCTGCGCGAGCGGCTGGCCTCGCCCCTGGTGGTGGGGCTCTTCGCGCGCTACTCGCTCGCCTTCGCGGGCCTGCGCGTGCGCCTGCTCGGCGCCGACCACCTGCCACGCGACTTTCGCGGGTACCTCTACGTCGCGAACCACGAGTCGGCGCTCGACATCCCGCTCGTCGGTCGCTACGTGCCGCGGCCCTTCGTGATGAAGCGGAGCCTCGCGCGCACGCCGATCGGCTGGGGCGCCATCTACGCCGGCAGCACCACCGTCGACCGGAGCTCGGCGGCGTCACGGGCCCGGAGCCGCGTCGAGACGATCCACACGGCGGCGCGCTTCGCCTCGGTGATCGTCTTTTCGGAGGGCACCTTCGGCCCCGCGGACGGCCGCCTCGCCGCGCCGCAGCTCGGCCTCTTGCGCGACGCCCACGCCGCCGGCCTCGCGGTCGTGCCGCTCGGTCACGCCGGCACGCGCCGCGCGCTCGACGGCGATCGCCCGCCCCTGCGCCGCGGCGTCGAGGCCGTCCTCGTCGCCCGCCCGACCGTCCGTCCGGCCGACTTCGCGGACGCCGACGCCTTCGCCCGCGCGTGCTGGAGCTCCGTCGTCGAGGCGGTGCGCGAGGCGCGCGCCGCGCTCGCGCCCGGCTGGCCGTACGCCGCCGACCCGGGGTCGGACTGAGGGAGGCCGAGGCTCACCCGGCGCGCTTGCGACCGAGCACGCTCGCGACGAGGCGCAGATCGGCCCGGCCGACCTCGCGCAACAGGGCGAGCACGACGAGGTACACGAGCGCGAGCCCGAGCCCCGCGGCGAGCGCGACGAGGGGCGGCAACCGCACGACGACGAGCCGGCCGAGCGCGACCGCCGCCGCGAGGGCGACGAGCACGCGCAGGAGCGTCGCGGGCGCGACCACCGCCCCGGCGCGGCGCAGGACGAGCCAGGCGGCGAGCAGGGTCGCGGCGAGGACTCCGGCCGCGGTCGACAGGGCCGTGCGCATCAGCATGCCCGGCCCGAAGGGCTGCCCCCGCACGAGCACGAAGCACAGGCCCGCGACGAGCCCGAGCGCGGCCACCGTGCAGAGCAGGCTCTCGCGCTCGCCGCCGAGGCTCGTCAGCGCGGTCGTGAGGATGCCGAAGATCGCGAAGGCCCCGAGCCCGAGCGCGAGCACGAACATGGGCTCGCCCGCGAGCTCGGCCGTGTCGGCGCCGAACACGACGCGCAAGAGCGGCGCCGCGACTCCGGCCACGACGCTGACCATCGCGCCGGCGACCACGAGCCCGAGCCGCACGCCCGTGCGCACGTAGCGCGCGATGCCGGCGGCATCGCCCTGCGCCTTGGCCGACGCGAGCAGCGGGAACAGGACGAAGGTCACGCTGAGCAGCAGCTGGTAGGGCAGGTTGCAGAAGAGCTGCGCCGCGCGGTACGCCCCGGCGAGCGTGTCGGCCGTGTCCTCGCTCTGGCCGAGCGCCCCGGCGGCGTCGGCCGCGAAGCGACCGAGCAGGGTGTTGTCGGCCTGCAACAGGAGCGCGAGCGCGAGCTGGCCGCCGAGCAGCGGCGCCACGAACTTGAGGTGCTGCCAGGCCCGCGGCCGGTCGGTGCGCAGGGTCGTGCGCACGAGCCGGAGGACGGGCGCCGCGAGCGCGGTGATCACGGCGGCGGCGCCGACGAAGCCCCAGAACGCGCCCTCGACGCCGCGCCCCGAGCTCCGGAGCGCGAAGGCGCCTCCGACGAGCCCCGCCGTGCGCAGCGTGGCGAAGGTCGCGTCGAGCGCCGCCTGGGCCCCGAAGCGGCGCAGGCCGTTCAGCACGCCCACGAGCGGCGTGTACAGGCCGTAGAGCACGATGACCCCGGTCATGATGCGCACCGGCGTCTCGAGGTGCTCGGCGTTGAGCAGGGTCGTGATGAGCGGCGCCGCGAAGAAGAACGCGATGCCGATGGGGACGATGGCGAGAAAGTGGTAGCCGAGCACGCGCCGCGCGATGGCGGCCTGCTCGCCCGGCGCGGCCGCGGCCACCACGCGGCTCACGCCCTGCACGCTCGTCGCGACGATCGGGCTCGAGACGATGTTGCCGACGTTCTGCACGCGCCCGTAGGCCCCGTAGTCCTGCAGGCCGAGCGCGTGCTTCAGCAGCACCTGCTGCACGAAGCCGATGGCGATGAAGTAGAGCTTCGCGGCGGCGATCGCGACGCCGCCGCGCCCGAGGCGACGGGCCTCCCCGGCCTGGTCGGTCGGAGAGGCCACGGGCCCGCCCGCCCCCGCGCCCCCGGCGGGCTCGGGGGCGCGCTCGCTCGCTGCCCCGGAGCTCGTCACTTCGCGGGCGGGGGCTGCAGGATCGAGAAGGCCGCGCCCTGCGGATCCATCAGCGTCGCGAAGCGCCCGACGTCCGGGATGTCCATCGGCGGCACGAGCACGCGCCCGCCGAGCTCGCTCGCCTTCGCGACGGTCGCGTCGCAGCTCGCGACGAGGAAGTACGTCATCCAGCACGAGGGCACGTCCTTCATCATGTCGGGCTTCTTCATCATGCCGGCCGTGCCCTCGGTGCCCGCCTTGAAGACGGTGTAGTGCATGCCGGGCGTGTCCATCGCGTCGAGCTTCCAGCCGAGGACGTCGGCGTAGAACTTCCCGGCCGCGACGGGGTCGCTCGTCAGCACCTCGCCCCAGCAGATGGCGCCGTTCTCGCCCTTCACGGTCGCGCCCGGGTGCTTCATCGCCTGCCAGAGGGCGAAGACGGCGCCGGTCGGATCGGCCGCCACCGTCATGCGGCCGGCGTCCATGACGTCCATCGGCCCGACCATCACCCTGCCGCCCGCGGCCGCGACGCGCTTCGTGGCCTCGTCGACGTTCTCGACCGTGAAGTACACCTGCCAGTGGGGCGGGATGCCCATCTTCTTCTGCTCGGCGCCGAGCTCCGACATCGCCGCGGCGTCGTCCGCCCCGAGCTTGCACATCGTGTACGTCATGCCCGGGCCCATCGGCAGGTCGTTCCACGTCCAGCCGAAGAGGGCGCCGTAGAATTTCTTCGCGCCGGCGACGTCGCTCGTCGACAGATCGGTCCAGGAGAACGTGCCGTGCTGGTGCTTCTGGTGCTTGCTCATGGTGCCCTCCGAGGCGCGGCTCGAGCCGCGCGGGCGGACCCTAGCACGGGGCGGGGCGGCCGCCCGCGGGGGCGGGTGCGGGAGCGTGAGGGGGGGCGGGAGCGGGAGCGTGAGGGGGAGCGGGAGCGTGAGGGGGCGCGGGTGCGGGAGCGGGAGCGGGGGCTCGCTCGGCGGAAGAGCTTCCACGGCAGGCTCGGCTCGCTCAGCGAAAGAGCTTCCACAGCATGCCGCCGAGGCCGAGCGCGAGGGTGGCGGCGCCGGCGAGGAGGATCGCGAGGATCGCGAGGTGGGGCGAGCGGGCGCGGTCCGCGTAGAGGATCACGCCCGCGGTCGTCGCCGCGAAGCCGGCGAAGACGATCACGAGCCACGCCCAGATGCCCGCCTGCGCCGAGGACAGATCGACGCCGGGCGGAGCGGGGGCGTCGGGCGGGAGAAAGAGGATGCCGCGGCTCGTCGCCTCGACCGGCACGACCTCGGGGCGGGGCAGGGTGCCCGCGACGCGCACGCCGACCGTGGGCAAGGACCTCTGCTCCTTGCCGTCCGGCCAGCCGCGGACCTCGAGCTTCGCCTCGACCGTGTAGTAGACCGAGCGGTCGATGGTCGGTCGGCCGGTCGGGGGCATGAGCACGTGCGTGCGCCACTCGAGGGCCGC
>JADLAB010000515.1 GCA_020848455.1 Polyangiaceae bacterium
AGGGCCCGCCCGACGCCGCGGACAAGGCGCTCGCGCTCATGGCGAACCGCATGGGCCCGAAGGGGCTCGATCTGCTGTACGAGCTCTCCATCGGGGCCTCGAAGGTGCGCAGCAAGGCCGAGGCGCTTTTGAAGCAGCCCGAGGTGCGGGCCAAGGCGTCGCCGGCCCTCGCGGTGGCGCTCGACCTCCGGGCCGCGATCGGCTGTCAGGCCAAGAAGGCCCTGCTCGAGCGGGCGACGACCGCCGGCGATCTGCGCGCCGTCGCGATCCTCCAGCCCCTCACCGTAGGCGCGAGCAAGGGCTGCGGCTTCCTCAGCCTCGCGAGCTGCCCGGCGCAGTGCGCCGCCGAGGCGCAGGACATGCAGCGGGCCATCCAGGCCATCCGGGCGCGCAACCCGGGCTGAAGGGGCATGGCGCACCTCCGCCCCGGTCGGTCTTCGGTCGTGCGCGCGCTCGCGTTCGTGGCGCTCGCCGCGACGCTCGCCGGCTGCGTGGTCGTGCCGCAGAACCGGCGCCGCTACCTCGCCGACCCGACCATGGGCAGCGACCCGCTCGAGGAGCACGCCCGCGACAAGCTCCACACCGCGCGCGAGGGCGCGGCCGGCGGCAACGGCGAGCCGGCAGGCGGCGGCTGTGGCTGCTCCAATTGAGGAGCCCTTCGGACCGAGCCGCCCCGTCCCAACACGTGAATCAGCACACCACCGAGACACCGAGGCACCGGGAGCTGCACGGCGGCAGGGCGCGACCCCTCCCCCGTGTCACGCTCCGTGGCACCGTGACTCCGTGGCGCGCGCTCCGCTCGGCCGCCGCGTTCGCCGGCGCGCTCGGGCTCACGGCGACGGCGCGCGCAGAGGACCCCGCCGCGGCCGTGGCCGAGGGCAGCTACGCGCCCATCCTCGGCGACGAGCTCGCGTACCCGCGCCTCGAGGAGCTGCGGGCACGCGTGGCGTTCTTCCTGCAAGATGGCCAGGGCTACCAGTCGCAGGCCGAGCCCTTCACCGCGGGCGGGCACGGGGCGCGCGTCGGCCCCATCGGCCGCGGCAGCGAGAAGGCCTGGGTCCTCGAGCCGATGGCGTACGTGCGCGTGCGCCAGAACGACGAGGTGAGCCACGAGATCTTCGCGCCGCTCGACATCGTGAGCGCGGCCTCGCCCGACGCGCTCGACGTCGTGAGCACCGCGTCGCGCTCCAACGAGTCGGTGGAGCTCAGCGCCACCACGACCTACACGCCGAGCCCCGACTGGGACGTGGCGTTCCGCTACGGCCTGCACATCGAGGAGCCGTTGCGCAGCATCCACGCCGGGCCGGCGGTGACGCTGCGCCTCTTCGAGAACAACACCGTCCTGCGCCTGGCCGCGTTCCTCGTCGCCGACGGCTTCGACCCCATCACGCCGACCGGCTTCGACCTCGGTTTCGCGGCGCGCACCACGTTCAGCGTCAACCTGTCGCTCACCCAGGTGCTGTCGCCGACGACGCTCCTCGACGCCACCATCGGGACGACCGAGCAGTGGGGCACGCTCGAGACCACCTGGAACTCGCTCGCCACGGTCCGGCCGGGCTGGCCGCGCCCGGAGCTCGTGCGCACGGCGGAGCTGTTCCCGAGGAGCCGCAACCGCGACGCCGTCTCCGCGCGCATCGCACAGCACGTGCCGGCGACCCACTCGACCGTCAAGGGCAGCTACCGCTTCTACTGGGACGAGGACGCCCAGCTGGCCCACACCGGCGAGCTCGAGGTCGATCAGTACCTGGTTCCGTGGCTCTACCTGCACGGGCACGTCCGGCTGCACGTGCAGAGCGGCATCTCGTTCTTCACGCCCTACCTCGTCGAGCCCGTCGGGCCGCGCGCGCCGCGCACGTCGGACAGCGACCTCGAGCGCCTCGTGGCGCGCGAGGGCGGCCTTCGGCTGGTGTTCCTGCGCGAGCGCGCGCCCGCGAGCGTTCGCGACACCGACAGCTTCGACCTCGGCTACCTGCGCTACCAGCGCGACAACGGTCTGCACGTCGACTACGTCTCCCTGGGATATGGCCGCTCCTTCTGACACCGCATCCCTCGCGCTCGGCCTCGCGCGACTCGTCGTCGTCGTCGTCGTCGTCGCCGTCGCCGTCGCCGGCGCGCTCGCGGGCTGCACGCCCACGAGCGGCCCCGCGAAGACGTCCGGCGCGCGCGCCGAGGACGTGCGCCGGCCGCTGCCGGCCACGACGGTCGTCGGCCTCGACGGCTCGAGCGTGAGCCTCGCGGACGTGGTGCGCGGCCGCGTGACCGTGCTCGACCTCTGGGCGAGCTGGTGCACGGCGTGCCGCGCGACGAGCGCGCGCGTCGCCCGGCTCGCGAAGATCTACGCCGCGACGGATCTGCTGGTGGTGGGGCTCGACGTCGGCGAGGACCGCGCGACCGTGACCGCCTTCCTCGAGGGCGGCCTGCCGCCGCACCCCGTCTACCTCGATCCGGACTTCCACTTCGCCGACGCGCTCGGGCGGCGCGAGCTGCCCGCGGTCGTGTTCGTCGACCGTCACGGCACGGTGCGGCGGGTCGCCGCGACCCTCGACGAGAGCGGCGTCGATCTCGCCCGGGGGCTCCTCGCCGAGCCCTGAGCCGCCCGCCCGCGCGCCGCAACCGTGCGCCACGGGCGCGGGCCCGCGCCGCATGTATACTGGGCGGCCGTGACGAGCCCCCTGTTCTCGTACCGCGCGGGCGATCTCGTCGCCGGTCGCTACCTCGTCGAGGCAGAGCTCGCCGGGGGCGGCATGGCCGTCGTGTACCGCGCCCGACACACCGGCACGGGGCGAAGCTGCGCCCTGAAGCTCATCCGCCCCGAGCTCGTCGGCACCGCCGATCTCGCCGCGCGCTTCGCGGCCGAGGCGCGCGTCGCCGGCCAGCTCGGCAGCCATCCGCACATCGTCGACGTGTTCGACGCGGCCGTGGACGAGCGCGACGACGGCACGGGCCGCAAGATCGGCGTGCCCTTCATCGCCATGGAGTGGCTCGCGGGCGACACGCTCGGCACGCTCATCCTGCGCCACGGCGCCCTGCCCCACCCGCTCGCGGCCGAGCTCGCGCGCCAGCTCGCCGACGCGCTCGACCACGCGCACCGCGCGGGCGTCGTGCACCGCGACTTGAAGAGCAGCAACGTCATCGTGAGCCGCAGCCACGCCGGCGAACCGTGCGCGAAGATCCTCGACTTCGGCATCGCCAAGCTGCTCGAGACCGTCGGCACGACCACCGCGACGAGCATCGGCACGCCGGTGTACGCGAGCCCCGAGCAGCTCGGCGCGAGCGTGCGGCGCCTCGCGGCCGAGCGGGGCATCGCCCTCGCGAGCGAGGTGTCGCCCGCGACCGACGTGTGGGCGCTTTCGCTCATCTGCTACGAGATGCTGACCGGCACGCCGCCCGGCCACTACTGGGGCAGCCGCGAGCTCGGTGACCTCGTGGTTCGGATCGCGCTCGAGCCCCGCGCCAGGCCGAGCGAGCGGGCGGGCGCGCACGCCGCGAGCCTGCCCGCGGGCTTCGACGACTGGTTCGTCCGCGCCACCGCGCACGCCGCGAGCGCGCGCTTTCCGAGCGCGGGCGAGGCGGTGCGGGCGCTCTTCGGCGCGGCCGCCGACGGTGCGCGCGCCTCGACGCCCGTGCCGAGCGGGGCGCGCGCGGCTGCGCCCGAGCCGAGCGGCGCGCGCACGTCGGGCGGGACCGAGATCATGGCACCCGCGCCCCCCGAGCCCGACTGGCTCCCGGCCGCGAGCGGCGCGCGGCCCGGCGCGACGGTGCTCGGCACCCCTGCGACCTTGCCCTCCGTCGGCTCGGTCGTGGGGACCGGGACCCCCGACGGCCCGGCGCCGCCCTCGCGGCCCCTGCACGATCCCTTCTTCCGGGCGCCCGAGGCCCCGGCACCCGACGTCCCCGCCCGCGGCGCCAGGCGCCTCCTGCCGTGGCTCCTCGTCGGCGGCGCGGCGACGCTCACGCTCGGCATCGCGCTCGCGGTGTACTTCGGGACGCGCACGTCCGCCCGCGCCGTCGCGCCGCCGCCCGAGCCCACGAGCTACGGGTGGAGCGACGACGCCCCCGTCGCGGTGTCGAGCCGCGACCCGAGCTGGGGCGAGCGCGACGCGCCGGTCACGCTCGTCGTGTTCTGCGACCTCGGGAGCGAGCCCTGCGCGCGCCTCGTCGGGCGCGATCTCCCGGCGCTGCGCAGCCGCTTCGGCCCGAAGCAGCTGCGCATCGTGTGGAAGCACAATCCTGCCAGCCTGGCGCCGAGCCCCCTCGGGGGCCCGGCGCCGAGCCCCGCGTCGCCGGGGGCGCCAGCGCACGAGGCCGCGCAGGAGATCTTCCGCCTCGCGGGCTCGACGGCGTTCTTCAAGTTCGTCGCGCTCGCGCTCGAGCATCAGTCGGAGCTCGGCCACGAGAGCTTCGCGGAGTGGGCGGCGCAGGTGGGCGTCGAGCCGGCGCGCTTCCGGGCCGAGCGCGACGCGGACCTCGACAGGCAGAAGGTGGCCCTCGATGTCGCGCTCGCCCGGCGCGTCGGTGCCGAGACGCAGCCGAGCGTGTTCCTGAACTGCACGTACGTCGACGCGCGCACGCTCGCCGGCACGGCGCCGGACCCGTCCGCACCGGGCGACCTGCTCGCGGAGCTCGTCGAGGCCGAGCTCCGGGCGACGGGGGCGACGGCAGCGCCCTTGCCTGCCACGTCCGGCACCGCCTACGCCGCGCGCTGCCGGGCGAGCTACCGGACGCCCGAGCAGCGCAAGGCCGACGAGCTCGCGAACGCCGTGCGACTTCTGACCGGCGACTGGGAAGACTCCTCGACCGCCTACCGTACCGTGACGCGGGTCGCGCTCACCGACGGTCGCCCCGCCGTGGTCGCCGTGTGGGAGCGCGAGGGCTCGACCGAGGTCTTCCAGGTGCGGAGCACCACCTTCGAGCAGGGCGTGCTCCGCTGGAGCTACTACGTGCCGTCGACCGGCTACACCGTGAGCCACGAGGCCCTGGGCGTGACGGCGGCAGCGCTCAAGACCCACTGGACGAACAACTGGGGCGGCTCCGGCGACACGGACCTCGTCCGCACCGAGACGAGCGGCCCTCCGCCGCCGCCGCCCCCGCCGCCTCCGGATCCCCCGTATGTCCCGTGATCGCCGTCATGTCGTGACGCGATCGGCTCCGCGCACACCCTTTCCGCGCATCTTCACCCGTGCCATAGGTCGAATCGTGACCGCCGTCTTACATTCGTCTACATCTGGGGCCCTCGCCCTGGTCGCCGTTCTCGCGTCGGTGGGCTGCAGCGCGCAGCTGCCCCCATCCGCGCCGCACGATCTGCTCGGCAAGCCGGGGGAGGTCCAGAGCGCCGCCGCGCTCGACGGCACGCTCGTCGCCTTCCCCGAGCGCGGGCGCGTGACCGTGGTCGACTTCTGGGGCACCTCGTGCAAGCCGTGCATCGCCGCGATGCCGGGCCTCGAGGACCTGTACCAGGACAAGAAGGGCGCGGGCCTCACCGTCGTGGGCGTCGCGGTCGACGACAACCCCGGGCTCGTCGACGAGACGCTGAAGAAGCTCGGCGTGCACTACCCGAACCTGCTCGACGACACGTCGTCGAGCGTGCGCGGCGCCTTCCTCGTGACCGACATCCCGCGCAGCTTCGTCTTCGACCGCAAGGGCAAGCTGCGCCTGGTCATCGGCGGCGAAGACAAGGAGCGCGACATGGTGAGCGTCGTGCGCCAGGCGGTCGATTTCCTGCTCGAGGAATCGCCATGAACGTCGCGCCACATCGCTCGCTCGCACCCCTCGCCGGGCTCGCGGTCGTCGCCACGGCCGCCTTGACCGGCTGCCCGAACACGAACCTCATCACCAACCGGCCGTCGATCGAGGACGCCGAGGACCAGGTGACGAGCTGCAAGGTCGCCAAGGACCCGCTCAACCCGATGATCATCGAGTGGCCGGCGATCAAC
>JADLAB010000516.1 GCA_020848455.1 Polyangiaceae bacterium
ACTGGCACGACGACTTCGGGCGCGCCCGCAGCCACGGCTGCGTGAACCTCGCGCCGATCGACGCCGCCTGGCTCTTCGGCTGGACGACCCCGGGCGTGCCCGAGGGCTGGCACGCCGCGATGAGCCTCAAGGGCGGCACCATCGTGTACATCCACCCCTGAAGAAGCCGTCAGTCGTCAGTTTTCAGTTCTCAGCCCAGAGGACCTGCGGGCCGAGTCGACGCGTCCCTCCCCCGACTCCGGGGCTTACAGCTGTTTCAAGCGGTCAGTCGTCAGTTTTCAGTTCTCAGCCCAGAGGACCAGCGGGCCGAGTCGACGCGTCCCTCTCCGACTCCGGGGCTGACAACTGACAACTGACGACTTCCCGAGCCACCGCGCCGACGCGTCCCTCTCCGACTCCGGGGCCGCCAACTGACAACTGACAACTGATGACTTCCCGAGCCGCCGCGCCGACGCGTCCTCCCCCGACTCCGGGGCTGACAACTGACAACTGACAACTGATGACTTCCCGAGCCGCCGCGCCGACGCGTCCCTCCCCGACTCCGGGGCCGCCAACTGACAACGGATGACTTCCCGACCCCTGGCGCTCTGCCCTTCCACGCCGCGGGCGGAAGGACTAGCTACGGGACCATGTCCCAAGGGCCGCTCTCGCTCGACGCGCTCATCGCCATCGATGGGCTCCTCACCGAAGAAGAACGCATGATCCGCGACACGGTGCGGCGCTTCGTACGCGAGCGCTACCTGCCGCGCGCGGGCGAGCTGTTCGGCAAGGAGCAGTTCCCGAGCGATCTCATCCCCGCGATCGCCGACATGGGCCTGCTCGGCGCCTCGCTCGAGGGCTACGGCTGTGCGGGCATGAACAGCGTCGCCTACGGCCTCGCGCTCGCGGAGCTCGAGTACGGCGACAGCGGGCTGCGGAGCTTCGCGAGCGTGCAGGGCTCGCTCGTCATGTGGCCCATCTGGAAGTACGGCTCGGAGGAGCAGAAGCAGCGCTTCTTGCCGCTCATGGCCGCGGGCAAGAAGATCGGCTGCTTCGGCCTGACGGAGCCGGACAGCGGCAGCGACCCGTCGTCGATGAAGACGCGCGCGCGCCGCGACGGCAAGGACTGGCTGGTCTCGGGCGCCAAGATGTGGATCACGAACGCGCCCTTCGCCGATCTCGCGGTCGTGTGGGCCAAGACCGACGACGGCGGCTCCGAGAGCGTGCGGGGCTTCATCGTCGAGCGCGGCATGCCCGGCCTCGAGACGCCGACCACCCACGGCAAGATGAGCCTGCGCGCGAGCGCCACCGGGGAGATCGTCCTCTCCGACGTGCGCGTGCCCGAGGCGAACGTGCTGCCGGGCGTCGTCGGCATGCGCGGCCCGCTGTCGTGCCTCACCCAGGCGCGCTTCGGCATCGCGTGGGGCGTGCTCGGCGCGGCGCGCGCCTGCTTCGACTCGGTCATCGACTACACCAACACGCGCGTGCAGTTCGGCGTGCCCATCGCGACGAAGCAGCTCACGCAGCAGAAGATCGCCGAGATGGCGAGCGAGATCGCCAAGGGCCAGATCATGGCCCTGCACTACGGGCGGCTGAAGGACGCGGGCGGCATCAGCCCGACGCAGGTGTCGCTCTGCAAGCGCAACAACGTGGCCGCCGCGCTCGACATCGCGCGCAGCGCGCGCAGCTGCCTCGGCGCGAACGGCATCCTGCTCGACTACCCGGTCATCCGGCACATGCTGAACCTCGAGAGCGTGTTCACCTACGAGGGCACGCACGAGGTGCACACCCTCGTGCTCGGCCAGGCGCTCACCGGGCACAACGCGTTCTAGGCGGGCGCCGGCTCGGCCGGCTCCGGTGCGGGGCGGGGGCAGAAGCCCGTGCCCACGAGGAAGATCTCGTAGCTGTGCTGGCGGGTCGCCTCGGGGCGGATGACGCGGACCCCGTCGAAGGCGGCACGCACCTTGGCGCGTGCCGCGTCGAAGTCGCCGCCCATGAAGATCTTGCCGACGAAGGCGCCGCCCGGTCGGAGCAGGCTCACCGCCAGCTCGAGCGCCCGGCAGAACAGATCGAAGCTTCGCGTCTGATCCGTGAACCGATCGCCGCTCGTGCTCGGAGCCATGTCCGAGAGCACGACGTCGAAGGGACCGCGCCGCGCGAGCTCGGCCGCCGTCTCGGGCGCGAAGGCGTCGGCCTCGAGCACCTCGGCGTGCGGACCGAGCGCCACCGTGAGGGGCGCGAGGTCCACGGAGACGAGCTTGCCCCCGTGGCCCAGCCGCTGCGAGGCGTAGAGCGACCAGCTCCCGGGCGCCGCGCCGAGATCGAGCACGCGCATCCCCGCGCGGAGCAGACCGATGCGCCGGTCGATCTCCTCGAGCTTGAACACGCTCCGCGCCGGAAAGCCGGCGGCCTTGGCGGCCCGGGTGCGGGCGTCGGCCCCCCGGTACGGGTTCTGGCGTCGCGACGACACGGCGGCGCGAGACTAGTACGGACGCGGCCGCGCGGGCGGCGCGTTCGTGCGCTCAGTCCGCCTTCTTGGGCTTGCCGGCGTTCGGGCGCTTGATGGCGCCGAGCAGCCGCACGATCGTGTTCGGCGCGCCGGGCACGCCGCCGTCGAGCAGCACGAGCTGCTGCTCCGGCACGACCTTCACCACGCGCAGGTTCTGCACGGTCACCTTCACGTTGCCCATCTGACCGGCCATCTTGCGGCCGAGGACCACGCGGCCCGGGGTCATGTTGGTGCCGAGCGAGCCGCCGTGGCGGCGGTACTCGTGGGTGCCGTGCGTCGTGACCGAGCCGGCGAAGTTGTGGCGCTTGATGACGCCCTGGAAGCCGCGGCCGCGCGACAGGCTCTGCACGTCGACGAGCTGACCCACCTCGAACAGGTCCTCGACCTTGATCGTCTGACCGACCTCGTACTTGCCGAGATCCTCCGCGCTGCAGCGCAGCTCGCGCAGGATGCGCTTCGGCGTGACGCCCGCCTTCTTGGCCGCGCCGAGCTGCGGCTTGCGGGTGTGCTTCTCCTTGCGCTCGCCGGAGCCGACGACGAGGGCCGTGTAGCCGTCCTTGTCCGCCGTGCGCTTGCCGACCACCACGCTGTCGGACTGGACGACGGTGCACGACGTGACGTTGCCGTCGTCGCCGAACAGCTGCGTGACGCCGACCTTCTTGCCGATGATGCCGAGATTCCGATTCATGTCGCCACCTTGAGCGCTCGGTTGGGGGTCCCGGCGAAGCGTCGAGCGCGCCGTGGCTCCCGCGGGAGGGCCGGTCCGGAGCGCGGCGGACCGAGGCAGCTCGCAGGCTGCCAACCACTTGGCGTCGCCACCGCGAGAGCGCGGTGGACCTCGCCCCGCCGCGGGCAGAGCCCGGGAACGGAGGGGCGCGCAATATAGCTCGCGGCCGGAAAAGGGAAAGTCAAAAGGGCAGGCCTCGCGCGCGCCGCAAGCGGGCGAGTTGCCGCGCGGCCCGGGGTCGGTCACACTCGTGGAGTTCGGCCGGGCGCCCGCGGATGGTCCGCGGCGCGCGAGCGCGAATGTTGCTTAACACGCGACGACGATCGCAGCTTTTTTGCCCGGCGAGACGGCTCGCCGGTAAGGCTCGGGAGCTCTCGCGAAGGGTAATTCCCCCTTCGCGCCGGAGCTCCGTGGTGATAAAGAGCGCAATTCAGGCAAGGGTCTGAGTGAACCGTCGCCCCCCGGAGGGCGCGAGAGCCCCTCACAGCCCGTGTGCGAGGGGCGGCGCCGCGGCAAAGAGGCCGGGCGCGTCGGCAACCGACAGGCCGGCAGCCTGCGCTTCGAGCCGGGATCGAACGCGCGTGTTCTCTGGAGGATAGTTCATGAATCACAAGTATTCGTTCGCTTTGGTGGCCCTCGTGGGCGTGGCTTCGATTCCTGCGGCATGCAAGAAGGACGAGACCACGGTCACGCCGACCACGACGACCACGACGAGCAGCACGACGAGCAGCACGTCGACCGGCGGCACCGGCGGCACCGATAGCACCATCGGCTGCTCGTGCGAGACCTGCGGTTCGTACGTGACCGCGTGTCAGGGAGCCAACGGCTGCCCCGACACCTCGACGATCTGCGGCGCCGGCGGCGCGGGTGGCGCGAGCGCCTCGCAGACCGCGCTCATCACGATGCGGACCTGCACCTGCCTGGCCGACGATCCCGTGGCCGGCACCCCGCACATCTGCGCCGAGATCTGCATGACGACCTGCTGGGACGGCGCGGGCGGTGGCCCGGCGGCCGCCGACGAGGCCGGCTGCACGGCGTGCCTGGCGGGCGCGCTCGGCGGGGCCTGTGCGACCGAGGCCGGCGCTTGCTTCGCCGACCCCTGCACGGACTGAGGTCGAGCCACTGAGGGCGCAGCGCGCGCCATCGGACGGCCGGTACCCCAGGGTGCCGGCCGTCGCTTCGTTCGGCCCGAGACGAGCGCGTCGCCACGAGGACGAGCGAGCTCGGGGTTTCGGATCGAGCTCGGCCTCGGCAGAGGCCACCGCCGGAGGTATGGGATGAATCGATCGTTCCTGATCGCAGGGGCTGCGTTGCTGGGCGTCGCGCTGTTGCCGGGCGCGTGCAAGAAGGACGAGACCAGCAACAACAACACGACGACGACGACGACCACGACCACGACGGGCAGCACGACGAGCAGCACGTCGACCGGCGGCACCGGGGGTGCGGGCGGCGCGGCGTGCTCGTGCAACACCTGCGGGGACTACCTCGCCCTGTGCATCGCGGGCGACGGCGTCTGCCCGACCCCGCCCGACTTCTGCGGGCTGGGTGGCGCGGGCGGGGCCGGGCCGACCGAGGACGCGCTCAACACGCTCTTCGACTGCCTCTGCAACGCGTGCAGCGCGGAGTGCGCCCTCACCTGCACCGGCTCCGGCACGAACGGCGCCTGCGGGGCCTGCTGGAGCGCCGAGAGCGCGGGCGGCTGCCTGAGCGACTACAACTACTGCGTGCAGGACCCCTGCCCGGACTAGGCCCCGCTCAGACTCGTGTTTCGCCCTTTCGGGCGCAACACTCGTGGCTTCGGGCTACCGGCTTCAGGCTACAGTGGGTCGCGCCATGAGCCGGGATCGCCGGAACCATCAGGTGTTCGAGATGACCGATGGGCTCGTGCTCTAGGTCTACCGCCGCACGGGC
>JADLAB010000517.1 GCA_020848455.1 Polyangiaceae bacterium
GGGGCGAATGCTCGTGCGCGCGCGCGGCGTGCGCCCGTCAGTCGAGCTCGACGGCGTAGACGCCGTACGGGCCCTCGGACAGGAGCGCGGTGTCGCCCGCGATCTCCACGCTGTGGCTGTACCAGGGCACGTCCTCGTACTTCTTCACGACGAGGTTGCCGAGGTCGGTCGTGTCGACGCTGATGATCGAGCCCGGGTAGTTGACGGCCACCAGGCGCTTGCCGCTCGCGGCGGCCGGCGACGCCCACCACACCTCGTCGAGCGGGCTCGTCACGATCTGGAGGTCGCCGGAGCGGAGCCCGCCGATCGTCCAGATGGCGCTCGTGCTGCCATAACCGTCGTAATAGTACCAGTAGCCGTCGTCGACCGTGGTGAAGACGCGGTCGTCGCCGACCAGCCAGCGGCCGAGCGAGGTGCGGTCCGGCAGCGCCTCCTCGTCGAGCAGGCTCGCGTCCTCGTTCGCGAAGTCGACGTGGCAGAGGCGCAGCTTGCGGTGGAGGTACGTGCACGAGCCGAGCACCACGTCCCAGGCCTCGCCGTGATTCCACCACTCGGGGTCGTAGGGCTCGAACTCGCCCTGCCACCCGAAGGTCTCGGCGCAGACGGGGCTCGTCACGCCGTGGAGGGTCTCGCGCTCGTAGTCGACGGTGAGCAGGTTCTGCGAGGGCAGGTCGAAGGCGACGAGCGAGCCGGGCACGTTGATGGGCGCGCCGGCCGCGGGGGCGTCGGGGCTCGCGAGGTCGAGCCGGTCGAGGTAGAAGCGCACCTTGCCGGGCTGGTCCGCGACGGGCTCCCAGTGCGTCGAGAGCACCTCGGTGCCGTGGACGACGAGGCCCGTGTGGCCGCCGCCCTCGGGCAGGGCCACGGTGGAGGCGACCCGCGGGGCCGCGGCGTTCGACAGATCGAGCACGCGCACGCTCGCGCCGTGGGTGGCGCCCACCGTGTAGTCCGGGACCGGGTAGCCCCACTCGTCGAGCGGCCAGTCCACGCTGAGGAACGCGAGGCTCGAGCCGAGCTGCACGACGGGCTCGCCCGCCGCGGCGAGGTAGCGCGCGTAGCCCCAGTAGTAGCCGCCGTAGCTGTACACGTCGACGGGCACGTCCATGTAGCTCGCGACCTGCGGCGCCGCCGGGTCGGCGATGTCGACGACCGCGACACGCGCCACCGAGCCGTTCCACGACGGCCACACGAGGTAGAGCTCGTCGCCGTGAGCGAACATGCGGACCTGCCAGCTGCTCCAGTAGTAGCAGCTCAGGTCGTTCTCCGCGCTCGCCAGCATGGCGCCGAGATCGACGCCGCCGAGCGGCTCGATGCGGGTCGGGTCGGCGGCCGGCACGAGCTCGAGGCGCGGCTCGCTCGTCCACCAGTCGGCCGCGAGGCGCGCCACGACGTCGCCGTGCACGAGCGTCTGGCTCACGTGGCTCGAGAGCGCGAGCTCGGCCTTCTTTTCTGGGGCGTCGCGATTCGTGATGTCGAAGGCGCGCACCTGCTCGTCGCTCATGCCGAAGAGCCGGTCGCCGACGACGAAGGCGCGGCGCGCCTCGCCGCGCATCGGGGCGACGCCGCGGCGCACGAGGTCGTCGTGCACCCAGTCGATGAGCTGGATGCCGCTGTCGTACCCATTGCAGCCGTAGTTGTCGTAGTGCCAGGCCGAGTACGGCACGAGCAAGAGGCCGAGGTCGGGCAGGATCTTGAAGGCCTTGTGGATGCGGTCCTGGTCCTCGGCCATCTGCGACCAGTCGCCGCCGAAGGCGACGCGCCGCAGGAGCGCGGGCGCGGCGAGATCGCTCACGTCGAAGAGCGAGACGTTGAGCGAGCCCTCGGGGTCGGCGTTGTCGAAGCCGAGCGCGAGCAGCCGGTCGCCGCGCGGCTCGATGTGATAGACCCAGCCCGGCATCTCGAGCTCGCCCACCTGGGTCGGCAGCGCGGGGTCGGTGAGGTCGATCGTGAAGAGCGGGTCGGTCTGCACGGCCGTGATCGCGTAGGCGCGCGTGCCGTCGAAGCGCACGGTGCGCAGGGACTCGGGCACGGGCGTCACGATGGGCGCGGCGCCGAGCGGCGCGATGTCGAAGGACGAGGCGACCGTGAAGGTCTCGACGCGCGGGTACACGCTCGTGTCCCAGGGCTGGCTGATGACGCGCAGCACGCCGTCGAGCTCGTCCATCTGCCAGCGGCTCTGGATCTGGCCGGCCACCTGCACCGTCGTGCCGAGCGTGAGCGCGCCGCCGGGGTCGGAGATGTCGACCACCTGCACCGTGGTCGTGCTGCCGAGGCCGTCGCTCCAGTCGACGCCCGCGACGTACATGCGGTCGGTGGTGACCGAGATGCTGCGGTGCCAGGAGTAGCTGTAGGGGTCGAGCAGATCGTCGAAGCTGAGCTGATCGACGAGCGCGATGCTCTCCGGGCTCACGACCGAGATCGAGGTGACGGTCGTGTTCGGGGTGTTCTGGCACTCCCAGCACCAGCCGTCCTCGAAGGTGACGACGTAGACGACGTCGCCCACCATGCGCGAGTCGGCGATCGTGCCCGGCATGTCGAACGAGCCGCGCGAGGTCACGAGGGCGGGGTCGCTCACGTCGAGCGCCTCGAGGTGGCTCGTCTGCACCCATTGCCAGCTGTTGGCGGTCTCGACGTAGTGGCCCCAGCCGCCGAACATCGCGTAGAGCACGCCGTCCTTCAGGTACATCTCGAAGGGGGTGCCGGGCAGGGCCTTGCGCCCGAGGATGCGCAGCTGGTCCGGCTGCGACACGTCGATGATCGACAGGCCACTGTACTGGCTGAGCGCGTAGAGCCGCCCGCCGTCGAGCTGGACGATGTCGGCCTCGGCGATGAGGCGCGCCGGATCTTCGCCGCCTTGCGCGGACCCGCCCGTGCCCGAGCCGCCCTGGCCGGTCTGGGTGGAGGTCGTGGTGTCGGTGCCGCCGTTGAAGGAAGCGCCCGATCCACCCGTGGGGTCGTCGGAGATGAAGCCGCCGTCTGCGCCCCTGCAGCCGGCCGCGGCCGCCGTCGAGACGACGGCCATGCCCACGAGCAAACCGATGCGGAGTTCGAGTTTCATGGCCGCCTCTGTTGCAGCCGACGTGCCAGTCGTCGTGTGTGCTGCAAGTATGTTGAATCATGAGCCGTTGCAGCGCGTGTCCCAGGGCGGACCGGGCCTCTTGGCACGGGCGCGGCGCACTGTGGCACACGCCCGCGGTCGCCGGACGCGGGGCAGCGGTGCCGCCTAGCGCAGCGCTCGCTCGAGCCCGTGGCCGAGCGCGAGCGCGAAGGCGCGCCGGACGGCGGGCTCGTCCCAGGCGACGGCCTCGCGCGGGTCGTGGGCGTTGTGGGTCTCGACGAGCACGGCCGGCATCTCGGGGGCGCGGAGCACGTAGATGCGCTTGTCGAGCTCGTGCCGGTCGACGAACACGCCGTCCCCGGGCGTCGGGCCGAGGTAGTCCGCGCCGTAGTCGGCCCCGCCGTAGGGCAGAAAGCCCGCCGCGCGCATCGCCTCGGCGACCGCGAGCGCGAGCGCGCGACGGCGCAGGGCGAGCTCGGGCGCGCCCTCGTCCGAGTAGAAGACCCCGAAGCCCGGCGCTTCCAGGCTCTGCGGGCAGCTCGCGCCCGGGAACGGCGACCAGCTCTCGGTGCGGCCCCGCACGTCCGAGTGCAGGCTCACGAAGGCCTCGGCGCCCGTCATCTCGGCGGCGGCGACGCGCTCGGCGTAGCCGACGATCTCCCCCGCGACGCGGCTCGGCACGACCGCGAAGCGACCCGTCGCCTCGAGCTCGAGCGCGACATCGTCGGCGAGGCTCGCCGTGAAGTCCTCTTCGAGCCGGCAGTAGCAGGAGAGGTTGCCGGCGTTGTCCGGCGCGCCGTGCCCGGCGTCGAGGTACACGCGCACGGGCTCGCCGGGCGCGCGACCCTCGAGCGGCAGCGCCTCGGGCCGGCGCGTCGGCCAGCTCGCCGGATCGCCCGGTGGGGCGGCGAGCCGCGCGTGAGGACCGGCGCCGGGCGGGGGGCTCCCGTCCCGGTCGCTGCAGGCAGCGACCGTGAGCAAGAGGAGGCAGGGGCGGGCGCAGCCGAGGAGCACGCTCGAAAAGGGTAGCCCCGCGGCGTGCGGCGGGGCCAACTCCGGCGCGGCGGGTACAGCGTATCGCGTATACTGGGGGCACCGACGCACGCACTGGACCGGGCCACCGGCCGCCCGTCGGCATGCTTCGCCAGGAGGAGGCCCCATGCTTCGTCTGCCGTGCTCCGCCTCGCTCGCGCTCGCGCTCGTCGGCGCGAGCAGCTCCGCGCTCGCCGGGGGACCCGAGAGCGCGCACCACGGCCGCGGCACCGCGGGCGTGTTCTGGTTCATGCACCTGTCGGACACGCACATCGGTGCGAACGCCATCGAGGGCCCGAACGCGACGCCGCACCTCGAGCGCGCGCTCGGCGAGGCCGTGTCGATCATCGCACCGCGCTTCGTGGCGGTGACCGGCGACCTCACGGACGGGTCGAAGTTCGGCGTGCCCGCGGCCGGCCAGGATCAGGGGCAATGGGACGCCTTCAAGCAGATCTACGGACAGGCCGGCATGACGGCCGACTTCTTCTTCGATCTGCCGGGCAACCACGACGGCTACGGCGACACGGGCCTCGGCTTCTACCTCGCCAACTCGCTGCAGGGGCAGCACAACCAGGCGCTCTACACCTCGTGGGAGGTGCAGACGCCCGTCGGCACGTACTTCTTCTTCGGCCTGAACAGCGCCGGCAACGGCAGCGGGCCCTTCGTCGAGCAGCCGGCCTTCACCGCCGACGAGATCGCCGCGCTCGAGGCCGGGCTCGCGAGCCACGCGTCGGGCGAGCTGTCGTTCGTGCTCGGCCATCACCGCCTCACGCAGCCCGACAACGCGGCCCAGGTCGTCGACGCCATCCAGACGAACGGCGGCGCCTTCTACCTGCACGGCCACGTGCACGACTACGACGCGTACACCGAGGCCGGCGGCAGCGTCGTCGTCCACGAGGTCGGGAGCCTCGGCAAGCAGGACACCGCCAACATCGCGGTCGGCATCGTCGACCACAACGCCTTCATCCACCGCGCGACGGACGTCACCGCGCCGTGGCCGCTCGTCGTCGTGACGACGCCCGTCAGCACGACCCTGCTGAACGGCGAGGCCAACCCCTACGCGTACACGGTCTGCAAGGACAGGCCCGACAACCCGTTCCGGGCGGTCGTGTTCGCGCCCGAGGCCCCGACCGAGGTCACGGTGCAGGCGGCGGGCCTGCCCGCCGTGCCGATGGCGCTCGTGCCGGGCACGGGCTCGCTGTTCGAGGCCGAGCTCGACACGAGCTCGCTCCAGGCGGGCACGGTCGACGTGACCGTGACCGCGACCTTCGAGAGCGGCGCAGCCCAGGAGACGGTCGCGGCCGAGTTCGTCGACGGCCCGTGCGAGGCCTTGCCCGACGACGGCAACGGCGGCTTCGGCGGGGCGGGTGGGGGCGCGGGCCTCGGTGGCCAGGGCGGTGCGGCCGTCGGTGGCCAGGGTGGGGCGGGCGCCGGCTCGGGCGCGACCGGTGGGGCGGGGGTGGGCAACCCCGCCGATCCCGAGAGCGCCTCGGGCTGCGGGTGTGCGCTGCCCGGCCGCGCGACCGGGGGAGGCGCCGCGGTCGCGGTGCTCGGCCTCGCGCTGGCGCTCGTCGTCCGGCGCAGGCGCGCGGCGCCCTGAGTCCGCGGGCCGACGCGCGCGCGAGCCTTGCGGTCTCGAGCCCCGACCCCATAATGTAGGGAGTGCTCCTCCTGCGTCGCCTAGCCCGCGTGCTCCTCGCCGTCTTCACGGCGCTCGTCGTCCTGGCGTTCCCGGGCATGGTGGTGGCGGCGCAGGCCCTGAAGGACAAGGACCGCGTGCTCGAGGCCCGGGCCGACGGCGCCGGCGACGAGGCGAAGCGCACGCCGCGCGCCACCGCCAGTGCCGAGGCGGGCGAGCAGGCGGTGGCTGCGGAGAGCCGCGTCGTGACCGGGCCGCCCGCGCCGCCGAGCGATCGCCCCTGACGGTTGGCCACCGGCGCGCCGTTCACGGTGAGGTCCCCGTGCGGGTCGTGTAGCATCGGGCACGACGTCCATGGGCAAGAACAAGAAGTCGAAGCAGGGCGAAGCGAAGGCCAAGGGCAAGAACAAGAAGGGGGGCGCAGCCGCGGCGAGCAAGCCGGACTGGCGGGCGGAGGCGGCGCAGGCGCGCGTGGCGCATCACGGCGAGGTCGCGGCCCGCGAGGCGGAGGGCGAGCCCGCGCCGAAAGGCAAGGAGGAGCCGAAGGCGCACGCCCCCGAGCCCGAGCGCATCCTGCACAAGAAGTTCTACAACTCGGAGCTCATCCGGTTGCAGATCGAGCTCGTGAAGCTTCAGGAGTGGGTGAAGCTGAAGGGCCTCAAGATCGTGCTCATCTTCGAGGGGCGCGACGCGGCGGGCAAGGGCGGGGTCATCAAGCGCATCACCCAGACCCTGAACCCGCGCACCTGCCGCGTGGTCGCGCTCGTCGCGCCGACCGAGCGCGAGAAGACGCAGTGGTACTTCCAGCGCTACGTCCCGCACCTGCCCGCGGCGGGCGAGATGGTGCTGTTCGATCGCTCCTGGTACAACCGCGCGGGCGTCGAGCGCGTGATGGGCTTCTGCACCGAGGAGGAGTACCGCGAGTTCCTGCGCAGCTGCCCCGAGTTCGAGCGCATGCTCGTGCGCTCGGGCATCCAGGTCATCAAGTACTGGTTCTCGGTGAGCGACGAGGAGCAGGAGCGGCGCTTCCAGGGGCGCATCCAGGACCCGACCAAGCGCTGGAAGCTCTCGCCGATGGACCTCGAGTCGCGCACCCGCTGGGTCGAGTACTCGAAGGCGAAGGACGAGATGTTCGCCTTCACCGACATCAAGCAGGCGCCCTGGTACGTGGTGGACGCCGACAACAAGCGCCGCGCGCGCCTGAACTGCATCCACCACCTGCTCAGCAAGGTCCCCTACGAGGACCTCACGCCGCAGCCCATCGCCTTGCCGCCGCGCAAGGACGTGAAGGGCTACGTGCGTCCGCCCATCAGCGACCAGACCTTCGTGCCCGAGGCGTACTGAGAGCGGCATCCGGACCTAAGTATTACCCTCACCCCCCGGCCCCCTCTCCCGAGGGGAGAGGGGGTGGTCCATGTCGGGGGCTCTCGTCGTTCGCGGTCGAAAACGAAGGGCGCAAGGGGGTCCAGAGCCCGAAGCTCAACCCCGACCGGGTCGCACACCGATTCCTGCTCAGGCTCTGAGCCCGTGGGCTCAGCGCGGCGCTCAGCGCGCGCGGGGGGGCAGCGGGGTCGCGCGCCCGCCTGCGGGCGCGGGGAGCTCGATCTCGACGGGCAGCGTCGGGCCGTAGACCGCGGCGCGGTCCGGGGTCACCTCGACCGCGTCGTCGGTCGCGGGCCGGACCACGACCGCGGCACCGGGTAGCTCGAAGCGGGCGAGCGCCGACAGCGTCCCCACGCCGAGCGCCACGAACAGCCCCATCACGGCGAGCATGGCGGCGTAGAGCGACTTCGTTTCCATGGCAGCCTCCGCCGGTGCGAAGAGCAGCCACCGTGCCAGCCTTGCGCCCCGTGATGCCGGGCACTTGCGGGTGCAACACGCGCGGTTGCACCCGTTGCACCGGTTGCACCCGGGGCCGGGCGCGGTTGCACCGGTGGCCGTGCGCGGTGGCACCCAGGCAGGGCGCGGTGGCACCCGGGGCAGGGCGCGGTGGCACCCGGGCAGCGCGTCGCGCGCGACGCCTACCGGTAGCGCTCCGGATCGAGGTGGAAGCGGCGCAGCCAGCGCTGGACCTGCATGCGCGCCTTGCCGAGCTCGCGCGCGACGGCCGACACGTTGCCGGCATGGAGCTCGAGCGCGGCGACGAGCCGGTCGCGGAGCGCCGCGTCCTCGGCGCCGGCGACCCCGCTCGCCCCGCTCGGGTGGGCGCGCGGCCGCGGCAGCGGGCGCTCGGCGCGGGCCACGTCCCGGGCGGCCCCGAGCTCGGCGGGCAGGTGCTCGAGACCGATCGGCTCGCCCCCCGCGAGGGCGAGCGCCGCCGCGAGGGCGCGGTCGAGCTCGCGCACGTTGAGCGGCCAGGCGTGGCGCAAGA
>JADLAB010000518.1 GCA_020848455.1 Polyangiaceae bacterium
CACCGCAGGGGTCAAAGCCCGCGACACCTAGCACCCATCGTTTACGGCGTGGACTACCAGGGTATCTAATCCTGTTTGCTCCCCACGCTTTCGCGTCTCAGCGTCAGTGATCGTCCAGGAAGCCGCCTTCGCCACTGGTGTTCCTCTGGATATCTACGAATTTCACCTCTACACCCAGAATTCCGCTTCCCTCTCCGAGACTCAAGTCGCGTAGTTTCGAGTGCACTTCCTGGGTTGAGCCCAGGGATTTCACACCCGACTTTCGCAACAGCCTACACGCGCTTTACGCCCAGTAATTCCGAACAACGTTTGCACCCTCTGTCTTACCGCGGCTGCTGGCACAGAGTTAGCCGGTGCTTGCTAAAAAGGTACCGTCATCACACGAGGTATTCGCTCGTGCTTATACGTCCCTCTCCACAGAGCTTTACAACCCTAAGGCCTTCATCGCTCACGCGGCGTCGCTGCGTCAGGCATTTCGCCCATTGCGCAAGATTCCCCACTGCTGCCTCCCGTAGGAGTCTGGACCGTGTCTCAGTTCCAGTGTGGCTGATCATCCTCTCAGACCAGCTACCCGTCTTCGCCTTGGTAGGCCGTTACCCTACCAACTAGCTGATGGGACGCAGGCTCATCCTCCGGTGCCAGCTTTCATGAAGAGGCCAGCTTTGACCTCAGCCATTTCAGGCCGTGGTCTCATGCGGTATTAGCCCTCCTTTCGGAAGGTTATCCCCCGCCGAGGGGCAGATTACCTACGCGTTACTCACCCGTGCGCCGCTGTACCGGGGCCGAAGCCCTTTCTCGCTCGACTTGCATGTGTTAGGCGCGCCGCTAACGTTCGTTCTGAGCCAGGATCAAACTCTCCAGTTAAATCTGGATCGACGGCCGAAGCCGCCGAGAGTCGATCCGCCCCCGGCGTTGGTTCCCTTCGTGGCTAAGACGTCGGGACGCTGGAAGGCGAAGGCTCGTAAATGTTTCTTCTGACGGTTCGGCGCGCTCTGCCGGCTGCCTCCGCTTTCGCGGCGGCGGCTGGCGGTGCGCGCCAGGACCACGCGTCATCCTCGGTCGCGCGGGCCTACGCCTCGTGAGGGGCGTTGGCTCGGCGCCGAGGCAACTACGTACAACCCAGTTTTCAAGGACCGAGGCACGTGCGGCCATCCGCGTCGTGCTCCCCCGTTTTCTGTCACGGGGGCGGTTACTCTAGTGGGGACTACTTACTTTCGTCAACCACTTTCGTTCCCTCGGCTTCGCTTTTTTCTGCCCTCGACCACCGCGGTGGGCGGCTGGCGGGTCCCTCCTTCGCGCACCTCGTTCGGTACGCTCGGGGCGGGACGGCGCCGGGTCGGGGGCGCTGCTCTTTCGAGCCAGCGTCGCCTCGGGAAGCGGCACATTAGTCGACTTTTTTTTTCGGTCAAGCGTGTTTCGGAAAAAAAAATCCACCGCTGGGCTCGCCGTCGTAACCATCCGAATTGACTGCGCTTCGGTCGGGGGCGGCCACGCACGGGCCCCGGCCGCTCGCGGCGCCACCGGGGCGCTCAGCCACCCACGCGGCCACCGAGGTACCACAGGCCGCTCGGCTCGCAGATCAGCGTGAGCTCCACGCCCCGCGCGGTCTTCAAGGCGTAGCCGCGCTCCGGGCTCACGACCGAAAGCGCCGGGCGCAGGCCCTTCAGCGGGCGACTGCGGCCGCGCAGGCTGAGCTCGACGGGGCGCCCCACCGCATCCAGGCGCACGTTGACGCGGGTCCAGCGCATCGCCTTCGGGGCCGGCATGGGCCAGCCTGCCTCGGCGGCGAGCTCGAGCTCGCACTGCCGCAGGGCGCGTTGTGAGATCGAGAAGGCGGCGTCGGGCCGGCAGGCGAGCACGAGCACGTAGCCGTCGCACAGGTGGATGACCACGTACCCGAGCCGGTCGCCGCGCACGACGAACTTCGTCGCCGGCATCACGCCGTTCTCGGCGAGGTGACGCATCACGATCTGCCAGTGCGCGCCGGTGAGCTTGAGGTCGAAGGCGGCGAGCTCACCCGCGTAGTCCACGGCCTCGCCTTCGTTGTCGACGAGGACCGCGCCCACCGAATCGGGACAGGCCTCGACGAGCGCCTCGAGGATCGTGGTGAACGCGGAGTGCGCCTGCTCGCGGGTCATTCACCCACCGCGATGAGCTCGAGGAGCGCCTCGGCGTTGGTCGCCACCTCGGGGCGCGCGGCGTCCGACAGCCGCGCGAGCAGCGCCCGCTCCGCCCGGCGCGCTCGGACCTGGAGGATCAGGTCGCCGAGGCGCAGACGGCGCTCGGCGTCGGTGAGGCGGACGGCGGGGACCTTCTCGAGCAGCAGGATGACGTGGTAGCCATGGGGGCTCGGGACGACCGGACTCACCGCGCCGCGCTCCGGCAGCGCGGCGGCCGCGGCGGCGAACTCCGGCGCGAACGAGTCCCCCTCCCCGGCCTGGCGATCGATGATGCGGCCGTCGGCGGCGACGAAGGGCAAGGCCTCGATGCGCACCGTCGGGTCGCCGGACGTCGCCTCGACGACCGCGCGCTCGAAGAGCGCGACCACCGGATCGCGGGGCCTCGTGCGGGCGCGGAAGTCGAGCAGGAGCTCGTCGCTGCGCTCGGGGATCGGCGTGGTGCGGGCGCGCTCCCCCACGCGCACGACCGCCGCGGCGATGCGGGTGGCGAGCGCTCGGGCGGCGGCGTGGGCCTCGACGCTCGCGTCGGCGGCGACCATCGCGACCGCGTGAACGGTGGCGAAGCCCTCCGGCCGATCGACCTCGTACCAGCGCGCCTGGGTCGCGGCCGCGAGCTCCTCGTCGCCGATCGGCGCCGCCGTGACGTCGCGGTGAAGGTCTGCGAGCAGGCGCGCCGCCAGCGCGCGATCGACCGCGAGGGCCGTGGCGCGGCGCCCGGTGAGCCCTTCGGCCCGTGCCCCGGCCGCGAGGACGGCGTCGAAGGTGGCCTTCTCGAGCGCGACCGCGAGGTCGCAGGCCTGCTGCGCCGCGATGCGCCCGACCGTGGCACCCGTCACGACCTCGGCGTCGCCGACCCGCGCCACGGCCCCCGGGGGCAGCGGGCCGCCGGCAGGGGGCGGTGGCTGCGCAGGCGATCCGCACCCCGCCCCGCACGCCCCGACGAGCGTCGCCCACGAGAGCACCCCCCGGAGCCCCTCCCGCATCAGCTCCCGCCTCCAGCGGCCCGCGTGAGCTGGGTCACCGTGCGTAGGGTCGCCGCGCCGAAGGCGCACGCGGCGAGCGCGAGCAGGTCGTCGTGCGTCGTGAAGGCCCACACGCCTGCCGCGAACGCCGTCGCGGCGAGCGCGAGCAGCAACACGGACGTGGCGGCGACGGCGGGCGGCACGAAGCAACTCTAGCCCTTCGCGCGGCGCGGCCCAAGCCACTGGCTCACGGACGCGTGAGCAGGCCGGCCACGGCGAGGGCGGCGGTCACGACCATGAGCAACACGCTGCGGGCGAGGCCGCGCGTCCAGAAGCGGTGGCGTGTCTCGCCGGCACGGCCCGCGAGGACCGCCGCGCTGCATGCGACGGTGACGAGGGCGACGGCCGCGGCGGCGCCGATGGCGTGGGCGAGCACGCCTCGACTCGGCTCGTCGCTCAGCCACCCGATTCCGAGCACGCCCACCGCGGCGGCGACACTGCCCGCTGCGATGACCATCGACCAGGGGGAGGGCCGACGCCGGGGGGCGAACCCGGCCGCCTTGCCGACGGGTGCCGTGAGGAGGCGTTCGTCACTGACACTCCACGGATGCACCCATGCCAGGGCGAAGACCGCCCACGAGAGGGCTCCGAGGATGGCCCGGTAGACGTCGCTCGTGAGGGCCACGTCGAGGCCGGCCGCCCACAGCCACGCCGCCACGCACAGGAGCGGGTACAGCGTCAGGCCGAGGTGGCGTCCCAACGTTGGTCGTCGGCGCACGACCAGGGCACCGCCGAGCGCCGGGCCGAGGGCCGCGACGGCCAGGAGCCGAAGCAGGGCCGGGCTGCGCCCGGACCACGCGACCGGCGCGACGGTGATGAGCCACGCCGCCGCGCCGGTCAGCCCGATGCGCATGCGGGATGCGCGCCCGAGCCAGCCGGCGAGGTCGGCCGCACGGCGGCGCCGGCCGCGCAGGCTCGACGGCGGAGGGGCCGACAGGCGGTCGTCGCCGCGCAGGCCATCGGCGCTCCGGTCGCGCTCGGAGAGCGGGGACGCGTCGACCATCAGCGTCCACCATCCTCGGGGGTGGGCCCGATGGTGGGCGCAGCAGCGCCGGGCGCGCCGGCCGCGAGGCGCGTCGCAGGCACGAGCGCGGACGCCGCCAGAGCCTCCGGCGACGGCGGCGGCTCCGGAGCGGGGTCGTCGGCCGCGACCGACAGCCCGAGAGCACGCCACAGGCCGGCGTCGAGCAGGTGGCTCGGACGCACGTTGCGGAGCGCGGCCAGCACGTTGGTGCGCGCGCCCGGCTGGCGCGCCTCGAGCGCCAGGAGCAGCTCGGCGACCGCACGACGCTCGCTGTTCGGCTGCGACCCGCACAGCCGACATGGGATGATCGGAAACGCCCGGGCCGCGGCGAACGCCGCCAGATCGGCCTCGGCGCAGTAGACGAGCGGCCGGATGACGACGATGTCCCCCTCGTCGCACACGAGCTTGGGCGGCATCGCCTTGAGCTGGCCGGCGAACACCAGGTTCATGAGCAGCGTCGCGAGCACGTCGTCGCGGTGGTGCCCGAGCGCGACCTTGTTGCAGCGTAGCTCGCGCGCCACGCGGTAGAGAATCGCGCGTCGCAGCCGCGAGCAGAGCGAGCAGTACGTCTTGCCTTGCGGCACCTTGTCCGTGACGATCGAGTAGGTGTCCTCCTTGACCGCGACGAAGTCGTGCCCCCGCTCCGCCATGTATCGGGGAAGGACGTCCGCCGGGAAGCCGGGCTGGCCCTGATCGACGTTGACCGCCACGACCTCGAAGCTCACGGGCGCGCGCGCGCGGAGCTCCACGAGCAGCTCGTGCAAGGCGAAGCTGTCCTTGCCGCCCGACACGGCGCAGAGGATGCGGTCGCCCTCCGCGATGAGCCCGAAGTCGGCGATGGCCTGCCCGAGCGCGCGACGCAGGCGACGGCCCACCCGGCCGGCGTCCTCTGCATGCGCCGCCTCGCGGGGTCGACCGGAGAGTGACCCCTCCGCCTCGTCCGTGCGTCCGCTGCCGTCCGTGGTGTGCATGCCGAGCCCGCGGCCTCCTGCCCTGCCGGGCGGCTGGCCCCGGTCAGCTCCCTGCGGTCAGCTCGTCGATGAGCGCCAGGTAGGTGAGGACGCCGTGACCGGTGCCGCCCTTCGGGTAGATGTCGTAGGCCTTGGTGGCCATGGACGGCCCGGCGATGTCGACGTGGATCCAGGGCGCCTCGCCGACGAACTCGCGCAGGAACAGAGCCGCCGTGATGGAGCCGCCCCAGCGGTCGCCCATGTGCTTGAGGTCCGCCCAGTCGCTCTTGAGCTGCTCCTTCAGGTCCTCGACGAGCGGCAGGCGCCACATCGCCTCGCCGGCCTTGTCCGCGGCGCGCTTCATCGTCTCGGCGAGCTCGTCGCGGCCCGCGTAGAAGCCGCTCACGGTAGGACCGAGCGCCACCACGCAGGCGCCCGTCAGCGTCGCGTTGTCGAGCATGAGGTCGGGCTTCAGCTCGCGCCCGTAGGCGAGTGCGTCGGCGAGCGCCAGCCGGCCCTCGGCGTCGGTGTTGATGATCTCGACCGTCTTGCCGTCGAGCGAGCCGAAGATGTCACCCGGGCGATAGGCGAGGCCGTCGGGCATGTTCTCGGCGCACGCGATGAGCCCGTGCACCTCGGCACGCGGCTTGACGAACGAGCAGGCCGCCATCAGCGCGATGACGTTCGCGGCGCCACCCATGTCGCCCTTCATCTCCTCCATGCCCGGGGCGGGCTTGAGGCAGATGCCGCCGGTGTCGAAGGTGAGACCCTTGCCCACGAACACCAGCTTCTTCAGCGTCTCGCCGGGCTTCACGTCGGGCTTGTAGGTCATGTGCACGAAGCGCGGCTTGCGCGCGCTTCCCTGGCCGACCGCCGACAGGAGCTTCATGCCCTTGGCGAGCAGCGCCTTGTCGTCGAGGACACGGCACTCGAGACCGTGCGCCTTGCACGTCTCGGCCGCGCGCGCCGCAAGCACCTCGGGGTAGAGGTCGTTCGGCGGCATGTTGATGAGGTCGCGGGCGATGCACACGCTCTCGCCGACGCTCTGGCCGAGCGCCACCTCGGCGCGCAGGGCCCCGGTCGCCGACTGCGGCGTCAGCAGGCTCACCCGTTCGAGCGGGAACTTCGAGCGGCGGTCGCCGGTCTTGTACTCCTCGTACCCGTAGGCCCCGAGCACCACGCCCTCGGCGGCAGCGCGAAGGCCGCCGGGCACGCCGTCCGGGACCTGCACGGCGAGCGTCGTCGCGCGCCCGCCTAGGCAGGCCCGCGCGGCCTTCGCCGCGAAGCGACGCACGTCGGCGGTCGTGACCGACGCGGTGTCGCCGAGCCCGATGAGCATGACGCGCATGGCCTTGGCCACGCCGGCCGTGGCGACCTCCAGCGTCTGCCCCTTTTTACCCGTGAACTCGCCGCGCTTGACGAGCTTCGCGAACGTGGCGCCGAGGACCTTGCCGAGGGCGCGCACGATGTCGACCCGCTTGATGTCCCCCTCCGGCACGCCGACGGCGACGAGCTCGGCGTTGGTGTCGAGGGCAGCGGTGCGGGCGAGCGAGATCTTCAGGGCCATGGACCTACCTTACGTAACTGCGCACACGCCATTCCTGAGCCGACCCCGGCCCGCCGGCCTTGGCGTGACCAGGGACTCGTCCAGGTCGGGTAGCCCGACGCATGGACGCGTGCCGAGAGGGCGGCATCTAACCACATCGTCGCCCAGAGGTCGACACGGGAACGCCCCGGGCGACGGCCGAAGACGCTCGGATCCGTGGCGGCGGGCTCACACCCCGGTCGCATCGCGGCCCCAGATGAGCTTGTGGAGCTGCAGCTGGACGCGCACGGCGAGCCCGTCCTCGAGCACCCAGGCGACGAGGTCCTTGGGGTCGAGCGCGCCGAACACGCACGAGGCGAGCAGACCGACACCGAGCGTCTCGAGACCGCGCGCGCGCACGGTCTCGCGCATCCAGAGGTAGTCGCGGCGGCTCGCGAGCACGAACTTGAGCTCGTCGCGCGGACCGAGGTGCGCGAGGTTCTGCCAGCGGTTCCGGTGGCACTCCCCCGAGCCCGGGGCCTTCAGATCGACGATCCGGTGCACGCGCGGATCGACCGGCGCGATGTCCGCCTCGCCGCTCGTCTCGAGCAGGACCGTGCGCCCCGCGTCGCACAGCTCGCGGAGCAGCGGCAAGGTGGCCGGCTGCAGGAGCGGCTCGCCGCCGGTGAGCTCGACGAGCGGCGTGGCGAATCGGAGCGCGTCCGCGAGGACCTGTGCGCGCGTCCTCCGCCGCCCCTGGTAGAAAGCCTGCCGCGTGTCGCACCACACGCAGCGCAGGTTGCAGCCCGTCAGACGCACGAACGTGCAGGGCAGACCCGCGAAGCGCGACTCGCCCTGGATGCTCGCGTAGATCTCGTGGACGACGAGCGTCGCTTCGCTCACGGGGCGCAGCATAGCCTGGGTCGAGGGCGCGCGCGCTGGGCGGGACGGCCCGCCGCCCGCTCAGCTGCCGTCCGGAGCGACGGGTCGGGCCTCGCCCGAGGCGACCGCGACCGACGCGCCGGAGGCAGTCCGCACGCACAGGCGACCGCCGAGGTCGATGCCCTCCGCGATGCCGGACACGTCGCCGATCACCACGGCGCGGCCACGCAAGGCGTCGCGCGCGTCGAGCTCCGCTGCGAACGGCGCGAGCCCCGCGGCGCGGAGCTCGACCACGGCCCGCTCGAAGCCGAGCACGAGGCGCGCGACGAGCTCCGAGCGATCGACGCCGGGCGCGCCCGCGAGGGCCAGCGAGGTCGCGAGCGGAGCGAGCTCCGGGGGAAAGGCGCAGCCGTGCACGTTGACACCGATGCCCGCGACGAGGACGGGGGGCTCGCTGCCGCGTGTGGTGGCCTCGACCAGGATCCCGGCGAGCTTGCGCCCACCGACCTGGAGGTCGTTGGGCCACTTGAGCGCCACGCGCACCGGCGCCACGGCCTCGATGGCCCGTGCGGCCGCGACCCCGAGCGCCAGCGTGAGCGGCGCGACCGCCGCGGCCGTGAGCCCCGGCCGCAGCAGCAGCGACAGGTAGACGTTCTCGTGGGGTGGCGAGTGCCAGCGGTGGCCCGCGCGGCCGCGACCGGCGCGCTGTGCCTCGGCGACGAAGGCCGCACCGTGAGGAGCGCCGACACGCGCCGCCGCGCGCGCGTCGTCGTTCGTGGAGCCGGTCTCGGCTACGAGCGACAGGGGGCGCTCCGCGGCGAGGCCGCGGCCGGCGAGCGCGACGAGATGCGCCCGCACGCGCAGGACGGTGAGGTTCGTCCCGGCGAGCTCACCCGGCGCTGCGCCTCGTGCGCCCTCGCCGCTCACGCCCGTGCGCCGTCGGGCTCGAGCTCGAGCTCGAGCGAGATGTCGGCGGCCGGGGCGGAGTGCGTGAGCGCGCCGACGCTGATGACGTCGACCCCGGTACGCGCCAGGCGCGCGATGCGCTCGAGCGAGATGCCCCCGGACGCCTCGAGGAGCGGGCCATGCCCGTCGGCGCGGTCGGGTGCGACGCGCAAGACGGCCTCGCGCACCTCTTCGTCGCTCATGTTGTCGAGCATGATGACGTCCGCGCGCGCGGCGCGCGCCTGCTCGAGCTCGTCGAAGGTCTTCACCTCGACCTCGATGCGGCTCGTGTGGGGCGCGTAGGCCCGGGCGCGCGCGACCGCCGCCGCGACCCCGCCGGCCGCGACGAGATGGTTGTCCTTGATGAGCACGGCGCTGCCGAGGTTGTCGCGGTGATTGTGCGCGCCGCCCGTGCGCACCGCGTGGCGCTCGAGCAGCCGCAGCCCCGGCGTCGTCTTGCGCGTGTCGGCGATGCGCGTGCGAGCGCCGGGCGGAAGCGCCGCGACGTAGCGGTGCGCGAGCGTCGCGATGCCGCTCATGCGCTGCGCGAAGTTGAGGGCCACGCGCTCGGCAGCGAGCAGGCTCCGGGCGCGTCCCCGCACGCGCCACAAGACCGTCCCCGCCGGGACGACGCTGCCGTCCTCGACCAGGAGCTCGACCTCCGTCGTCGGATCGACGCGCGCGAACACGCGCGCGAACACGGCCCCTCCGCACGTCACGAGCTCGCTCTTGGCGAGCGCCAGCGCGCGCGCGCGCGTGTCCGGCAGCACCGTGGCCTCGCTCGTCACGTCGCCCGCACCGAGGTCCTCGGCGAGAGCGCGATCGACGAGCGCGTCGAGGGTCGCGGGGAGCAGCATCGCTACGACGCCTAGCCGACCGGCCCGTCCGGCTCAACCCCACCGCCGCCCCGGGGGCCCTTCAGGGCCCGTGGTAGGTGGCGAGGAGATCGGCGGCGAGCCGCTGCCCCAGCTCCTCGTAGCCCTTCGGCTTGAGGTGCACGCCGTCGTCGGCGCCGCGCCCGTCGGCCTGCCAGACGCGCATCGAGCCCTTGCCGCCCATCTGCTCGTAGCTGTCCCAGAACAGGCAGCCCACCTCGGCGGCAGCCTCGCGCTGGACGTCGCGCACCGGTACGATGCGGTCCTCGGCGTCGTTGCGCTCGGTGAGGCCGATGACGAGGCACGAGACCTCGGGCCGCACCTCGCGCACCCGCGCCACGACCGACAGGAGATTCCGCTTGTAGGCCGCCGGCCGGAAGTTGGGGTCTCCGGCCTCGTTGCCGCCGTACTCGATGACCGCGAGATCGGGCGGGCGGCGCAGGAGCTCCTTCTTCCAGCCCGTCGGGTCCCAGGACAGGGCGGTCGCGTAGCGCCCGCCGTTGAGACCCAGGTTGTCGACCACCACGCCCGGGTGGAGCTTCGGGTCGGTCTCGACGACGACGCCGCAGAACTCCGCGTGCACGTCGGCGACGCGCACGCGCAGCAGGCCGAGGCCCTGGGTCTCGAGCGACAGGTGCTCGAGCGAGCCGAGGCGCGCACCCGCCTGCAGCTTGCGCCGCTCGGGGCTGCCGACCGGGCCGTGCTCGAGCAGGAACTCGCCGCGTGGGTCACCCCACTTGTGGCAGA
>JADLAB010000519.1 GCA_020848455.1 Polyangiaceae bacterium
CCGGTGGCGTTCGACCTCGATCGCTCCTTGGTGTGCCGTGCGCTTTTCCAGTCCGGCAGCAACGCAAGCACGGGAGACGATGGACATGACCTCGTTCCGCTCGACACGTTTCGCCTTCGCCGTCGCTGGCGTGGCCCTCGCGGGGCTCGTCGGTTGCGCTTCTGGCAACGACGGCTCCGGAGACACCACGAGCTCGACCACCACCAGCTCGACCACCACCAGCTCGACCACCACCAGCTCGACCACCACGAGCTCGACCAGCGCCGGTGGGGGCGGCTCGGGCGCGACGGGCGGTCAAGGTGGGTCGGGCGCCATCGGTGCCGGCGGCTCGGGTGCCACGGGCGGTCAGGGCGGCTCCGGTGCCACGGGCGGTCAGGGCGGCTCCGGTGCCACGGGTGGTCAGGGCGGCTCCGGTGCCACGGGTGGTCAGGGCGGCTCGGGCGGCTCGGGGCCGGTGGGCGGCGACAGCTGTGGGTCGGCGCTCGACGTGAGCGCCGAGACCTTCCCGTACGCCCTTGCCGGGCAGTTCGACGGCGATCCGACCGAGGGCGGGAGCTGCGACTCGACGCCGACGAACGCCGTCTGGTTCAGTTACACGGCGCCGACGACCGGCAGCTATCGCATCGACCTCGCGAACGCCACGGGCACGGTGGCCTACTCGGTCGCCGCGGTCTTCGACGGCACGGCCTGCAACCCGCTCGCGAGCGAGCTCGCCTGCGCCACCGCAGACGACACGGTGATCTCCGCCACGGTCGACCTGGTCCAGGGCCAGAGCTACCTCGTCCTGTTCCACACCGACGGCGACGCCTACACGATGGTCGATCCGACCATCAGCATCACCGAGATCGTCGCGGGCCCGGGTGACACCTGCGCGCTCGCCCGCGACGTGACGAGCGAGACCTTCCCCTACCAGCATACGGGGCAGTTCGACATCGATCCGACCGAGGGTGGGAGCTGCGACACGACGCCGACGAACGCCGTCTGGTTCAGCTACACGGCCCCGGCCGACGGCAACTACCGGTTCGACCTCGTCAACCAGACGGCGACGAATGCGTACTCGGTCCTCGCGCTCTTCGACGGCACCGCCTGCGGCCCGCTCGGCACGCAGCTCTCGTGCACGACGGCCTCGGGAACGAGCATCTCGGCGACGGCAACACTCGCGCAAGGGCAGAGCTACCTCGTGCTGTTCCACACCGACGGTGACGCCTACACGATGATCGACCCGCAGATCAGCGTGACCGAGCTGCCGCCGGCGGTGCCCGGCGAGACCTGCGCACAGGCGCGCGACGTGACGAGCGAGACCTTCCCCTTCACGCTCGCGGGCACGTTCGGCGCCGAGCCGGGCGTGGGCGGCAGCTGCGACACGACGCCGACGAACGCCGTCTGGTTCAGCTACACGGCCCCGGCCGACGGCGACTACCGCTTCGACCTCGTCAACCAGACGGCGACGAATGCGTACTCGGTGCTCGCGCTCTTCGACGGCATCGCCTGCGGTCCGCTCGGCACGCAGCTCTCGTGCACGACGGCGTCGGGCAAGAGCATCTCGGCCACGGCGACGCTCGCGCAGGGGCAGAGCTACCTCGTGCTGTTCCACACCGACGGTGACGGCTTCACCATGCTCGACCCGCAGATCACGGTGACGCAGCTGCCGCCGGCGGTGCCGGGCGAGAGCTGCAGCTCGGCCTACGACGCGAGTGCCGAGACCTTCCCCTTCACGCTCGCGGGCACGTTCGGCGCCGATCCGGGCGTGGGCGGGAGCTGCGACACGACGCCGACGAACGCCGTCTGGTTCAGCTACGCGCCGGCGACGAGCGGGCTCTACCAGATCGACCTCACGAACCAGACGGCCACCTTTGCCTACTCGGTGGCGGCGGTGTTCGACGGCGCGGCGTGCAGCCCCCTCGGTGCCCAGCTGTCGTGCGTCACGGCCTCGTCGAAGTCCGCGTCGACCAGCGTCTACCTGGAGCAGGGCAAGAGCTACCGCATCCTGTTCCACACGGACGGCGACAGCTACACCATGGTCGACCCGACGCTCACGGTGACGAGCGTGCCGGTGAGCCCCGGCGGCCTTTGCCAGGTGGCCTACGACGTGAGCGCGGAGACCTTCCCCTTCACGCTCACGGGCACGTTCGAGGACGATCCGACCGTCGGCGGCTCCTGCGACACGACGCCCACCAACGTCGTGTGGTTCAGCTTCACGCCGAGCGCGACGGCGAGCTACACCGTCAGCCTCGTCAACCACACGGGGACGTTCGCGTACTCGCGCGTCGCCGTGTTCACCGGCCTCGGCTGCGTGCCGTACGGCTCCCAGGTCGCGTGCACCACGGCGAGCAGCACGAGCGTGTCGACGTCGGCGACGCTCACCGCCGGCCAGCCCTACCTCATCGCCTTCTACACCGACGGCAACGCCTACACGATGGTCGATCCGGAGATCACCATCACGCCCTGAGGCTCCGGACGTGCGGCGCGGGCGCGCGGCCCCGCGCCGCCGCGAGCCGGGTCGTCGCTCGTGTCTCGGTAGGCATCGCCCGCACCTCATCGAGCCGCCGCGCGGCATGGGCCTGGCGGACCGGCCGGCTCCCACGCGCCGGGGCCCAGCGCGCCGGGCCCGGGCCGTGAGATACTCGCATCATGGGTCGGGGTGCATCGGTGATCACGGGGCTCGCGGGCGCGCTCGCGCTCGCGGCGGCGGCGTGCACGTCGGAGGAGGTCGCCCCCCTCGGCGGGGCGGGCGGAGCGGGCGGAGCGGGCGCGACCGGTGGCGGGCTGGGCTACGCGTTGCCGCAGTTCGTGCGGGGCGCGGCGCTCGTGAACCCCGAGGCCTTCCCGGCGCCCGCGATCGTGATCCGCGGCGCGAACGCGCCCACGCAGGCGACACTCGACGGCGCGGCCCTCGCTCTCGCCGCGGGGTCCGCGAGCGAGTGGCTCGCGGCGGTCGACGCAACCGCGCTCGGCGTGGGCGAGCACGCGCTCGAGGTATCCGGCCCGGACGGCGCGGCGAGCGGTACGCTCGTGGTCGCGCCGGGGAGCGCCGTCCTGTCGAGCTACGCCGAGGTCGGCGCCGCCAGCTACACCGACCTCTTCCACGACGAGGCCAACGACCGGCTCCTCATGAGCTGGATCGACACGCGTACCGAGAAGCACGCGCGGCTCGCGAAGCTCGACGGCGCGGGCCGGCGCATCCCGGGCGCGGCCGACCTCGTGCTCGACGCGAACGCGACCGACACCGTGCGCCTCGCGACCGCGTTCGGGCCGGGCCTCGTCGGCGCGCTCTACCACTCGAACAAGGACTGGAACGGGGGCCCGGGCACGAAGATCGAGCTCCGCGTGCTCGATCTCGACGGCAGCGAGGTCGTGGCCCCCATCGAGCTCAACCCGAACGGCCCCGGCACCCTCGGGACCCAGACCGCGGTCGCGTGGGATGGAGCCGCGTTCGACGCCGTGTGGGCGGACTTCGCGGGGCCTGGCATGGTGAAGAAGCTCTACTGGGCCAGGGTCGAGCCCGGCAGCGGTGCAGTCACCGGCCCGGTCGAGATCGCCGACGGCAGCTACGACGGCACGAACGACGACGCGAACAAGATCCAGGATCTGCAGACGCTCGCGCTCGCCTGCAACGCGGAGCTCTGCGTCGTCGGCTACCGGCGCCACGTGTACCACGCAGTCGTCGGGCTCTCCGCGCCGAAGGTGTTCCTCGCCCTCGTGTCGACGGCCGACGGCAGCGTGAGCTCGGACGCCGGCCTCTTCACGAACGACTGGGACATCCAGGAAGATGCGAGCCTCTCGGTCGGGGTCGCCGGAGACTTCGTGCTGAGCCTCGCGGGCACGGACACCGCGGCCGTGCTGAACGAGCCCGACCCGTGCGACGCCTCCGGGCGCCAGAAGATCTACCACCTGCGCCTCGACGCTGCCGGCGCGGTGGCCCAGCCGCCCCTGCACGTCGTCAACGACGACCCGGGTCAGCGCTACCAGGCGACCGCGGGCGCCCACCCGGACGGCGCCGCGGTGCTCTGGGAGGACGAGCGCGAGAAATGCGTGGACGTGCTGACCGGCCAGAACCGGCTCGCCGTCGCGTTCGTGAAGGACGACGCGCCCGAGGCCGCCTACCTCGCGCTGCCCGGCTCGCGCCTCGTCCTCGAATCGTGGCTCTCGCCGACCCCCGTCGGCCCGAGCTACGCCTTCGCCTGGATCGACGAGCGCGCCGGCGGCAGCGTGCTCGACCCGCGCGGCGAGGTCGTCTTCGACACCTACTGGCGCAGGTAGGCTGCGACGCCGGACTGCCTCTGCCACGACCCCGAATCATGCGTGACCCCGCGAAAGCGGCCCCCGCCAGGGGCCGGCTCACGATTAGCACGGCGGCGCTCGCCGCCACCCTGGGCTGCGGATCCACCGACCACGCCCCGGCGCCGACCGCTTCGGTGCACGCGCCAGGGCAGGTCGCCGTCACGAGCGCCGCAGTGGGTAGCGGCGAGCCCACGCTCGACTTCGATGCAGCGATGGCGCGCGCGCCGCTGCGGCGAGGACGCTGGCAGCAGGCTCCCTCACCAGGTCTTCACCATCACGCTCACGTTCGATGCTGCAGATGCCGTGACGGACCTCGTGCTGGCGCCGCCGGTGCACGAGCCGAAGGCGCTGCGGTGCCTGCGGCCCGCCCTCGGTCGCACCCGGCCCGCGGGTGCCGCGCGCATCGAGGAGCATCGCGTCCGCTTCGGGTCCTGCGACGAGAAGTGCGCCGGCGACCCGCTCTGCATCGCCTGCGCCAACCTGTGAGCGGCGCTGGGGCGAACGCGCTTGCGGGACCTGCTGTGGGCCGCGCGCAGAGGTTCGCGGCCCGGTCCGCCGAGGCGGGAACTGTCGCGGTGCGACATGACCCAACGTCACATATGCCGTCCATAAGCCATTCCATGCGACATCCGTGCGTGGCTTGACGCGCGCGCGCAGCGCTCCGAGAGTGCCGCCCATGGCTACCTGTGCGAAGTGTGGGACCGAGATCGACGCGGCGCGTGCGCTCCTGTCGCCTCAGGGGATGGTGTGCGAGCAGTGTCACTATGCCGAGGCGTCGAGCGCCGGGGGCGGGACCTACGGCAAGGGCGCCGGCGGACTCGGCGTGGTGCTCGGCGTCGTGCCGTTCTTCCTGCACTACGGGTCGGTGCAGACGACGACGGTGAACGGCGTCACCACGGTGAGCGGTCAGGACTTCGTGGCGCTCGGCGGCGGCGGCGGCGCGCTGCTCCTCGGCCTGGTCGGGGTCGTCGCCGGCCTGCGCGCCAAGAGCATGCCGACGGTGGGAATCGCCGCGGCCGCGCTGGCCCTCGGCGTGGTCCAGCTCCTGCGCGGCCTCCTCATCTTCTGAGCCGCGCGACGCGCTTGCTGCGCCGTGGCTTCGCCGCCGAGCGAGCGGCGCCGACCGCCGCAGGCTTGCCGGTGGGTCGGCGCCCCGGGTCCCGCGAGAGCGACAGGATGCCGGGGGCCATGAAGTCGGCGAGCGGCGTCGCCACGTCCTCGGCCGAGAGCTCGGGGTGGGCCTGCCAGAAGAGCGCGGCCGCCTCGACGGCCCCGATGATCGCGACCGCGCAGAGGTCGAGCGCGCGCGCATCGGCCTTCTTTCCGCCGCGGCCGGCGACCTCGGCGAGGAGCCCCGCGACCACCTGCGCCTGCCCGCGCCGGAGCGCCGCGAGGTCGGCGCCCGCGGGTCCCGTCTCGAGCGCCACGAGCGCCGCCCAGCCCTTCCGGCGCCGCGCGACGAAGCGCAGGAACGCGAGGATGCCGGCACGTACCTTGCGCGCGAGGTCGGGCTCGACGGCGGCGGCCGCCACGAGACACGCGGCGAGCTCGTCGTGCACCTCGGCCATCACGTCCCGGAACAGCCGCTCCTTCGAGCCCGCGAGGTCGTAGACGACGGGCTTCGACACGCCCATGCGGCGCGCGAGCTCATCCATCGAGGCGCCTCGGTAGCCGCGCTCGGTGAACAGCTCGTCGGCCTCGGCGAGCAACTGCCTGCGGCGCAGCTCCCGGGGAACGCGCCCGTGTGCGTGCCCGGCCACCTCGGCGCAGAGCTCCTTCGTGCGCATGTCGCCGTCACGCTACCAGCTTGCTGACCTACTGTGAGTAGGCTACTTCTGGTAGCCTGGCGATCCAGCGAGGAGGAGACATGGCCGGGCTCACGTTCGACACGGTGTCCGCCGGGGACGAGCTACCCGCGATCGTCCGGACGGTCGATCAGGAGACGTTCTGGAAGTTCGCGGTGGCGTCCTTCGACTACAACCCCGTGCACTGCGACCCGAGCTGGGTCGCGACCGCACGGCCCTTCACGCTCACCACCACCGTCGGTCACGGCATGCTGACCGCGGCGTTGCTGTCCGCCGTGGTGACGCGCTGGATGCTGCCCACCGTGCTCCGCATCCGCAGGGCCTCGGTGACCTTCACGCTGCCCGTGCTACCGGGCTCCACGGTGACGGCCCGCGGTCACGTCTCCGAGAAGCACGTCATCGCGAAGGGCAGCAACTTCGTCGTCATCAAGGTGAAGGCGGAGAACCAGGATGGGCTGGTGCTCGGAGTCGCCGAGTACGAGGTCGCGTTTCCGGATTGACCGACCAGGCAGGCCGCTCGGCGGCAGGAGGGCGCGCATGGATGACCGGGAGCTCAGGAAGTACTTCTGCACGGCGAAGCACGGCGAGTTCGGCACGGACTTCTTCGCCGACGCGGAGAGCTACGAGGTGTGGGACGAGATCGACTTCACCGACCTCCGCGAGGTCGCGGGCGAGCGGACGTTCCTCATCACCGCCGAGGACGCGAGGTTCTTCGCCGAAGCGGCCCTGTGCGACGAGCCGCTGATGCGCGACGCAGACGTGGCGGCCGCGGCGCCGTACGGTGAGCTCTTCGTTCACCCCGTGTTCGTCACGGCGATCATCTTCTGGTGCATCGGCTCGAAGGGCCGGGGCAACTGGATCCGGACCCCCGGCGCGCGCAACCCGGGGCAGTCGTGCGTCATCCACGAGTACCTGCGCGTCGGCGAGACGATCCACGTGAAGATGAAGCCGCACGATCGGTACGTGAAGCGCGGCAAGTACTACCTGAAGTACGCGGTCGACCTCTACAACCAGGACGGCGTGCTGAAGATCGAGACCCTGACGACGCTCATCCTGCCGAAGGACCGGGAGGGCATCCGCCGGTTTCTCGCCGGGCAAAGAGGGGTCGCCGACTGACGGGGCCTCGCGGGCTACCGGAACCAGCGCCGGACGACGCCTCCGAGCAGGCGGGTGTAGAGCCCGGGCGCCAGACGCTTCGCGCGCCACAGCCAGCGCCCGTCGGCCATCGGCACGGAGTACAGGCTGCCGCGCTCGACGGCGGCGAGGGCGCGGCTCACGACCGCGTCGACGCCGATGCCGTGCGCGAGCATGCGCTCCGCGGCCGCGCGCGTGCCCGGATCGGCGAAGCGGCCGGAGCTCACGACGTCGCTCTTGAAGAAGGTCGGGCAGAGCACGGTGACGCTCACGCCCGTGCCCGCGAGCTCCGCGGCGAGCGTCTCGGACAGCGCGATCACGCCCGCCTTGGCCACGTTGTAGGCCGCCATGCGCGGCGCCGCGACGAAGCCGGCCGCGGCCGCGACGTTGAGGATGCTGCCGCCGCCCTGCCTGCGCAGGATGGGCGTGAAGGCATGGCATCCGTGGATGACGCCCCAGAGGTCCACGTCGAGCGTCCAGCGCCAGTCGGCGATGGGGAGCTCGCCGACGAGGCCGCCGCTGCTGACCCCGGCATTGTTGACGACGAGGTCGATGTGGCCGTCGCAGGCCGCCGCCAGCGCCTCGACCTCGGCGAGGCGGCTCACGTCGCAGCCCGTGGCGCGCACCTCCGCGGCCCCGGCCGCGGCCGCGAGGCGGGCCGTCTCGCGCGCCGCCTCGAGCGCCACGTCGGAGACGAGCAGGCGGCCGTGCCGACGGCCGAGCGCGATCGCCAGCGCACGACCGAAGCCTCCGCCCGCCCCGGTGATCACGCAGAAGGGGGATGATGGAAGGCGCATGGGGCGCGCCCAAGCTAGGCGGCCGGCGCGCACGCGACAACCTCGTTCGGGCGCCGAGCGCGCTCGCGAGCTGCGCGCGGGACTCGACCTCGTACAGGGCGAGTCGAGGGTCCGCTCACGCCTCGCGCACGATGGCGAGGATCCGCGCGCCGTAGCGCGCCACGAGGCTCGGGCCGAGGCCCGGCAGGCGGAGGAGCTCGCCCTCCGACGTGGGGCGCGTCGCGGCGATGCCGGCGAGCGCCCGGTCGGTGAGCACGCGGAACGGGGGCACGCGCAGCTTCTGCGCCTCGGTCTTGCGCCAGGCGCGCAGCTTCTTCTGGAGCGGGCCGCCCTCGTGCGCTGCGGCGCGCGGGCGCTCGGTCTTCTTGCGGACCACGTGCTTCGTGTAGGTCGGGGCACCGCGCGCGCGCTTCTGCGCCTTGCGGCGCGGGGCCTTCGCGCGCGCGCGCACGAGAGGCACTTCGGTGAGCGCGGGGGCGGCGCGGCCCTCGTCCGTGAGGTAGGCGCGCTCGAAGCGCACCGTCTCGCCGTCCTTGTCGAACTCGTCGGCGACGAGGCGCACGAGGCCCTCGCGCACGAGCCCGTCGAGCAGGTGCTCGAAGCCGTGACGATCCACCTCCTCGCGCGGGAAGGCCTCCTTGTGGAGGTTGCCCTTGCTCCAGCCCTCGTGGGCGCCGACGGTGCGCAAGATGGTCGCGAGCTCGGCGGCCTCGCGCGCGGAGGGGCGACCGAGCTCGGACGCGATGCGGGCTCTGGGGTCGCACGCGTCGCACAGCCCGCACGGCGCCCGGTCGTCCGCGCGGTCGCCGAAGTGCGCGACCAGGCGCACCATCCGGCAGCCTTGCCCCTCGGCGAAGCGGGCCATGGCCGCGAGCTCGGCCGCGCGGTGCTGGCGCATCGCGGTGTACGGCGCCTGCCAGCCGTCCGCGCCGCGCGTCACGAGCTCGTCGGCGGCGACGATGGCCCCGCCGTGGATCCAGAGCTTGGTCAGCGCGCGCTCGAGGGCCTCGTCGTCCGGGAAGCCGCGCACGTCGGTGCGGAGCTCGTCCTTGGGGCGCGGCGTCGAGCCGAGCGCGTCGAAGAGCTCCTGCACGAGCGGGAGCGCGGGGTAGTCGCGCTCGAGGAAGAAGGCGTGGGTCTTCTGATCCACGAAGGCGTGCATGAGGACGGCGCGCGCCGGCGCTCCGTCGCGCCCCGCACGGCCGATCTCCTGGTAGTAGGCCTCGATGCTCCCCGGCAGGGCCGTGTGGATCACGGTGCGGACGTCGGCCTTGTCGACGCCCATGCCGAACGCGATGGTCGCGACGACGACGTCGATCTCCCCGCCGACGAAGGCGGACTGGACGCGCTCGCGCTCGTCGGCCGGCAGGCCCGCGTGGTACGCCTCGGCGCGCCGCTTGCCGAGCGTGCGGGCGACGCTCTCGGCCTCGCGCCGCGTGGCCGTGTAGATGATGGCCGGCCGCCGTGCCGCCGGACGCAGCAGCTCCGCGCAGGCGGCCGCACGGGCGCCGGGCGCGAGCTCGAGCGCCTCGATGCCGAGGTTCGAGCGCCGGAAGCCGTGGACCTGGCGCGCCGCAGCGACGAGCCCGAGCTGGGCCACGATGTCGTCCTGCACCTCCGGGGTGGCCGTCGCCGTGAGCGCGACGACCGGCACGGGGCGCAGCATGGGCAGCCGGGCGCCGAGCATGCGGTACTCGGGGCGGAAGTCGTGGCCCCAGTGCGAGATGCAGTGCGCCTCGTCGACGGCCACGAGCGTGGGCGGCCGGCGGGCGAGCATTTCGGGAAAGCCCGGGACGGCGAGCCGCTCGGGCGCGACGTAGAGGAAGTCGAGCGCGCCGGCGAGGTAGTCGGCGCACGCGCGCCGCGACTCGAGCCGGCTGCGGCCGCGGTGGATGCGCTCGGCGCGGAAACCCTGCGCCGAGAGCTTGCGAACCTGGTCGTCCATGAGCGCCACGAGCGGGCTCACGACGAGCGTCGTGCCGCCCCGCGCGACGCCGGGGAGCTGGAAGCACAGCGACTTGCCGGCGCCCGTCGGCATGACGAGCAGGACGTCTTGACCCGCCAGCACGGCGCGGCACGCGGCCTCCTGGAACGGCCGAAAGGCCGGAAAGCCGAAGCGCTCGCGCAGGATCGAGGCGAGGTCGCCCGCTCTACCGGCGAGGGGCGCGCGGACCGGCTCCACCGGAGCGGCAGACGACTGCGCCGGCGCGGTGGCACGGCGTGGGACCTCCGGGTGCGCGAGCTCCGGGCGCGGCGCGGTGAGCTCCGGGGGGCGCGCGCTCGCCGGGGCGCGCTCCGGGCGCGGCGCGGGCGCGCCCTCCGCCACCCCCGCCACCACCTCGCGCACGTACGCCTCGATGTCGCGCACGAAGGCCGCGAGCTCGCCCTCGCCGCGCTCGATGCGGCGGAGCTTCGCCTCCCACACGCCGGTCATCGCGGGGCTCTTGACGTGCGGGTGCACGACGGAGACGAGCCGGATCCCCTTGTCGGTGGGCTCGAGGGCCTTGCCGTTCCGCACGAGGTAGGCGCGCGCGAGCAGGTTCTCGAGAATCGCCGCGCGCGTGGCCGGCGTGCCGAGCCCGCTGTCCTTCATCGCGGCCGAGAGCTCCTTCTCGTCGAGCGTGCGACCCGCAGTCTCCATGGCGGTGAGCAGCGTCGCGTCCGTGAAGCGGTGCGGAGGCTCGGTCTTCTTCTCGACCTCGCGCGCGCGACCGACCACGCGAAGGTCGCCCGCTGCGAGCTTCGGCAGGGTGACTTCGGCGTCGGGCTTGCCGAGCTCGAGCACCTTCCAGCCGCGGTCGACGAGGCTCGTGCCGCTCGCGTGGAAGAGGTCGTGCGCGTCCGCGGAGACGACCTCGGTGACGACGCGCGTCGAGGACCACACGTAGTCACCGTGCCACGCCGAGAGCAGGCGCCGGCACACGAGGTCGTAGATCTTGCGCTCGTCGGCCCCGAGCGACGCCCGCTGCGGGTCGTGGGCCGTCGGGATGATGGCGTGGTGGTCGGTGACCTTCGCCTCGGCGACGAAGCGCGGGCCGAGGGGGCGCGCGTCGCTGCCGGGGGCGACGAGCCCGGGGTACGCCGGCGCGATGGCGGCGACGACCTCGGGCAAGGTGGCCGCGATGGCGGCGGACAGGTGCCGGCTGTCGGTGCGCGGGTAGCTGAGGAGCTTCCACTTCTCGTAGAGCGACTGCGCGACGTCGAGGGTGCGCTTGGCGCTCATGCCGAAGAGCCGGTTGGCGTGCCGCTGCAGCTCGGTGAGGTCGTAGAGCAGCGGCGGCGGCAGGCGCTTCTGCTCCTCGGTGACGCTCGCGACCCGCGCGGGCTTGCCGGCGACGCGCGCGACGATGGCGCGGGCGAGCGCGCCGTCGCCGGGCAAGCGCCGCGCCGCGGGGCTGGGCTCGCCCTTGCGACCGCGCTCCGGGGCGAACCAGGTGCCCTGGTAGCTCAGCGTGCCCGGCGCGTCGGCCGTGCCCGGCGCGTCGGCCGCGTCCACCGCGGCGGGTGGCTCGAAGCGCGCCGTGACCTCGAAGTACGGCTCGGGCACGAACGCCCGGATCGCGAGCTCGCGCTCGACCACCATCGCGAGAGTCGGCGTCTGCACGCGACCGACGGACAGATCGTCGTCGTAGGCGAGCGAGTAGGCGCGCGACAGGTTCATGCCGACGAGCCAGTCGGCCCGGCTGCGACCGCGCGCGGCGTCGGCGAGCCCGTCGAGCTCCGCCGCGTCGCGCAGCCGCGCGAAGCCCTGGCGAATGGCGCCCTCGGTGAGCGACGAAATCCACAGGCGCGAGACCGGGCGCGTGCAGCCCGCGGCCTCGTACACGTAGCGGAAGATGAGCTCGCCCTCGCGCCCGGCGTCGGTGGCGCACACGATGCGGTCGACCGTGCGGGCGTGGAGCACCTTCTTCACGATCTCGAACTGCGCGCGCGTCTCGTCGGCGACGACGAGCGGGAAGGTCGCCGGCAGGATCGGCAGATCCGCGCGGCGCCAGCGCCGGAGACGCGCGTCGATCTCGTGGGGCTCCGCGAGGCGCACGAGGTGCCCGATGGCCCAGGTGACGGCGTAGCCGTTGCCGTGGAAGTACCCGTCGCCGCGCCCGCTCGCGCCGAGCGCCCGGGCGATGTCCCGCGCGACGGCGGGCTTCTCGGCGAGGACTGCGATCGTCATGGAATCTTGCCGGTGGGCCGCGACGGCGACCCGGCTCGAGAACATCGGCAGATCCGCGACCCGAGTTGCGCGCCATCGGGCGCAGGCGCTCGCTCTAGTCCACGAGCGAAGGCACCCGCAGCTCGTAGAGGTCGACGTCCGTGGCCGTCAGCCGCAGCACGCCGTCCGACGGCGGGGTCTCCGAGCCGTAGCCCGGAAGATCCTCTGCGAGGTACTGCCACTTCGCCTCGGCGTCGACGTCGTAGCTAGCCTCCGGGACGGCGGCCGGGCAGTAGATGCCGCAGGTGCCCCAGGCGATCGCGCGCTTCATCTGACCCGGCGCGTCGCCCGACGCCGCGGCGAGCGCCTCGAGCGACCACGGCGTGGACTGGCTGTTCAGGATGCCCGTCAGGCGGAAGAAGATCGAGCCACCGCCGGGACCGAAGTGAAAGCCGACATCGGAGGCCGTGAGACCGCTCACCTGCTGCACGTCGCCGGCGAGGGTGCAGCCCGGCTGCGGCTGGGAGGCGTAGTAGTCGTACTGCATGCCGCACGCCGTCTCGAGGAACCCGGCCTGCATGTCCTCGACGCCACAGCCCGTCAGCGCGAGCGCGGTCGAGCCGAGCCCGATCGAGAGCGCCGTGCGTACGCGCATCGCCCGGTAGGTCCTGCCGTGATCAGCCATCGATCGAGCCCTCCGCCATGATGTAGAGCCCGCCGTGATCGTGATTCTCCCCGAGGTCGCCGGTCGGCCCGACGACGCCGCGCAGGAGCCCGAGCGCGACCCCGACGTGGTAGGTGAACGAGGTCAGGCTGAGCTCGGCGCCCCAGAGCACCCCGTTCTGGAACGGCGTCTCGACCACCGGAGCGAGCGCCGTGCTGCCATAGGCGACCGGGTACTCGCTCGAGTCCTCTTCGAACGCGAGCCTGCCGCTCACGAAGCCGATGCGCGGCGTGACGTGCAGCGCGACGTCCCGCGACCCCACGATGAGCACCGGGGCCTGCGCACCGAAGAAGTAGGCGACGTCCTGGAGCGTCGGGGCCCGGCCGTAGTACCCGCTCGTGTTCGGTTCGCTGCTGCGCGAGTTGAGGCCCATGAAGGCGCCGATGCCGATGCGCTCGTGGGGCATGTAGGCGCCGTCGAGCGTCGCCCAGACCTTGCCGCCGCCGTAGCCCTCGAGGGCGAGCAGCGTCGTCTGCCGGGAGAAGCCAGCCGGTCCGCCGCCGAGGCCGAGCCGCATGAACCAGTGCACGACGCCCGCGTCTTCGTCCGGCACCGGCTGCGCGGGCGGGCCCTCGGCCGGCGGATAGCCCGGCCCGTAGCCGGGCGGCGGATAGCCCGGCCCGTAGCCGGGCGGCGGTCCGTAGGGCGGCCCCCAGCCGGGCGGGCCCGGTGGGGTGGGCGCGGTCACCGCACCCGGTGGCTCGGCCGGCGGCGCGGGGGGCGGGGCCGGCGGCGCAGGCGTTCCAACCTGGAGCAGGAGCACGAGGCCAAGCATCGAAGGGAGCGTCGCGCGAACGGCGCCCGCGCGCCACAGCAAAGCGCCAGGCTCCGTCGCGCGCGCCGGTGCCTGCCGGTCGCCTCCCGCGGCGGGCCCGAAGGTCACCCGCTGGCGGCGGGTGCGCTTGGGCTCGGGCGCTCAGGCTGCGAGGCGGGCAGCGGCCTCGTCGAGGATGTCCGAGCACCCCGCGAGCGAGTCGCACAGGAACAGCCGCTGGCGCAGATGCGAGGCGCCGCGCAGTCCGTGGAGGTAGCCCGTGACGTGGCGCCGGGTGCAGCGCACGCCGAAGGGCTCGCCGCGCGCGGCGACGTTGGCCGCGAAATGGGCCTTGCAGAGCGCGAGGCGCTCCTCGACGCTCGGCGCGGGCAGCTCGACGCCGCGCTCGAGGCGCGCGCGGACCTCGCGGAAGATCCACGGGTGCTCGATGGCACGGCGGCCGATCATGACGCCGGCGCAGCCCGTCTCGTCGAGCGCGCGCGCCGCGTCCGCCGCGCTCCGGATGTCGCCGTTGACGATGACCGGGATCGAGACGGCGCGCTGTGCGCGCGCCGCGAAGGTCCAGTCGACGGGCCCCTCGTGCCGCGCCTGGGCCGTCCGACAGTGGATGGTGAGCGCGCGCACTCCCACGTCCTCGAGCCGTCGCGCGAGGTCGACGATGGGCATCTCCGCCTCGTGACCGAGGCCGAGGCGGGTCTTCACGGTGACGGGCAAGGACACGGAGCGGACGACCATGGCGGCCATGGCCACCATGGCCTGCGGGTCGCGCAGCCAGCCGGAGCCCGCGCCGCGCCGGGCGATCTTCGGCACCCAGCAGCCGCAGTTGACGTCCACGAAGGCCGGCTCGGCCGCCTCGGCCACGTGCGCCGCCTCCGCCAGCCGTTCGGGGTCCGCGCCGTAGATCTGGATCGCCGTCGGCCGATCGTCCGGGGCGAGCTGCATCTTCTTCTGCGCCTTCTTGCAGCCGCGCAGCAGGCCCTCGACGTTCACGAACTCCGTCACGCACGTTTCCGCGCCGAGCGAGCGGCACACGCGCCGGAACACGGCGTCGGTCACGTCCTCCATCGGGGCGAGGAGGGCGGGCCTGCTCCCGAAGAGCGCCGCGAACGAGGGGGCACCGAGCTGCATCGCGAGGCGAGCCGTATAGCATCCGGCGCGGCGTGAGACCGCCGAAACGCGCCCGCGCTCAGCCGTGCTTGCGCCAGCCGCGCTCGTCGCGCAGCAGCAAGCGGGCGAGGAGCAGGCAGCCGAGCGCGTTCGCGACGCTCCAGCCGACCGTGGCGAGTCGTCCGTAGGGCGCTGCCACCTGGCCGAGCACGGCGACGCTCACGAGGTAAGCGGCGGTGCCGAGGCACAGGCCGACGATGGGCGCGACCGCCCCGCGCACCCGCAGCAGCAAGAACGTGAGCCCGAGCGGCAGGAGCACGTTGGCGAGCGGCAGGTACGCGTGGGAGCGCGCGTCGAGCAGCAGGTCCCAGTCGCCGATCGGTCGCGCGAGCATGTCGACGGCGTCGTGGTGGCGCGAGCCGACGAGCGGCACGAGGAACAAGAGGCCCGGCCCCGACAGGAGCGCGGCGAGCCACAGCCGCGGGCTCCGGAGGAGCGCGGTGCCGTCGCGCTTGCGCGCCCACCGGAACGCGAGCACGAGCGCGCCGACGAGCGCGAGGACGCGCACCAGGGTCTGCCGGAAGACCACGCTCTCGAGCGCGGCGGACGCGTCGAGCAGCCCCGCGCCGAAGCCGTCGGACTCGACCGTGCGCGCGGTGCGGGCGAGCGTGGCCTCGACCGCGTCCGGATCGGTCACGCCGACGCTCACGAGCAGGGCAGCGGCCGCGGCCACGTGCGGCGACGCCATCGACGTGCCGCTCATGGCCGGGAAGCGCTCGCAGCGGTCGCGGCCGCGGTTGCAGATCGTCTGCTGCAGCACGTCGACGCCGGGCGCCCCGATGTCGACCCCTTCGCCGCGCGACGAGAAGCGCGCGAGGGCGTCGTTCGAATCGCTCGCCGCCACCCCCACGACGCCCTCCGTCCCGCCGGGGTACTCGACCGCGCGCCCCGAGTTGCCGGCGGCCGCCACCACGACGGCGCCGCGGCTCCGCGCGTAGGCGACGGCGCGCTCGAGCAGGCGCGACTTGCGCGGCCCACCGAGGCTCAGGTTGAGGACCTCGGCGCCATGCGCGGCCGCCCAGCGGATGCCGTCAGCGATGGCCGCGGTCGTGCCCCAGCCCTCGGCGGACAGGACCTTCACCGGCATGAGCCGCGCGTCGAAGCCGAGCCCCGCCGCGCCGATCCCGTTGTCGGTCGACTGCGCGATGGTGCCGGCCACGTGGGTGCCGTGCCCGTGGTCGTCGCTCGCGTGGGGGCTGTCCGCCACGAAGTTCCAGCCCGCGACGCAGCGACTGCTCGCGAGGTCCGTGGCGCGGGTGAACTCGCCGAAGTCCTCGCAGGCGATCCCCGTGTCGATCACGGCGACCGTCACGCCACGACCGGTCGAGAAGTCCCAGGCGCGCTGCGCCCCGACGCGCGTGAGGTGCCACTGCTCGTCGAGCATCGGGTCGTCCGGCACGAAGCGCACCCGGTAGCGCGACAGGGGCTCGATGTCGGTCACGCGCGCGTCGGCGCCGAGCCGCGCGAGCAGGGCGCCGACCTCTTCAGGCCGCACCTCGACGAGCTCGACGCGCGTCTCGGGCTCGAGCGCCGTCTTCTTGAAGGCGACCGCGAGCTCCGCGAAGAAGCCCGCGACGGAGCCGTCGTCGAGCGTGTCGACGAGGTCGACGACGTACGCGCCGGGGATGTCCTCGCTCGCCTCGTCGACCGGGCTCGGCGGCGGGGCGGAGCCCTCCTGCCCGGCGGCGGCGAGGAGGCTCGTGAGGGCGACGGCGGACGCGGTCGCGCAGGCGGCGAGGCGGGCTCG
>JADLAB010000520.1 GCA_020848455.1 Polyangiaceae bacterium
TCACCTCGAGGACAATCCCGAGGAGACCCTCGACTACACGCCGGTCTACCCCGAGCTCGCCGAGCGCATGCGCGACACCCTGGCGGCGCAGTTCGCCGCGCAGCTCGCGTACCACGACGAGGAGAGCTCCGTCCGCGAAGAGCGGTTCCAGCCGCGGATGCTCGGGTGTCCGGCGCTGCCGTGAGGGGCGACGAGGAGCCGTCGGGCCTTGGCGCTTCGTCCCTGCTCAGGCCGCGGTCGTCCCACTCGCTTCAGCCCGCGCCCACACAGTTGCGGCTCGACGAAGACCTCACGGAAGAGCGCTGCGTCGGCTCGAATCGCGTCGAACACCGGCCCCTGCATCACCGCCTCGAGGTCGAGCTCGGCGTGGCTGCCGTCGGTGAACGCGAGGCGAACGACGAAGGCCCTCACGGGCTCCACGGAACGGATGCGTACCATGCTTCACTCCAACGGCTCGATGGGCTCCAACGATTCTCCAGCCTGGCCTCGGACCCAGTTGGCTGCGAGCTCACGGCGGTGCGCTGCCGCCCACTCGAAGGTGACGCCGCGTGACGCCAGCATGGGGAGCGCCCTCAATGGCAATCCTGGGGCGCCCGCGGCGGCGCCGCCCAGCCCGGAGGATGCCACGTAAGGCCACGAGTCCGAGCGAGCTCAGAGGGCCTGAGCGCGCTATTTCTGAGGCCGCTCTCCGACGATTCTTGGAATGGGTACCCGACCGCCGATGCCGCCCCCGCCGCCCGTGCCCTCTGCTGGGTCGAAGTGGAACGCGCGGGGGTCGGCGGGTGACAGACCGGCAAGTTCCTTGGCCGCCCGCACGCTGAGAACGTGCTCGTCCAATTTCGCGCCATCGAGTAGCGCGATGGCGTTGGCGGCATGCTCGGCGCTCGCCATCGTCACGATCCCGGTCGGTTGGCCGGTCTCGGCGTCGGTGGTGAGGTGAACTTCTGTGACCTCACCACCGGTGCCGGCAAAGGCCTCGAGAAGGGATTCCTTCGTGGCACTGGCTGAGAGGTTTGCGACGTACAGGCGGTTTCCCATGATGCCTCCCTCGCGGACAAGGGCCCACGCGTCGAGCGCACCGCAAGCTACCACGAACGCCGGTCGGCGCGCGGCGCCGCGAACCGGCGCACCTCGATGGACCAGTCCGCGGTGCTCGAGCTCTCGACCCGTCCTCACCCGCCCGCCGGCGGCGCCCCAGGCTCTCCGGGCGCAGGCGCCGGCCCGGGCGCCCCGCCGTGCTCTAGCTCCGGCTCCTCGCCCTCGCTCGCTCCGCCGCCCGGCGACGCGAGGAACCCGAGCTCGCGCAGGAGGCGCCGGCTCTTGACCGTGCTCCTCGCGATGGCGCTCCACTCGAGGTACCAGCCCCACATCTCGCTCTCGGCCTTTTCGGTCTCCTCGCGCACCTGCTCGGGGGAGGGCGGCGGCGGGGCTGCCTCGGGCGTGCGCAGGGTCGCGAGGAGGTTGCGCGCGGCGTCGACCACCTCGCCGGTGAGCCCGCGCTTGGCGAGGACGACGCGCGCCGCCTTACCCTCTTCGCCGTAGCCGTCGTTGCCGGCGGCCATGGCGTCGAGCCGCTCGATGAAGGTCCCGACGGACATCACGACCGCCGCGCCCTCGGTCTGCGTCAGGTTGAGGAAGAGCTTGTCGCCCACGCCGGGGTACCGGCGCGCGAGAGTCGCCTGCACGATCGGGAACCACAGGTTCTCGAACGCGTCGAGCGCGAGGACGGTGCTCGAGTCGGCGGGCTCGACCGCCACCGTGCTGAGCCGCACCTTGCCGAGCGCGAGCAAGAGCGCCCAGCCCTCGGCGAGATCCTCGGGCGTCATCCCGCGCGTGCGCATGAGGTCGAACGCCCGCTGCGACCGCAGCCCGAGCAGGAACTTCAGCATGCGCTCTGCCTTCGCCGTCACATTCAGCTTTGCCATGATCCGTCTTCCTTCTGTCTCCGTGCTTGCGCGGGGCCAGCCCCGCAGTCTCGCGGCCCCGAGGACCACCCTCGAGCCGAGAACCATCCCGGCCGCCGCGACGCGCGCGAGCGCGACCGCAGCCCCGAGCTCGCCGCGCGACGCGCGCAGCGCCCGCGTGAGACGTCGTGAGCGCCGTCGTTGCGCGCCGCGCCCTCACGGTGCCCTGCACCCGGCGCCGGAGCGCCTTCCCCCGCGGGGCGCGACGCCCGCGAGCCCCGCGCCGACCCCGCCGAGCCGGGGGCCGGCAACCCCGGAGCCTCGAGACACGCCCGCCGAGCCGGGGGCCGAGCACCGAGGTGCCCCGAGACATGACCGCCGCGCCGGGGGCAGCGGCGCGGGGAGCGGGGGAGGCGTGCGCCGAGCCGGGGGCGGCGTCCGCCGAGGCGGGTCCCGCGCCGCGCGAGGCGATTTGCGCCTGGGAATCGCTACTTACGACCGGCCGGCAGGCGCTCGGGGCGAGCTCTCTGTTCACGAGAGATCCATCGGCGGCGCGAACGGGCGAGTTGCGGGGAGTCGGGCGTTGGGATCTTGCTCGGGCTCAGGTGGCCGCTCGTCAGCGCGCGCCGTCGCGGGCTCCGGGGGCGAGAGGGACCTCCGCGGGCAAGGGGCCGATGCGCTCCGATCGGGTTCGCGGTCTGCTAGGCTACCCCCGTGGCGAAGACCGGCGACAACTTCGGCCTCTTGCTCGCGGGAGGCATCCTTCTCGGCATCGGGTTGCTCGCAGCATCGGGAAGTCAGGGCAACGCCGAGCAGCGACGGCGGCGCTTCGAGGAGGATCTCCGGCGGGCGCTTGCCGAGCTGGGCGTGTCGTTCGTCGCCGCCGCGCTGGGGAGAGGCCGACAGAACGAGCCATTCTGGGACGTCACCCTCCAGAGCGCCCTGGGTGAAACGTGGACCGAGCGCGTTCGCCTTCCTGGCGGCGAAGACCCGTTTTCATCCGCGGCCGTGGGTCGCGTGCGCGACGCGGTACGACAGGTGATGCTGGATGGGCAACGAGCCTGAGCCCGACCGTGTCGAGGCAGCGCTCGCGCACCTCCGGCAGGCGATTCGGGACAAGGTGCGCGCCGAGCAACTGCTCGATGGCCTCACCAACCTCGCGAACGACATGGCGCTCGAGGAATGGCTCCAGGAGAAGCTCGGCAGCGGCGGCGACTTCTGGCTCGCGTTCATCGAGGTAGACCACTTCAAGCGCATCAACGACGTCTTCACGTACCAGAACGCCGACATCTTCCTGAAGCGCATCGCAGAAGTGCTGTTCGGTGCCGCGCGGAACCACCTGCCGACGGGCACCGTACCGTTCCGCGCGCACGGGGATGAGTTCTACCTCGCGGGTGAGCTCGTGGATGACTTCGACCCCGCGGCAATCGCCGCCGCGCTCGAGCATGTTCGCGCGGGGGTCGCCTTGATACGCATCCCCGTTCGTGTTGGCGCGGGCGTCACGGGGAGCACCGTCATCAAGGGTACGGTCAGCGTCGGGTGGCTCACCTCGCAGGACTCCCGCACGGCACCCGAAGAGCTCGACAGCCGAAGCGTGCGCGCGCACCTCGAGCTTGCAGTCGGCGTCGCCAAGCGGACCAGGGATACCGTGACGCGCTTCGACCCGAAGATGCGCAAGTCCGACGAGATCGACGGTCGCGCGGACTGCGCGGACTGTCAGACCAAGTTCACGTTCCGCACGCCCGTCGCCGTGGTGCGGCCGGGTCCCCTGGCGTGTCCGAACTGCGGCACGCCGGTGGCGCGGCCACCGGTCGGCCGGCCGTAGGCGATGTCCGGGCGCCTGATGGCACACGGCTCGTCGATCGAGTGGACCGAGCCGACCTGGAACCCGGTGACGGGGTGCACCAAGGTGAGCCCCGGCTGCAAGCACTGTTACGCGGAGCGCATGGCGGAGCGCCTGCAGGCGATGGGGCAGGCGAACTACAGGCAGGGCTTCGAGCTAGCGCTCCAACCCCAGGTGCTCGAGCTGCCGCTTGGTTGGAAGCGGCCGCAGACGATCTTCGTGAACTCCATGAGCGACCTCTTCCACGAGGACGTGCCCCTCGCGTACGTGCAGGCCGTGTACGACGTGATGCGCCGGGCGCACTGGCACCGCTTCCAAGTGCTCACGAAGCGCGCGTCGCGGCTCGCGGCGCTCGACGCCGAGCTCCTCTGGGCCCCGAACATCTGGATGCGGGTCAGCGTCGAGAGCTCGAGCCACGTCGGGCGGATCGACGAGCTCGCGCCCGCGCCCACATGCGCTTCCTCTCGCTCGAGCCGCTCCTCGGGCCGCTACCCGACCTCGATCTCCGGGGCATCCACTGGGTCATCGTCGGCGGCGAGTCGGGCCCGAAGGCGAGACCCATGGCCGCGACCTGGGCCTTCCTGGGCCGCGATCAACAAAGCGCGCGGCGCGGCTGCTCGAGGGGCGTACCTGGGACGAGATGCCCGCGAGGCCGGCGCCTCGGGCGCGGCGGGGGGCGGCGGCGGTGAGGTCGCTGCCGGTCGTGATGTGACGAAGAACGTGGCGCGTACCGTCGCCCGGAAGCTGTGTGCCGAGGGGCGGCGGGCTTCCGCGCAGCCGTTGTGCTTCGCTGTGGTCGCAGCCGGCTCGGAGCGCGAACCGGCCGGGCCGTTCCTCAGGGCTCGTTCTTGTACTTCCTGACTCTGTGGAACCAGCCATCCACGCGCGTCAGCTCGGCTGTCATTTCGTCAATCGTCGGCGGAACGTAGTTGACGGCAAGGCTCTTGTCGTGGCGGCGCGCCCACTGGGAGCACCGCCCGTAGCTGGCTTGGAAGTCAGTATCATCCGCGTCGGTGATCTTCGCGAGCAGGCGGAACATCCGGGGGTGCGCCTCCTGCATGCCGAAGTCGAAGACCTGACCTACCACCTCGACGGCAAGGATCCGCTCCCACGTCTCAGAAAGCCTTCCTCCCCAGTCGGAAGTCCGAGTTTCGTAGGCGTCTTGGTCAAGGGTCGGTAGCTCACTCCTCAGGTTCTTGAGATCGGCCGCAAGGCCCTTCAGGCGCTCCGGGACATCGCGAGCCTTCCAGGGATAACGCCCGCGACAAACACCTGGCTTCCCGGTGCCTGCCCGCTCCACAGAGCGCTCCGCAAGTGGTACCTGCGCGGCTGCGGCGGCCTTCGCAAGGTCGCCCACGAAGGCGATGTCGTGCGTGAACACGACCACCTGCCGGTCCTGTGCGAACTCCACCAGCCTCTGGGCTACCTTGGCGCGGCGGCAGTGGTCGAGTGACGACACCGGATCGTCGAGTACCAACGCCGCGCGCGACGCATCCAGGTACGCCTCGGTGAAGAATCCGGCGAGCCCGAGGGCTGTTTGCTCTCCTTCACTTAGAACCTGCGGGAGGGCTGCCTGCTGCCGGGCGCCCACGAAGGCAGCGTGGTGGCGCAGGGCGCCCTTCCTTACGCCATGATCGCTCAGCGTGACGCGCTGCAGCGCCAGGCGGTCCGTCTCGCGCGTGAAGCGGTCCCTAACGACGGTCGTCACGTGCGCCCGCATCAACTCGCCGATCTTGGTGGAGATTCCGGTCGTGGCGGTCAGTCCCTTGGCAAGCTCCAGTCGCGTCCGCTCCTTCATGCGATCGATCTCGGAAAGTACGTCATCTCGCGCGCGCTCGAGCTTGCTCGCGTCCTCAAGTTCATACCGCCGTGCCGCCAAGCCCCGAATCAGCTGGCCTTGGTCGCCTGCCACGAGCGAGCTCGCGCGCGCGCGCACTTGCTCGGCGGCTGCGCTCGCGGCAGGCGCAGGTTGCGAGACAGGAGGAATGCCATCGGAAGTCCACACGGCGAGTTCCCCCGCGGCACGAAGCGCCGTCTGGCGACTCTCCATCACCGCCAAGAACTCGCGAATCGCGCCGGCCAGTTGCGCGTCTGGCTCGTCGAGATCCTCGAGATGCGCGGCAACATCGGCCGGGATGCACGTGAACGACGACAGCCCAGCCTGTGCTCGCGCCCACGCTTGCCGTGCGACGACGAGCGACGCCTGGACGTTGTCCTTGACGAATCTGTCGAAGCGACGCAGGCGGCTCGCGGCGTCGGCGCTCAGTTCCTGCTGGCAGAGGACACACCGCGCCCCTTGGCTCGTATCCGGGAAGTCGGCGTCCAGCGCCGCGCCCTCGGCAGCGTACCTCCGGGCCGCATCCCACAGGAGTCGCCACGGCGAAGAACCGACGCCCGAGAGAGGCTCGGCACCGAATGCCGCTGCGGAAGCGACAGCGGTTGCCGCCTCAGCCGCCCGCAGTGCGCCATGCAAGCTCGCCATCTCTGCCTCGACGCCCGGTGCAACGGCCGCAGCCGCGGCCTCCAGGTGCACGGCGAGATGCTCGAGCCTGCCGGCGTGTGCGATAAGGCGCGCTCGCTCACGTGCCGGGTCCAGTGAAAGAAGGCGGGCCTCTTCTGCTGCCAGTCGTGGACATTCTGTCGTTGCGGTGGCTCCCGCACGGCAAATCTCATCTAGCTCATCAGTTGACGATGCTGATGAAAGTCCCGCGAGGAAGCGGCCCGCCGCCGTGTCGGTCCGAAGATCCGGAAGGCGGACCGCTCGGCGGCCGTTCTCTCCGAGACGTCGATCAAGGAGTGCCCGCACGCCATCACAAGCACGGACGAGGCCATCCAGGAGCGACAAGCACGACGGCCGGTAGCTGATCTCGGTGTCCGTTGTCAGGTATTTGTCGCCGCAGGCCTCATCGTAGAACCCCACGGCAGCAAGATCGTCGGTGTCGTCCGCGGGCCACGAAACCTCCCGGAGCGTGTCTCCGCGCTGCCAGACAATCGTTGCGGTGGGGTGGTCGTTCGGGTCGTCCGCGAAGATGTTCGAACGCACTTCCTCGCGATCTCGCGCGCGCACGACCGCCTTGATCAGGCGAGCGTATCCAGATTTGCCGCTGCCGTTGTCCCCGTACACCACGGTCATGCCGGACGCCGCGAAGTCGAGGCCCTGGTTCGCAGTCAGGGCATTGACGTGAGTCAGGTTCTTGATGCCGCGGAGGACGACCGAGCCCGCCGGCACGCGTTGCCCCCGCGGCACGTCGGCGAGGCTGAGCGGCTCACCGAACGGCCCAGGGTCAGGAAGCGCCAACAGCGCCGCCAACGCAGCGAAGTCACCGTCCCCGAGCGCCTCTCCGCGGGCTAGCCGCTGCATCGCCGCACGCTGCCACGCGGGTCGCGCCACGGACCACGCGGCAATATCTTCCTCGATCGTCGCGCCGGACATGACGGCCTCCTCACCCCAGCTCGAGCTTCTGCACCCGCGGCGCGAACGCCCGGTAGAACGCCGGCGCGTACTCGGTCAGCCACGCGATCGCCGCCGGCCACGCGGTCCGGTCGACGAGGCGACACGGGTGGATGAGCTTGAGGACCCGCTGCTGCTTCTCTGGGTGTGGGTTCCAGAGCAACGGGGCGCCGATCTCGTGCTCGATGGCGGCCCGGTCGGGTGCGAGGCCCACGAGCGCCTGCTCGGCCCGCTCTGCGCCGAGGACGAGTTGCACGCCGACGTGGCCCTCCTGGGTGTTCGCGACGAGCGACAACCAGAGCCCCGTGCGCCCGATCGCGATGTTGAACCAGTACTGCGGTCGAGGCGCGCGGAGCGACGGAAACGCTCCGGTGGCGAGGAGGGCCGCGCGAACCGCGGTCCAGAAATCTGCCTGAAGCTGGCGCACGTCGCTCGCCGCCGGCGGGGTGCCCTCTGGGTCGACGGTCCGGTACGTGACCGCCCAGTCCTCGGGACCCAGCTCGGCGAGCTCGGTGGCCTGTAGGCAGAGACGATAGATGCCAGAAGCAGAGAGGTTCGTCTCGAGGTAGGCGCCGTTGTCGAGCTTCTTGAGGCGGCTCGACTTGCGGAAGGCGGTCGCATCCGTGTTGACGAACTTCGGCAACTCGTCGACACAGCGGCGGAACTCCTCGTCGCCGATGGCCGCGATCGCGTTCATCGTGACGAGCGCGACGTCCACCCACGAGACGACGGGGCGGTCCTTCTCGAGGATCCGAACGCGGACCGGGACCGTGCCGGTGACTGCTGTCGCGTCGACGCCGCTCGTCTCGTCGGCGTCGGGCTCGGCCCGAGGCCCGAAGTACGGCCATGTTGCGAGCGCAAGGCCGGCGAGCGCCTCGGCCCGGCTCTCGATGGCGTCGGCGTCCCAGCGACCGACCGCCTCGAAGTACCGATTGAGGTCGATGTGGCTCGACGCAAAGCGCTTCTGCTTCTCGGGGTAGGGCGAGTTTCCGAGCTCCGGGTTGTAGGCGGTGAGCGTGAGGTTGCCGAGCGTGTGCAGGTACTCCTCGTGCGTCTCCTCCCAGTCGGCGCCGAGGTGCTCCTTCCACGCGTCGGTCAAGGTCTGCGGCATCACGTGCTCGATCGTGGCGGTCGCGAGATCGACCGCTTCCTTGTGCCCGGAGGCGGCCTCGAGCCGCTCGAGCAGCAACTTCGTCTTCTCCCTGCGCTCGCCCGCCCCGTAGAGCCGTGCGGAGGACAACCGGGTCCGGAAGTCGTCGTCCCGCGGATAGGCCCGTGGGCTCCCGCCGAGAGAGCGCTTCACGGCGGCAACGAAGTCGCCCTCCTTGCTCGCCTGCTCGTAGAGCGGCGCCAGCATCTTGTTGAGACCGTGGGTCGGCACGGCGCACACGAAGCGGCGGACCACGAAGTTCTCGAGCACATCGAGTAGCTCGGTGACTTCGAGCTCCGACCGCCGCCCGTCCGCGAGGTCCTCGAGCACGCCGAGGAGGAGCGGGTAGGCGACCGTGACCTCGAGCCGGTTGAGGCGCACGAGCCGCGCCCGCAGGGTCGGCGGGGCCCGGTCAGGGCGCAGGAGCATCTCGTATTGCACGGAGCTTCGCGCCAGGGCGCGGAGGTGAGCGAGGGGATCGCCCCCGTCCCCGTCGACGCGCGCCTTGAGCGCGCCATACACGTCGGTCTCGCGGACGACACCCACGAAGCGCGTGAGGTAGTGACGCACGAAGGGCGTGAGGTTCTCCTCGCCGAGGCGGCGCTGCATCGGGCGCCACACGTCGATGTACGCCCGCTCGTGCTCGCGCTCGGGCAGGCGCATGAAGAAGTAGTTCCGGATGAGATCGGCCTGCGACAGCGGCCGCCCCTTGCCGTTGAGGCTCTCGAAGATCCGGTGCGGGTTGTCCTTCTCGTCGAGAATGATGCTGACGAGCGTCAGCTTCGAGGTGACGGCCCAGAACAGCGCGTCGACGGTCGGGGCGTCCGAGCGCCGCAGCTTCTTGCCGAACCACTCTGCGGCGGCCCCGATGCCGCTCCTCGTCGGGGTGGCGGCGCTCTCTCCGCCAGCGACGAGGTGGATCAGCGCCTCGCGATCGCTCTCTTGCGGGTCCTCGGCCTGCGTCGGCAGCAGCTTGAAGTGGTCCGACCCCTCATCGTGGCGATTCGTGATGAGGTCCCGGATGCGCTCGGCGACCCTTGGCGTCCCCTCGGCGAGCGCGCGCTCGCGGATGAGGCACAGCAAGACGACCAGCGTGGTGAGGCGCTGTTGCCCATCGATCAGAAGCCGCTTCTCGACCCCCTCGGGCACGCTGTGCGCGGGCGCGGAGACGATCGGCCCGATGAAGTGCGGCTTCGAGTCGGCGTCCTCGACGAGCTCGAGCAGATCTCGCCAGAGCGCGTCCCATTCGCGCGGGCCCCAGGAGTAGGGCCGCTGAAAGTGCGGCACCAGGAACTGCTTGTTGCCCTCGAGAACCCTGTGGATCTTGCACTCAGCGGCTTCCATGTGCTCCTCGTGATCGGGCTATCTCGCTGCGCGTCTTGGTGTGCGGGCGGCAGTGCTCGGCTTCCGCGTCAGGTACGGTGAGGACTATCTAACAACGTCGCGGAGGTTTGTGGAAGGGTCGAGGTGGGCGGGCGCTGGGGCCGGAACATCGCGGCGCGGCTTGACGCTAGGCAGCGGGTCGCCCCGGCGGTAGAGTCCGGGCGATCCCACTGGCGCGCTCCGGCGATAGGCCATACGCCTGCCTGGCGCAGCCAGGCGTGCGTCCGGGGTCCGGGAGGGCACGTGAGCAAGGCGTCGCTGGCTTCAGGCTTGTGCCTCATCGCGTTCGCGGTGAGCGTCGGCTGCACGAAGAACCCCGAGGAGAAGAGCTGCACGCCGGGGCTCACGGTCGCGTGCGCTTGCCCGGGGGGCGCTCAGGGCGCGCAGACCTGCAGCGCCGACGGCTCGGCCTTCGGTGCGTGCCTGGGCTGCTCCGGGCCTGGTGGTTCGGGCGGAGCTGGCGGCACGACGACCAGCTCGAGCGGCGGTGCAGGCGGGACTGGCGGAGCTGGCGGAGCCACCGGTGGAGGAGGCGGGGCCGGCGGCACGGCCGGGGCAGGCGGGACGGTGCCGGAGTGCACGATCGACACGGACTGCGCCGGCGACGAGTACTGCGACTTGGTCCTGTGCCTGGCCAAGAAGGCTGCGGGCGTTCCGTGTGGTGGCGCCAACGAGTGCGTGAGCGGAACCTGCGCCGATGGCGTGTGTTGCGCGGGCGCGTGCGGCGGCACCTGCGAGGCGTGCAACCACCCCGGCTCGGTGGGCCTCTGCACGCCCACGCCACGTGGCGTGGATCCTGACGACGAGTGTCCCGCCTACACGAGCTGTGGGGGCGCGGGCGCCTGCGAGATGATCGCGGTGTGGTCGAAGACCTTCGGCGGCGGGGCGTACAACAAGGTCACCGGGTTCGCAGTGGACTCGAGCGGCAACTCGATCGTCGCCGGGTACTTCGAAGGCGCGGTGGACTTCGGCGGTGGGTCGCTCGTCGCGGTGGGGGTCTACGACGGCTTCGTGGCCAAGTTCGACAGCAGTGGCGCCCACGTCTGGAGCAAGCGCTTCGGCAACCAAGATGTGGGCGCGACCGGCGTCGCCGTCGACGCAGCCGACAACGTCGTGCTCGTCGGGACGCTGGCCGGCACCATGGACCTCGGAGGCGGTGCGCTCACCTCGACTGGCACCGACGCGTTCGCGGCCAAGCTCAGCCCCGCGGGCGGCCACGTTTGGTCGCGCCGGTTCGATGGAACCTCCCTCCCCGCGCCGCGCGCGGTGGCGACGAGTGCGGCAGGGGACGTGTTCATCGGGGGAAATCTAGCGGGGACCGTCGACTTCGGGTGCGGGGCTCTCGCGAGCGCCGGGGGCGACGACGTGGTCGTCGCAAAGCTGACGAGCGCCGGGGCCTGCGGCTGGAGTCGCCGATTCGGCGACACCTCCAACCAGCGGGTGTCGGCTATTGCGGTCGACGTCGCCGGTGATCCCGTCGTCACGGGCAACTTCGACGGCGCGCTTGCCATCGACGGCATCCCGCTCACCGCTTCCGGTACGGACATGTTCGTGGCGAAGCTCGCCGGATCGAACGGCGTCGCGCTCTGGGCCAAGGGCGCCGGGTCGAGCCAGTCCGATGAGGGCCAAGCCCTCGCGGTCACCGCTTCGAACGAAGTTGTCGTCGGCGGCTACTACGCGCAGAGCATCGACCTTGGAGGCGGTTCGCTGCCCGTGGCCGCGACCGGCAGCTATGCAGGCTTCGTCGTCAAATACGACGGTGTGGGCGGCCACGCGTGGAGCAAGGGATTCATCAACGGCAACGGCAGGGTGCACGGTCTTGCGGTCGGCGCAGCGCAAGCCGTGCTGCTCTCTGGATGGTTCACGGGGTACATGGACCTCGGCAGCGGGCCGCTCACCTCGGGCGGCGGGGTCTCGGGTGACGCGTTTCTTGGTGTCCTGAGCGCCGACGGGACTCCCGTCTCGAGCGATCACTTCACGAGCCAGGGGGACGCCATCCTCAGCCACATCGCGGTCGATGGCACGGGAGCCGTCGTAGTCGTAGGGCCCCTGAGGCCGTGGGCCGTCGTTGAACTGGGGAACGGACCGCTCGTGGGCACACAGGGCGAGCTCCTCGCGAAATTCCTGCCCTGACGGCGCACATCGAAGGACTCGAGCCACCAGCCGCCCGCGTGAAAATGTGCGCAACTGCCGCCCGACCACCGTGGACTTCTTTCCGACCCGCCGACCCACGAGGCCCCATGCAGCCCACGTTCCAGCCCCAGGCCCCGCAAGGCCCGCGGAGCCCGCAGACGGCGCCGACCGCGCCCACCGAGGCGCGCGTGCCGCTCGTCGTGTCGTGGCCGGGCCACGTGCCGGCCGCGGTGCGCGACGAGCCGGTGAGCCACCTCGACGTGTTGCCGACCCTCGTCGAGCTCCTCGGCCTGCCGCCGCACCCCTCGTTCCAGGGCGCGAGCTTCTTGCGGTCGGGCGCGGTCGCGGGCCGTGGCGTGTACCTCAACATCCAGGGCCTGCGCTTCGCCGACGCCCTCGTGTGCTGGCCCTTCAAGCTCTTCGAGGACCGGACGGGCAAGCGCTCCATCCTCTTTCACCTCGAGGACAATCCCGAGGAGA
>JADLAB010000521.1 GCA_020848455.1 Polyangiaceae bacterium
GCGCGCGGCTTCACGACGGCGAAGTCGCTCGCGTAGCGCAGGCCCGGGCGCTCGGCGCCGTCGAGGGGGACGTCGCTCTGCGGCGGCTCGGGCTCGGCGGCCGCGCGCAACGCGCCGTCGTCCCCGAGCTCGTAGGTGCCCTTGACGATGACGGTGACCGTCTCGCGCCCCGGCTCGAGCTGCCACCCGAGGCACGCGACCGCGAAGCCGCTCGCGTCGACGATCGGGAGCGAGCCCGGCCGGCGCGCGGGCGCGAGGGCCGGAGCGGGCTCGCCGAGCCACGCTCCGTCGGCGCCCGCGGGACCGACGGCGGCGAGCACGCCCGAGAGGGCCAGGGTCGACGCCAGCGGGTCGTCGCCGGGAAGCGGCACCGGGGCGGCGGGCAGCACCGCGCACCACGGGGCGCCGGGCACGAAGGCGGGCCGCAACGTGGCCTCCGGCGGAGCGAGCGGAAACGGAGCGACCGCCGGGCCCGCGGCTGCGGTGAATCCGCCGACCAGGGTGCCACCGAGGTCGAGCTCGGGGCTCGCTGCCTCGCGCTCCTCGCGCTCCTCGCGCGCGGGCACGCGGACGGGCGGCACGGGGGTGGGCTCGACCGACGGTGGCACCTCGGCGTGCGGCCGCTGGAACGGCAGCACGGGCGCGGCGTCGGCGTGTGGTGCACGCGCCGGGTCCGGCACCTCGCCCTTCGACGCCCAGGGCGTCGGAGCCTGCGGCATGAAGTCGAGCGCGAGGCCCATCGTGCCGGCCAGCGGGTCCGCCTCGACGGGCTCGATCGGCGCGACGGGCTCGATCGGCGCGACGGGCTCGATCGGCGCGACGGGCTCGATCGGCGCGACGGCCGCGACCGTGCGCGGCCGCGCGGCGCTCCAGTCGATCGGTACGCCCGCGCTCGCCACGCCCACCGCGAAGCGCAGCTCTTCCAGGTCGGACGCCGCGACGGGAAACGCCCCGCGGAAGACGAGCGAGCACCGCTCCCCGTCGCCGTCGATCTGGAGCATGTCGGCCTGCATGTGCACGCCGTGTCCGGGCTCGTCGTCGCGCGCCCATACCCATGCGGCGGCCCGCGCCGAGGGGAGCCGCGACTCGATGGGCAGCCCGCCCGGCGTCAGACCCTCGAGCCGCAGCCACTCGTCGCCCGCGAGGTAGCTCGTCTGCTGGTCGGGAGGCGCCGCCTGGAAGTAGCCCCAGTCGAAGCCGGCGGGGAGGTCGGCGACCTCGGCCTGCAGGGCGTGCTCCACGCCCGGCGGCAGGCGCCCCGCGCGGCTGGCGCTGCGCGCGGGCACCGCCCCGAACGATGCCGGCCTGCCGGGAGCTGCAGCGGCGAACACGCGCGGTGGCCACACGACGACGCCCCCGGCGCCGACCGCCCAGCCGAGGGGCACGCGCTGGAACGGCCGCGGCGCGTCCGCGACATGCCGGCGCTCGCCGACCACCTCGAGCACCTTGTCGAGGACCAAGCTCGCGCCAAAGAGAGCGCAGCGCACCCGACCATGCGTCGCCACGGGCGGCGGCGCGTGGGCGTGACCCGCGAGCACGACGTCCGCGCGCGCCAGATACGGCACGGCGTCGCTCGGCCAGCAATCGCCGCTCTCTGCGAGGGGGGTGTCGGCGGCGCGAAGCGGGGCCGCCTGCACCCGGGTCATCGACTCGCCCGGGCGCAAGCGGAACGACGCCTTGGCCACCACGGTGACGTGGAGGCGGCCCGCCGCACGCCACGCGAGCCAGCCCGCGCGGACGTCGCCGAGGGGCACGATGCGGTCGAAGCGGAGCTTCACGGTCCCACCTCGTCGTCGACCGGCGGCGGGCCGCGGCGTACCTCTGCCGACCGATCTTCTGCTGGGCCGCAGCCGTGCCGATGGGCTGAGCCGGCCGAGCTCGTGCGGGGGCCGTCGTGGCAAGACATGGCTCTCCTTGCGGCAGGCGGTGAGAGGGGCCGTGGCGTGGAGTGCGGGCCGCTCACAGCGGGCCCGCGAGCGTGCCGGCGCAGTCGAGCTCCGGCGGGTCGACGTGGAGCGAGATGGGCTCCATGGCGAAGGTCGTCACGACGTCCGTGATGACGACGGGCTCCAGCAGATCGAGCTCGAGCAGGCCGCATACGAGGTCCGTGCCGAAGCACCCGGCGCGCATCACGACGTCCGAGAGGACCAGCGGCTCGGGCACCGACGGGTTCGCCTCCGCCGGCAGGTTCATGACCCCGAGGGCGATCGTGAAGGTCCCGTCCGGCCCCAGGGTCGACGCGCCCTGGTACGGGCTCCCGACGGGCGTCGCGCGGTCGGCGGCGGCGAGGGGCTGGAGCGACAGCTGGACCTGACCCGCCTGGAGCGTGAAGTCGGCGAGAAAAGCCACGACCTCGGACGCGACCACGGGCGACCTCACGGCGAGGAAGTAGGGCTCGGCGCTGGGGCTCGGCAGGGTCGCATGGGCCTCGCAGGCGTCGCCGCCGCCTGCCCCGGCCGCACCGCCGGCGCCCGCCGCGCCGCCGTGACCACCGCCGCCCGCGACGACCTCCACGATCTCGAGCGCGTCGATGCCGAGCGCCAGGTGGCAGCCCGCGAAGAGCAGGGCCCCGAGGCCACACGCAACGAGGAGGCGTCCCATCAGAACGCTCCCCTCAGGCCGAGCCCGCGCGGCGACAGCTCGAGGCGCAGGCGCACCGCGGCCTCGTGCTCCGCGGCGCCGCCATCGGTGGGCAGCGCGAACCCGACGACGGTCGCCACGAGGCCGGCCCCCGCGAGCACGAAGCCGGCCGTCGACGCATGCGAGGCCACGAGCGCCCGGTCGAGATCGTCCGAGGCCTCGGGCGGACACGCGGTGCCCGCGCAGAGGCCCTTCACGGCGCTCGCGCGGTCCGTGGCGATGGAGACGGCGACCGCAACCGTGACGAGGCACGCGACGCCGACGACGAGCCCGACCCACGCGAGCGGCGAGACGCCCCCCGGCGCCGCGGGCGCCGGCTCGGGCGCCGGGGCGACGTGCGACGCGGGCGGCTGCGCGGGGGGTCGCTGCGGCAGCGGCGGCTCCTTCACCTCCGGGCGCAGGCTCGCGAGGCGCGCGTCGAGCTCGAGTACCCGGGCGGCGGCGCGCTCGCGCGCCTCGGCGAAGGCCGGCGGCTCGGGGGTCCCTGCCATGCCGAGATCGCGCACCGACCGACAGGTGTCGCGCGCGGCGAGCAGGCGACCGAGGCGCTCCTCGGCGCGGCAGACCGCCTCACGCGTCGACGGCACGCCCATGATGCGGTCGGCGCCCTCGAAGTCCGCGAGCGCCCCGGCGGCATCGCCGGCGGCGAGCTTGCCGTCGCCCGCCTTCATGAGCGCGCGAGCCGCCTCCTTGTCTCGTGCGGTGGGCTCGGGGCTCTGGGCCCTGGCGGCCGGTGGCGCGTGGGCGACGAGCGCGAGCGCGAGCGCGAGTGTGTGCCCTGTGGCGTGGCGCGCGGCGCGCGCACGCGAGGCGTGGCTGGGACTGCGGTCAGAAGCCATAGCTCGGATCCACGGTGGGGGATGGCGGTTTCGGGCCCGCGGTGCCGTTCACCGCCGGCAAGGAGGACGCTCGCGGCCCGGCGACGGACGAGCCAGCGTGTGCGGGAGCTCGGTGGGCAGACGCCGGCGGACCGGCGCTCGA
>JADLAB010000522.1 GCA_020848455.1 Polyangiaceae bacterium
CGCCCGAGCTCGAGCTCGACGTCGTGACGCCGCCCGCGCCGCCCGTGCCGTCCACCTGGGAAGCGCAGCTCGCCGCCGCGCCGAGCCCCACGCCGCACGTGAGCACCAGCACCGATCCCGTGATCGAACCTCGCCGAAGCATCCGCTACCTCCCTCGTGCCCGCGCGCCGCGGCGGGCACATCGACCCTCACAGGGCGGGTCGAGTCTACACCGAGTCGGCCGGCTCCGGCACCGGGCGCTGCCGGGCCCGCGGCGGATCGACAACCACGGCCTGGGCGTGAACGGCTGACCGCGCACCTGCTCGCGCGCGCCCGCTTGACCGTCCCCCGCGCCCGGGCGAGAGAGCGCCATGCGCGTGCTCTGGTACGCGGGGATGGATCCCGGCAAACACCGCGGTGCCGTCGAGAAGGTGTGCACGGCGATCGAGCGCGACGACTTCCGCTCGGCCGACGTGAAGAAGCTGAGCCACGGTGGCCTCTACCGGGCGAAGCTCGACGCGAAGAACCGCCTGCTGCTCCGGTTCGTGGAGCACGGGGCAGAGAAGGCGTGCCTCGTGCTCGAGCTCGTGCCGAACCACGCCTACGACCGGGCCCGCTTCCTCCGCGGCGCGCCCGTCGATCTCGAGAAGCTCGAGGCCGAAAGCGAGGCGCGCGAGCCGGCCTCCGAGGCGTCGCTCGAGACGAGCCCACTGCGCTACCTGCACCCCGAGCGGCGCGAGTTTCATCACCAGGACAAGCCCATCTCCTTCGACGACGCGCAGGCGCGCGTGCTCGCCACGCCGACGCCCCTGTTCCTGGTGGGCACGGCCGGCAGCGGCAAGACCGCCCTCGTGCTCGAGAAGCTCCGCCTCGGCGTCGGCGACGCGCTCTACGTCACGCAGTCGCCCTACCTGGCCGAGAGCGCGCGGGCCCTCTACTTTGCCCACGGCTTCGAGGACGAGGGGCAGTCCGTCGACTTCCTCAGCCACCGTGAGCTCGTCGAGTCGATCCGCGTGCCGGCCGGCCGGCCCGTCGCGTTCCGGGACTTCCAGGCCTTCTTCGAGCGCCACCGGGCTACGCACCGGTTCACCGACGCCCACCAGGTGTACGAGGAGCTGCGCGGTGTCATCGGCGCCGACCCCGAGGGCCCGCTCTCGCTCGACGCCTACCTCGAGCTCGGCGTGCGCCAGTCGATCTACGCCGTCGAGGAGCGGCGCGCCCTGCACGCGCTCTTCGACAAGTACCGCGCGTTTCTCGCGGCGAGCGCGCTCTACGACCCGAACCTCGTGGCTCAGGCCTACCTCTGCGAGGTCGAGCCGCGCTACGACTTCGTCGCCGTCGACGAGGTGCAAGATCTGACGCGCGCCGAGCTCGCGCTCGTGCTCGCGTGTCTGCGGCGGCCCGGCGCGTTCGTGCTCGCAGGGGACGCCAACCAGATCGTGCACCCGAACTTCTTCTCGTGGGCGGGCCTCAAGCGCATGTTCATCGGCGATGCCGCGGCGGCAGGGCGCCAGCGCATCGAGCTGCTCGACGTCAACTTCCGCAACGCGCGCGCCGTCACCACCGGGGCCAAGCGCCTGCTGCGCGTGAAGCAAGCGCGCTTCGGCTCGATCGACCGCGAGAGCAACACGCTCGTGCGCCCCGTGGCCGACGAGGCTGGCACGGTCGAGCTCCTGCCCGATACGCCGACCGCGCTCGCCGAGCTCGACCGCAAGACCGGGCGCTCGGCGCGCGTCGCCGTGCTCGTGCTGCGCGACGAGCACAAGGCCGAGGCGCGCCGGCACTTCCGCACCCCGCTCCTCTTCTCGGTGCACGAGGCCAAGGGGCTCGAGTACGAGACCGTCGTCGCCTTTCGCTTCGTGTCGAGCGAGCGCGAGCGCTTCGGCGAGGTGTGCGCCGGCGTAGGGCGCGCCGATCTCGAGGGCGCGGAGCTGCCCTACGGGCGCGCGGCCGACAGGAGCGACAAGGCGCTCGAGGTGCACAAGTTCTACGTCAACGCGCTCTACGTCGCGCTCACGCGCGCCGTGCGGCACGCGTACCTCGTGGAGAGCGAGAGTGCGCACCCGCTGCTCGGTCTCCTCGATGTCGGCGCCGCCGGCGGCACCGCCGCGGTGGAGGTCACGACCTCGAGCCTCGAGGAGTGGCAGAGCGAGGCCGAGCGGCTCGAGCGGCAGGGCAAGCGAGATCAGGCCGACGCCATCCGGCGCGACATCCTCCACGTAGAGCCCGTGCCGTGGACGGTCGTCGACGCCGCCGCCTACCGCACCCTCGCGGACAAGGCGTTCATGCCGCGGAGCCCCTTCACGAAGGCGAAGCAGCAGCTCTACGGCTTCGCCTGCGTGCACGACGCCGCCGCCCTGGCAGCTCGCCTCGCGCGCCGGGCCGACTACAAGCTCGCCGAGGCCTTCGAGCGCGACGCGCCGCAGGCACGGGCGAAGGTCCTGCTCCCGTACCAGCAGAAGAGGCCCGACGAGATCCTCGGCCTCGTCGCGCGTCACGGCGTCGACTTTCGCACCCCCGCGGCCCTCACGCCGCTCATGTCGGCCGTCGCGGCCGGGAACGTCGCGCTCGTGGAGGCTCTGCTCGCCCGGGGCGCCCGCCGCGAGCTCGTCGACCCCTTTGGTCGCACGGCGGCGCACTGGGCATTGCTCTCGGCGCGGCGCAACGAGGCCTACGCGCGCGGCCCGCTCGGCGCCCTCTGGGAGCTCGTCGTGCCTTCGACCCTCGACATCCAGGTCGACGGACGGCTCTTCAAGATCGGTCGCGAGCAGGCCGAGCACTTCTACTTGCTCCTCTCGCTCACGCTCTGGCCCGGGCTCATGCGCAGCAGCCTCGGCCGCTTCGGCGGCATCACCGCCGGCGCGTTCGAGCAGGGCGGCCTGCGTGCCCTACCGCCGAACGTGGTGTCGCCGGCGCGCCGCAGGCGTCCGTACGTGAGCTCGGTGCTCGCGCGCTGCGAGGTGGGCAGCAAGTACACCCCGAGCCGCAAGCTCTTCGTGCGCGAGCGCCATGGCCACTACGTGCCGAATCCGGCGCTCCTGCTGCGCGTCCCCGGCGCCGGGGACGTTC
>JADLAB010000523.1 GCA_020848455.1 Polyangiaceae bacterium
CGACCTGGCTCCCGGGCAGCGACGCGGCGAACCAGATCCGCAACGTGGCCGTGGACGAGGCCGAGCGCCTGCTCGCGGTCGGGCAGTGGGGCAGCCACCGGGTGGCGCTCTACGACCTCGAGCGGCGGGAGCTCGCGGCCGAGCTCGGGTATCGCGCGGAGCAGCGGGGGGAGTTCCAGCCGATCAACGTGCTCCTCGACGGCGATCGCGTCCTCGTCGTGAACATCTGGTACCCGCGCGTGATCGAGCTATCGCGCGCCACGGGCGCGGTGACGCGCGTGGTCGATCTCTACGACCTCGGCCTGGTCGGCAACGGCGTGCAGCTGGTGGGTGCCGGCCTGTCGCAGCGGCGCGGGCGGCTGTGGATCGCGATCGCCCAGCCGGGCACCAACCTCGTGGAGCTCGATCTGGCGACGCTCGCGCCCGGGCGTTCCGTCGACCTCGACACGACCTTTCCCGGGTCCTTCACCTACGACGACGTCGCGGGGCGCATCTATCTCACGAGCTTCCGCTCGGCCGCCATCGAGGTCGTGGACGTGGACGCCATGCGCGAGGTGGACGAGATCGAGGGCACCATCGGCGCGCGCGAAACGGCCGTGGACCCGGAGCGCGGCCTCTTGTTCGTGATGGACTACCTGCACGGCCGGGTGCTGTTCCACTCGCTCGCGGAGCGGCGCGTGGTGCGGCGCGTCGCCGTCGGCCCGAAGCCCGGCGGCGCGGTCGTCTTCGACGGCACGCTCTACGTCAACGCGACCGTCGGCGTCGTGGCGATCCCGCTCGACTGAGCGCTCGTGCGCTCAGGCCGAGCGCAAGAGCGCCGTCGCCGGCACGAGCCGCTCGGCGCCGTAGCGCGCGACGTGGTTGTAGACGTCGAAGGGCACGTAGCTCCCCGCGTGGACGAAGCTCATGAGCGAGTGCGTCGCCTCCTCGAGGTCGAAGGCGCTCCGCCCCTGGAACTGCTGCACGTTGAGCACCACCGTGTCGCCGCTCGGCTCGCGGCGCTCGTAGTCCGCGAGGCTCGGCAGGGAGCGGAGCAGGCGCGCCACGGCGCCCGGGTCGCGCAGCAGCTCGCGCGGATCGACGAAGCGCGTGACGGGCACGAGGCGCGCGCCCGCGACGACGACGGGCAGGCTCACCATGGTCGGCTTCTGGCGGTAGTTGAGCCGCCCGGTGAGCCGGTGGAGCGTCGACCAGAGGCGTGCGGCGACGAGGAAGTCGGCGCGCCGCACTTCGCCCAGGGTCTGTTGCTCGAAGGCGTCGAGAGCGTCGGCGAGGTAGGTCGCGCCGACCGCGCCCGTGCGCTCGATCTCGGCCAGCGTGTAGAGCGAGATCCAGAACACGCCGGCGCGGTGGGCCTCGCGCACCAGGGCCACGAGCTCGCCGAGGTTCTCCTGCGACAGGGTGGTGCCGAACTGCACCTTCATGCCGGCCGCGCGACAGCGCCGGATGGCCTCGAGGCAGGCCTGCCGCATCGGCCGGCCCCGCACGCGCAGGTTGAGCCGCTCGTCGCTCGAGTCGTAGTGCAGGAACACCCAGCCGAGGCCGGCCGCCGCGAGCCGATCGGCGTAGGCCCGGTTGCGGAGCTTCAAGCCGTTGCTGGCGAGCCGCACGAGGTAACCGCGTCGTACGAGCTCGGCGATCATCGCGGGCAGCTCCGGGTGCAGGGTCGGCTCGCCGCCGAGAAGGACGGCGTGGGGCTGGAAAGGCCAGCCGCGGGCGTCGCCGAGGTCGGCGAGCAGGCGCTCGGCCGGCGCGAACGGCTCCTCGAGCGTGGCCGACGAGCCCGAGAAGCAGGCCTCGCAGGTCATGTTGCAGCGGTTGGTGACGTTGACGATGTAGATGAGCGAGCGCCCGCGCCGCACCTGGCACGGCTCGCCGCGCGCGCAGTCGTAGCGGTCGCAGCACGGCGCGTCGTTGCGCAGGGCGTGGAGGCTCCGGTAGAGCCGCGCGTCGCGGAAGTAGAAGTGGCTCGCGGGCCCGTGCTCGGGGCACTCGAGCTCGAGGTGCACGTCGCCGGCGCGCTCGACGAGCGCCGCCGGGAGCACGCGCGCGCACGAGGGGCACAGGGCCTTGGTCGCGTGGATCCGCCGGGCGCGCTGCATCATCCCCGAGCGAGCGTAGCGCAGAAGCGGCGTGACGTCGCTGCGGCGCGCCCGCCGCCCACCGTCGCGACCACGATTCACACGCGCGGCGCCTGCCGCGCCCGTCGCCCGAGCCAGCGGTCGTAGAGCCCGAGACGCACGCCGAGCGCGATGGCGACGACCGTGAGCCCGTAGGGGATCGGCCGGAGGTAGGAGCGCTCGCCGGCGTAGACGTGCGCGATCGGCAGCTCGCGCAGGCGGAAGCCGCGGCGCCCGGCGAGCATCGCCATCTCGCCGTCGAAGTGGAAGGTGTCCGAGACGTGCTCTAAGGGCAGCGCCAAGAGAACGTGGCGCGCGTAGGCCATCATGCCGGTGTGGTACTCGGAGAGCCCGAGCCCGTAGCAGCGGTTCTCGAGCCACGAGAGCGCCCGGTTCGCGGCGTACTTGTAGCGCGGCATCCCGCGGGCGCGCGCCCCGCCGTCGAGCACGCGCGAGCCGAGCACCACGTCCGCGTCGCCCCGGAGCACGGGCCGGAGCAGCTCGGGCAGGGCCTCGGGGGGGTACTGGCCGTCGGCGTGGAGGATCGCGACCGCGGAGGCGCCGCCCGCGAGCGCCGCGCGCAACCCGCGCTTCTGGGCCCGCGCGTAGCCGCGGTTCCTTCGCTCCACGAGCACCGTGGCCCCGTGGGCGCGCGCCACCTCGGCCGTGCCGTCGTCGCTCCCGTCGTCGACGACGAGCACGCGCCCGCCCTGTTCCGCGAGCCAGCCGGGCACGCGCTCGAGCACGGCGCCGAGCGTCGCCTCGGCCCGGAAGGCCGGGACCACGATCCATGGAACGGCCGGGCTCACGTGCGCTTGAGCACCCGACGCGCCAGGAGCATCTCGGGCATGAAGCCGAAGTACAGGTGCTCGAGGCGCTTCTGCGCGATGGGCCGGTAGACGCGCGCCGCCAGGCGCACCGGCCAGGGCACCGTGTACTCCTCGACCTTGCGGTCGTTGAACAGCGTCGCGACGTAGAGCCGCTCGTAGAACGAGGGCGGCTCGGCGCCGACGCGGTAGGCGCCGCCGTTGCCCTCGTAGGAGAAGGAGCTCCAGCCCTCGAGGGAGCCGGGCGGCACGAAGCCCGCACGCCGGGCGTCGTCGAACATGGGCGTGCCGGGGAACGGGGCGTAGTGGTAGACGGGCGAGTTGCGAAAGTTCGGGTTCACGGCGTGGAGCCGCTGCATGAGCTCGATCGAGGCGCGCACGTCGGCGCGCGTCTCGCCGGGCGTGTTGGCGATGAAGGAGCCGAACACGATGAACGGGTACCTGGCGAGGCGCGCGAGCGTCGCCACCACGAGCTCCACGTCGCCGGCCTTCTTCATGACGTCGCGCATTCGCTGCGAGCCGGTCTCGATGCCGATGGTGAAGCGCCGGAAGCCGCTCTCGGCCAGCTCGGCGAGAAAGGCGTCATCCATCTTGCTGATACACACGATGTCCGAGCCCTGGACCTGCCAGCTGACGCCGAGGCCGCGCAGCCCCGCCACGATGGCGCGCGAGCGCTTGGCGTCGATGAAGAAGTCGTCGTCGGTGAAGTAGACGTCCTCGACGCCGAAGCGCTCCTTCGCGAAGCGCACCCGCTCGACCACGCGCTCGGGTGACTGGGCGCGCCAGCGGCGGTCGTTGAAGTAGACGTTGTAGCAGTAGGTGCAGGCGTACGGGCAGCCGCGCGAGCTCTCCATGTAGAGGCTGCGGCGGCCCTCGTAGAGCGGCATGTAGTCGGCGACGTCGACGAGGTGATACGGGATCTCGGGCGCCGCCGTCACGTCGAGGTAGGGCGCCGCCGGCGTCGCGACGTAGCGCCCGTCGCGGTCGATGTAGGAGAGGCCCGGCACCGCTCCGAGGTCGCTCCCGGCCGCGAGCGCGTCGGCGAGCGCGGCGAGCGTGGCCTCACCCTCGCCTCGCGCCACGAGGTCGACGAGCGGGTGGGTGAGGGACTGCTCGGGCAAGAGGCCCACGTGCACGCCGCCCCAGAGGATGGGCGTGTCGGGGCTGGCGGCGCGCGCGATGGCGGCGGCCTCGAGCGCCCGCGCGATCATCGGACCCGTGTAGCAGGTGATACCGAGGCAGAGCGGCTGCGCGCGCATCTCGCACAGGAGCCGCGCGCGCCAGTCGGCGTGCACGCGCTGGTCGATGACGACGACGGGGTGCCGCTCCCAGGTGAGCGCCGCCGCGTGCAGCAGGCTGAGCGGCAGGGCCGGCTTGCTGCGCATGTGGTCCATGTAGCCGACGCGGGGCTGGAACAAGACGACGCGCCCGTGGGGTCGCGCGGGCCAGCGCGGAGCCCGGTCGTCCGCGGGGGCTGCCGGCACGGTGCCCGCGCGCAACAGCGAGCCGGCGCTCGCGGGTCTGCCGCGCGGCGCGGCGCCGTGGCCCGGCCGCCCGAGGACGGGCAGCCCGTGCGGTCGCTCGGCCGCCACCTCAGCGCTCCGCCGCGGCGAGGGCCGCCCGCAAGCTGTGCATCACGCGGCCGACCGCGGGCGTCGCCGCGGCGCGCGCCTCGTCGTCGCTGCCTACGGCGAAGATCGCCCGCACGGGCGGGCGCGAGAACGCGGGCCGCGTCACGAAGCGCACGCGCAGCTCCTCGCCCTCGGCCCCGCCGGCGCGGACCGCGCAGGACGCGCTCTCGCCATCGGCCGACCAGGTGGCCTCGCGCGCCTGCCCCGAGTCGACGAGGCGGGTCACGATCTGGGCGAGCGAGCGCCGCGCCCGCGCCGCCCAGGCGACGAGCCGCGCAGCGGTGGGCAGATCGAGGCCGACCGGCGCCCGCTCGCCGAGCTCGGTCGCGAGCCAGGCGAACAGGGGCAGTGCGCCGTCGGCGAGCGTCTCGTCGACCGCGTGGAGCGACGCGAGCTCGCCGGCGACGAGCGGGGTGCCGGGCGCCCGCGCGTGGCGCACCGCCACCGTGACGACCGCGCCCGAGGGAGTGCGGTAGCCGAGCCGCGCCTCGGGGTCGCAGTCGTGCAGCTCCGCGGCGACGCGCTCGTAGCCGGGCGGCGCGCCCGCGGCGAGCAGGCGCCGGAGCGGCGCGCGGGCGACGAGGGTGAAGAGCCGCGGCGCGTTGCGCTGCCGCGCCAGGCGCTCCTGCGGGATGGGCGTGAGCTCTTCCGTGCCGAAGCGCGCGGCGTACTCGTCGAAGACGCCGGTGCACACGGGGTCGAAGGCGCACTCGGCGCAGCGCGCGGGCTTCTGCTTGTGCGCCGTCTTGTGGCCGTACTTGTCCCAGGTCCGATCGCTCACCGTCCCGAAGTCCGCGGGCACGACCTCGGTGCGCTCTCCGCCGTGGTGGATGCGGTGGGCCCACTCGGGCATGAGGCAGTAGGGGTAGTTGCCGACGTTGACGTCGTACTCGGGCCCGAGATCGCGCTCGAAGGCGTCGAGCATGCGCGCGAGGTGGGGCGCCTGGGCGGAGTAGCGCGCGAGGATGGTGCCGAGGTGGCCCGGGGGCCGGTTGCCGATCTCGCGCGGGTTGACCTGATCGAGGTGCACCTGGCGCACCCCGTAGCGGCGCGCGAGCTCGGGGTAGCCCCCCACGCTCGCGTAGGACAGGACGTTGAGGCAGGCGTTCACGGTGACGTGCTGGCCCCGATCGCGCGCGAGCTCGAGCAGGGCGAGGATGCGCCCGAAGGCGCCCTGCCGGCCGACCACGCGGTCGTGGGTCGCGGCGTCGCCGCCCTGGATGCTGATGCGCAGCTCGAGCGGTCCGCCGGCCAGGAGCTCCGCGAAGTAGGCCGCCTGGGGACCCCGCACGCCGTTCGTGAACAGGACGATCTCGGTGTAGCCGAGAGAGCGCGCGCGCTCGAGGTAGCGCGGCAGCTCGCGCTGCAGGGTGGGCTCGCCGCCGACGAAGGTCACGCGCCGGGCGCCGCGCGCCGCCGACTCGGCGAGGTGCCGGTAGACCGGCTCGGGATCCTGCTGCCCGACTTCCTTGCGGCTCGTCGCGAGACCGCTGCTGCAGAAGACGCAGCGGTTGTTGCACAGGTGCCCGAGCTGGATCTCGACCTGTTCGACCCGATCCACCGAGGCCACCGGGGGATCCTAGCAGAGAACCCGCGTGCGGCTCGTCACCGCAGCGTGGCGGGCTCGGGCGCGGCCTCGGGAGCGGCCTCGGCGGGCTCGGGCTCGGGCTCGGTGCAGGGCTCGGGCTCGGCGGGCTCGGGCTCGGGCTCGGCGAACGGGTCGAAGGCCGTGCGCAGGGCGAAGCCGAACAGGTTGCCCGAGCCGTGGTAGCCCGCGACGGGCGCGTCGGGGCTGGTCGAGGCGCGCTCGAGCAGCCACAGGTGCTCGTAGAAGGCGTCGATCCACAGCCAGGGGGTCGGGTGCGCGCTCGCGCCGAGCGTGAGGGCCACGCGCGGCGCGTCGGGCGACGACGGCGCGAGCGTCTCGTCGGGCGGGGGCGCCCCCGCGATGCCGTCGCCGTAGAGCCCGGCGCGGACGGCGAGCTCCTCGAGCGGGGTGTACTCGACGCCCCCGCGCAGGGCGAAGGTGTGGCGCCAGTCGTTCGGCTGCACGCGGTCGGGCGTCGCCTCGTGCTCGAAGTCGAAGGCGAGCTCCTCGTTCACGCCCCAGAGCGTGAGCGTGGCGTCGAAGGCGAGCCGCACCGGTCCGACGGTGGCGCCGAGGCCGAAGGCGATGCGGTCGGGCAGCGTCACCTCGGAGGTCACGTGCTGATCGGGGTAGTCGGCGGCGAAGGCGCTCGGCAGGTTGAAGTCGGCGTCGCCCTCGAGCGGCACGAGCGCGCGGCTCTTGTAGCTCACGCCGAGCGACACGCCGCCGCCGGGCTCGACGAAGACGGACGCCTGCCCGCCCACGCCGACGCCCGAGAGCACCATGGCCGCCGAGCCCTCCTCGGCCACGTGGTTGGTCGCGCGCTTGACGTAGAGCCGGCCCACGTCGAGCTCGGGCC
>JADLAB010000524.1 GCA_020848455.1 Polyangiaceae bacterium
GACTGCAACGCGGCGACCGACGAGGGCGATCTCTGCCCGCTCGGCACGGTCTGCGACAAGGGCCCCTGCGTCGAGGCGTGCGGCTCCGGCGCGTTCGTGTGCCCGCCGGACAAGGCGTGCGACGACGGCTACTGCGTCGATCCGCCGTGCGTGAACGTCAGCTGCCCGAGCGGTGAGGTGTGCGTGGCCGGCGATTGCCGGGCGCCCTGCGACGGCGTGAGCTGCCCGTACCCGACGGTGTGCCGCGTCGGCGTGTGCGTCGACCCGTGCGTCGGCGTGACGTGCGACCCGGGTCGGGTGTGCGACGCGGGCGTGTGCCAGGCGGCCTGCACCTGCACGCCCTGCGGCGCCGGCCTCGCCTGCGACGGCGCGAGCGGCCTGTGCGTCGAGGCTGCGTGCCTCGGCGTCCCGTGCGGGCAGGGGACGCACTGCGTCGCCGGCGCGTGCGTCGATTCCTGCCTCGGAGCGACGTGTCCCGCGGGCCAGACCTGCACGGATGGCCTGTGCGTGGAGGCGCCGCCCGGAACGGGCGGGGAGGGCGGGGCGGGCGTCGGGGGCTGGTCGGGCACGGGCGGCGCGGGCGCCTCGGCTGGCGGAGGCGTGGGCACCGGGGGCGGCGCGGCGAACGGCGCCGGCGCCGACACCGCGGTCGAGAGCGGTTGCGGCTGCCGGGTGGCGCCGGGCTCGGGCGCCGCGGCCGCCTCGCTCCTGCTGTTCGCGTGGGCGCTCGGCTGGACGCTGCGGCGCGCGCGGCGCTAGTCGTCGCGTCGCGCCTGACCGCCCGGGGCGGCGTCCCCGGGCCGATCACCGCAGCCCGGAGCTGCGATGTCGTCGGCGCTCTCTCGCTGCTCGTCCGGGCCGGCCGAGCTCACCCTCGTCCGCTCCCCGTCGCAGCGGATCTCGAAGGGGGTGCCCCACGGGTCGGTGCGCGTCGCATCCTCGTCGAGCTCGCGGCGCTCGAGCAGCGTCGTCACGGTCGGGCAGTCCCGTGCGCCGTGCTCCCCCCGGTACGACTCCGCGACGCGGCGCAGATCACGAGCCGCGATGCAGGTGGCCCGCACGCGCGCGTCGCGGAGCTTGCCGACCACGTAGAAGCTCACGCCGCCCGCCACGAGCGCCATGATGGCGACCACGACCAGCACTTCGACGAGCGTGACGCCGCGGAGCCGGAGCCGTGCTGCCCGTCGATCCCGGGGGTGAAGGCGCTGCGAGGAGCTCATGCGGCCGTGCCCAAGCAAGCTCCGGGCCGCGTCGCCCGCAGCGGTGTTCCGGGCACCTGGCGGCGCGGGCAGGGGGCTCCGGCGACATCCTGGCGCGCGCAAGTCCCCGGTGCGCCGGGCCCTGCCACCCTGGCACGAGGCGCGCTGGCGCGATGCGCCCCTGATCCCGCGCAAGCGCGGGGCTCCGGGCTGCAGACTTCGGGCTTCAGGAGGGAAACCCGTCCCCAGCCGACCTACCCCAGAGCAGCCTGCCGCCGGATTTGGGATGCGCCTCGGCCCGCTGCCGTCGGCGGCGTCTCGTGGTAGGCACGAGCATGCCCTCGCATCGCCCTTCGCTCTGCGTCTTCGCGCTCCTCGCCCTCGCTGCGTGTCGCCATCGCGAGGCCCCGCCACCGGACGTCGGCCCGCGCCCGACGGCGGGTCCGGAGCCCGCGCCCACGGCGGCGCCGGTGCCCGAGCCGACACCGACCGCGGAGCCGGCGCCCGCGCCCGCTCCCACGACGGGCTTCGTCGTGCCGCGCTTCGAGCGCGTGGACATCGGCGACAGCGGTTGCTCGGCCTACCTGCCGAAGGGCGCCGGACCCTTCGCGCGCGAGGCCTCGCAGGATGGCTCCGACGTGTACACGGGCGACGTGCGGGTGGGCGAGTTCACCTACACGGTCATCGCGGTGAAGCTGAAGGAGCCGATCGCGGAGCCCTCGCTGCGCGAGGCGATGCTGGTCAGCTACCTCGACTTCCTGAAGACGCAGCTCGGCGTCACCGACGCCGCGGGCTACGGGCACGGGCACCGGCTCGAGAGCGAGCCCAGCGCCGCGGGCGTCATCGACTTCTGGCAGGGCGGGGACGGCAAGCACTACCGGGTGAAGGGCTGGGTCGCCGCGCGGAACCTCGGCGTGATGCTCATCTCGGGCCCCGAGGAGTTCCCGAACCCGAGCGTCGCGGGCGTGTACCTCGACGGCTTCCGCTTCCAGCGGCGCTGAGCGGAGCGGCCCGTGTCGAATGCCACCCGCCTCATCGCGCGCACGGCGCTCCTCGACCGGCTCGCCTCGCTGCCGCGCACCGGCTGGCTGCTGCGCGGCGTGACCGACCCGGAGAGCATCGCGGAGCACAGCTTCGGCGTGTGCGTCGTCGCGGCCGCGCTCGTCGACGATCTGCGCGAGCGCGGCCTCGGCGTCGACGGCGAGCGCGTGCTCCGGATGGCCCTCTTGCACGACGCGGCCGAGGTGTTCACGGGGGACGTGCCGATGCCCGCCAAGAGCGCCGCGCTCGCGGCCGCGCTCCACGCGGTCGAGGAGCGCCTGCTCGCCGAGGAGCTCTCCCCGGCCGAGCTCGCCCTGTGGCGCGAGGCCCAGGCGGGCGCGTCGCTCGAGGCGCGCGTGGTGAAGGCCGCCGACAAGGTCCAGATGCTCGTGAAGGCGCTCGTCTACACGCGCGAGCGCCGCGGCCGGCTAGCCGAGTTCTGGGAGAACCACGCGAACCGCCGCGACATGGGCCTCGAGCTCGCGCGGGAGGTCTTCGTCGAGCTCGAGGCGCTCGCGGCGGCCGAGCCGCGCTGAGATCGCCCCGGGGTCAGTCGCGGCGCATCAGTTCTCGTCGGCGCCGATGTCGGGGGCGACCGCGTCGCGCGCCGCGCCGTCCATGTCGCGGGCCGGAGCTCCGGTCGCCGTGCCCGCCCCGATGCACGGCGAGCCGAGCAGCAGGTGGAGGTCGGCGGGGTAGTTGAGGTACAGCGGGTCGGCCGAGATGTCGCCGCCGACCGTCATGTCACCGAGGGCGTCGACCGCGGTCACGGTGGCGAGCGGGCTCGCGCCCTCGTCCCAGTAGAGCGCGGTCGGGGCACCGAAGGGGTCGAGGTCGTTGTGCTCGAAGACGCGCGGGTCGGTGCTCACGGCCGCCTCCTCGACCCCGACGCGGCTCGTGGTGCAGGCGCCGCCGCGCACGATGTTGTTGCGGTAGACGCCGCTGCCCGCCGCCGGCACCGGCACGCCCGCGAGGAGCGAGATGCCGCGGCTCGCGCAGGCGGCGGCGGAGCCCCCGCCGTCGATGTCGTTGCTGTGCACGTCGAGCTCGTGGAGGCCCGCGGCGATCTCGGTGGCCAGGCCCGTCGTCTGCACGGGCAGGACGCCGCCACCGACCGGGCAGTCGGTCCCCGTGAACCCGAAGATGCGGTTGTTCTGGAGGCGCGCGTAGGAGTCCTTCGAGTACACGCCGAACGCCGTCGCCGAGCAGCCCCCGCGGATCACGTTGTCGTCGACCATGACCCCCGTGCTCTCGAGCCACACGCCGAAGCCCGTCGCCGCACCGCGCGCGGTGATGGTGTTGCCCGCGATGCGCAGGCAGCTGCCGCCGTCGCAGCGCACGCCGGTTGCCTGCGGTGGGTAGCCGTTGACCGAGCCCTCGATGCGCGGGTTGTTGAGGACGACGCAGCGGCTGCTCACGGCCTGCGCGCTCGCGCCGCAGTGGACGCCGTTCGGATAGGCCGCGTTGCCCTCGCCGCCGCCGCGGATCCACACGTTCGAGTCGATGACGGGGTGGCAGTCGCCGATCGAGCGGATGCCGTCGGCGCGCGAGCTCGCGTTCGCGCCGTTGCCGCTGATCATCTCGTTGCCGACGATCCACGGTGCGGCGCCGTCGCAGTCGTCGAGCCACACCCCGTGCGAGTCGATGGCGCCGTCGAACACGAAGACGTTGTTGCCGCGCAGGAGGATGCCCGTGCCGTCGCCGGTGATGCGGACCCCCGCGCCCTGGTCGGTGTTGGACATCTGGATCGCGGTCGTCTCGATGGTCGAGCCCCGTGAGTCCTCGAGGTAGACGCCGAAGCTGCTCCCGGCGCCGCCGAACCCGTGGCGCAGCCCGGGGCTCGTCTGCACCGGACCGCCGCTCGCATTGCACCGCCCCTGGGCGTTCATCGTGCCGCAGTTGGCGAGCAGGTGCACCTCCGAGCCGACGGCACGGACCGCGATGGCTTCGTTCGTCCCGAGGCCGGCCTCGACGTGGCTGCCCGTCACGAGCGCCTGGCCCCCGTTCACGACGTCGATGCCGCGGGTGAAGTTGACGGAGTTGCTCGAGGGGTTCGACGTGATGTTCAGGTTGGAGAGCACGACGTTGGCTGCGCCGTCCACCGTGACCGCGGCGGTCGTCGCCGCCGCAAAGCGGTCGATCTGGAAGTGGTCGAGCGCCGTCGTCGCGCTCTGCACGCTGCTCGGGAACGTCACGCCCGTCGCCACCTGGGGTCGGAAGGTGGTCGTGATGCCGGGGCACTGGGTCCAGTTGGTCGTCTCGTAGCTCCCGAGCACGCTCACGCCGTCCGACATGGTGAGCGTCCCCGTGTACGTGGCGAGGTTCCCGCAGACGGCTCCGCCGGCGACGCAGACCGTGTGCCACTGCGGGTGGGCTGCGGCCCAGGTCACCGCGGCCTGGATGGTGAGGAACGGCGTGCCGAGCGCCGGCGTGGACAGCGCGCCGGCCGTGGCGTCGTTGCCCGTCGGGGCGACCGGCACGCAGCTCGCGCCGCACCCCTCGTCCGCCACGCCGCTGCAGTTGTTGTCGATGCCGTCGCCACACGCGTCCCCGGCCGACGCGAGCAGCGGCGTGCAGACCCCCGCCACGCCGCCGGTGCACGCCGGGACGCTGTTCACGCACGCCCCGAGCCCGCACACGAAGTTGCCGAGGCCGTCGTCGTCGAGGCCGTTGCAGTCGTCGTCCTGCCCGTTGCAGCCTTCGCCGCTCGGAATGACCTCGCCCGAGCACGGCGTCCACGCGCCGGCCGTGCAGCTGCGCGTGCCAGCCACGCACGTCCCGACCCCGTCCGTGCCCGGGGGCCCGGAGTAGCAGCTGCCCGCCGCGGTGTCGCCGACGGTGTCGTCGGCATCGTCGCAGTCGAGACCCCCGCAGGTGCAGCTCGCTCCGGAGCCGTAGCCGTCGAAGTCGTCGTCGACGCAACCCGCCGCGGATGCCTGGCATTGGCCCCCGGTGCAAGCCCAGGCACCGCAGGGTGCCGCTCCGAAGAGCGCATCGCACTCGGAGGCCTGCGCGCACTCCGCCGGAAGGCCCCCGCCGCCGCCCTGGGCGCTGCCGCCGCCACCCGACGCCTGGCCGCCCGTCCCCGATCCGCCCTGCGACGAGGCCCCCCCGCCCGTCGTGTACTCCTCGCCGGTACAGCCCCCTGCCACCGCAGCGCCGACGAGCGCCGCCGCTGCGGCGAGGACCAGGAGCGACGAGTGCCGACGCCTCGCGAACCGACGTGCCACGAGCTGTGCGCGCATGAGGAAGCCCCCTTTCGGGCTCGGCCATGGCCGAGCGATTCTCCCAAGGTACGCGAGGTAGGACCGCTTCACAACGAGCGCAAGGCCTCGCCCACGGCCCAAGCGGTGGGCACATCGGGCTAGGATGAGCGTCGATGCGCCGCTCGCTCCACGCACTCGCCGCGCTCGTCCTCTTCGGCTGTGCCACCGAGGACGAGCCGTCCCCGCCGACTGGCCCGACCTGCGAGGGCGCACCGCTGCCGGCCGTGCCGCCGACCTGCAACGGCGCCGAGGGCCTGTGCGCGCGCCGCTACTCGGACGTCGCGTTCCCGACGACCCACAACGCGATGTCGAACGCCGACGACGGCTGGGCCGTGCCGAACCAGGAGCACGGCATCGGGCGGCAGCTCGCCGACGGCGTCCGCGGGCTCATGCTCGACGTGCACCCCTCCGAGGGCGGGACCTTCCTGTGCCACGGCGTCTGCCAGCTCGGCCGGCGCCCACTCGCCGACGGGCTCGCCGACCTCCGCAGCTTCCTCGACTGCCACCCGGGCGAGGTCGTGACGATCATCTTCGAGAGCTACGTGACGGCCGGCGAGCTCGAGGCGGCGTTCGTCGCGGCCGACGCGCTGCGCCTCACCCACCCGCAGGTCCCGGGCGACCCCTGGCCGACGCTCGGCGAGCTCGTGGCGGCCGGCGAGCGGCTCGTCGTGCTCACGGACTCGCATGGCGGCGAGCGCCCGTGGTTGCTCGACGTGTGGGCCCACGCCTGGGAGACGCCCTACGCCTTCGCGAGCGCCGCCGAGATGACCTGCGCGCCGAACCGGGGCGATCCCGGGAACCCGCTCTACATCCTGAACCACTTCATCACGAACCCGGTCGCCGCCCCCGAGTTCGCCGAGACCGTGAACCACGATCCGTTCTTCCTCGAGCGCGCCCTTGCGTGCCGAGGCGAGGCGGGGCAGCTGCCCAACTTCCCCACGGTCGACTTCTACACGATCGGCGATCTGTTCCCGGTAGTCGACGCGCTCAACGCGCCGTGAGGCGAGCCGCCCGGCGGCGTCCGTTCGCTAGCGCCGCCGCCCGCCGCGCTTGCGCGTTCCCTCGACGACACGGGCGGTGTCGCGCGGCGGCTTCTTGCCGGCGTCGCTGAGGGCGTAGAGCCGCTCGAGATCGGCCGTGCCGAGCTTCTTGCGGCCGAGGAGGCGCACCGTCTCCTGCCACAGGGCGTGCGTCTCGGGGCGCATGAACGCCCGGCGCTCGCGGGGGGCCGCGGCGCTCTCCTTGGCGGCCGTGAGCTCGCGCTCGAGCCAGTCGAGCGCGACGCGATACCGCGCGCACGCGGCAGCGAGCGCGTCGGGCAACCGCAGGCGAAGCTCGCGCAGGCCCTGCAGGCGCTCCTCCGAGCGCGACGCGCCGTCCGCGCGGGCCATCGCGGCCTCGAGCACGCGCACGACCTCGGCGCCGTCCGTCACGCGGTCGAGCACCGCGCGATCGCACAGGGCCTCGATGAGCACCGCGGCGTGGAGCAACCCGTCCTCGAGCGGCGCGAAGGTGCGGAGCGTGGTCGCGAGCGCGCCGGCATGCGCCGCGAGCGTGTCGCGCAGCGCGAGCACGGCGCCCTCGCGCACGAAGCGCCGCTCGTCGCCGCAGAGCGACTCGAAGGCCGTGAGCTCGGTCGGCTCGGCTCCGGTGCCGAGGCGCGTCGCGAGCGCGAAGCCCGCGACGATGCGCCCGAAGGGCGGCTCCCCCGAAGCGAGCGCGAGAAGCACGCGTCCGGCCGACCGCTCGCCCGCGATCGCCGCCCCGACCATGCGCGCGAAGCCCCAGTTCGGGCGGTTCGGCAGCCCCGAGCTGCGCTCCAGCCGCTCGACCAGTGGGCCCACCTGGCCCTCGGCGAGCGCGGCGCGCAAGAGCTTCTGCAATCGCTCGTCGGTGATGGGCTCGGGGGCGCTCACGCGCTCCACGTAGCCCGGCGGCGAGCGGTGGTCGAGCGCTCGAACGGCCGAGCGCTCTACCCGGGCACGCCGGGGCGACCGGCGCGTTCGCTCAGCCGAGCACGGTCTCGAGCGCGCCCTCGTCGGCGAGGGTCGCGAAGACGTGGTCGGGTGCGTGGGGGCGGAGCTGCTCCGGCGTGAACGAGCCGGTGGCGACCGCCACGCACTCGGCGCCGATGGCGCGCCCGGCAGCGATGTCTTTCGGGGTGTCGCCGATCACGACGACCCGGCAGCGCTCGACCGCGACCCGGAGTCGGGCCGCGCCGCGCTCTGCGCCGACGCGCAGGAGCTCGGCCCGATCCTCGGCGTCGCTCCCGAAGCCGCCGAACGCGAAGCGGTCGCGCAGGCCGACCTTCTCGAGCTTGATGTGGGCGCCCGCCTCGATGTTGCCGGTGCCGAGCCCGACCGCGTAGCCCGCCCGCCCGCGGACGGCGTCGAGCGTCGCGACCATGCCGGCGTGCACGCCGTACGTCGCGCCCGCGCGCTCCACCTCCTCGCGCAGCACGGCGAGGTAGCCCGCGAGGACGGCGTCGATGCGCGCCTCGCTCGCCTCGAGCCTTGCGGTCTCGAGCGCGCGCCGCACGATGGCCCGATCGGTCATGCCGGCGAAGGAGAACTCCGCCGCGATGCCCGCGCCGTGCGGCTCGAGCGCCCGGACGATGGCGCGCCGCCCGGCCCCGGCCGTGCGGATGAGCGTGCCGTCGACGTCGAAGAGCAGGATGGTGGGGCGCACGGGCATGGTCACAGGTACAGCATGACGTACACGACGACGCCCGTGGCCGACACGTAGAGCCAGAGCGGCAGCGTGATGCGCGCGATGCGGCGGTGGCGGGCCGGCGTGCTCGCCCAGCCGCGGTAGAGCGTGACGAGCGCGAGCGGCACGATGAGGGCCGCCAGCAGGCTGTGGCTCGCGAGCACGGCGAGGTAGAGCGGGCGGAAGTTGCCCGCGTAGAGCCGCGGGGCGGCCTTGAAGAAGTGGTAGAGCACGTACGACACGAGGAAGGCCGTCGACGTGCCGAAGGCCGTGAGCATCACGTTGCGGTGCGCGGCGATGCGCTTGTGGCGCACGAGCAGCCACGCGACGCACAGGAGCACGGCCGTCGTCGCGTTGAGGCAGGCGTTCACGGTGGGCAGGGCGGAGACGTCGAGCGTGCCCGCCGTGTCGGGGCGGGGCCCGAGGATGAGAAAGGCGACCGCCGCCACGACGAGGACGGACGCGATGGCGATGATGCGGAGCCAGAAGCCCTCGCGCGCCGAGCGGTCGGGGGTGGTGGTGCGGGTCGTCATGGCGTCGGCAGCCAGCTGAGCCCGCCCGTGCGGATGAGGTCCGCGAGCCGCTTGCACGCCTCGTCGAGGCCCTCGGGGGGCCACGGCCCGGCGAGCACGAGCTTGCCTCCCTTCACCTCGATGGTGGCATTGCGGATGGCGTCGCGCGCGCCGTACAGGGGGCCGGAGAAGGTGAGGAGCAGGCGCAGCCCGGCCTGAGCGAGGTCGAAGTCCTTCTTCAGCGACTCGAGCTGTGCGGCGGCCTTCGGCTCGATCTCGATCTCGAGCCGGGGCGCATCGCCGAGGGTGAGCGTGCCGGAGGCCTGCTCGACCGCGTTGGCGGCGCCGACGAGGGGGATCTGCGGCGGGATGAGCGCGAGCAGGCCCGCCCAGGCGCGCTGGTTCACGAGGAAGCTCACGGCGCCCTTCACCGGCAGGGGCACGCGCACGCCCTCGGAGGCGGGCAGGGCGGCGAGCGCGAGCGAGGCGGTCGTGGCGACGATGAGCGTGCCGTCGTCGGCCTGCGCCACGGTGAGCCCCTTGCCGAAGGAGAGCGTGTTGCCGTCGCGCGCGTAGCCCGTGATCTTCTCGGCCGCGAGCGCGCGGTCGAAGCCCTCGACGACGCCGCTCGAAGGAAACTTCCCGGCCGCGATGACGACCCAGCTGACGGCGTCGACGGACGCCACGATGACGTCGCGCAGCTCGCTGAAGTCGACCCCGGTCTCGGCCTCGATGCGGCGCACGAGCTTCTTCGCGGCCGTGTCGGGCTCCTTGCCGCGCTCGGCCTCGACGGCCGCCACGACCTGCTCGCGGAAGGGGGCGTAGAGCCAGAGCTGCTTGCCGTCGGCGCGGAACGCGACGCTCGCGTTCTCGGGCACGTGCAGGTGCGCCGTCCAGGTGTCGCGCCACTTGAAGAAGTAGAGGTAGAGCCCGACGCCGCCGGCCACGAGCGCGAGCAGCCCGAGGGCCAGGAAGACGGGGCGCCAGGCGCTCCGCTTCGCGGGGGGCCTGCGCGCCTCGTCCTCGGTCGGGGGCACCGGTTCGCCCTCGTCGATCACCGTGTCCGCCATGGCGGACGAGCGTCCTACATCGCGCCGGGCCTGTAAACCGCGCTCAGTCGCGCGGCAGCTCGCGCGTCGTGCGGAAGCCGAAGCCCGACCACAGGTTGACGAGCCGGTCGGCGAAGTCCATGCCGCGGCCGCGCGTCGTGGCCTCGGCGCGCACCTTGACGCCCACGCGGCGGAGCCACGCGAGCTCGTCCTCGGCGAGCGGGCCGAGCTCGAGCGCGCGCAGGGCCTCGTCGAGCTCGGCGGCGTTCTTCGGGCCGCTCCAGCAGGCGTCGACGAACGGGCTCGACAGCACGTAGCGGTAGCAGTCGCTGCCCGTCGGAAGCCTCTCGCCGGGCGGCAGGTAGCGCGGGTCGACGAGCTGTCCCCACGAGGTCGCGGTGTAGGCGACCATGCCGGGCCGCGCGGCGGGCAAGAGCGGAAACACGTCGCGCTCGGCTCCCGGGTGCGCGGCGTTGTAGCGCAGCATCAACAGATCGATGCGCGGGTCGCGGGCGAGCTTCGCGAAGGTCGGCCGGTGGTGGCACGACACCATCACGGCGCGCGCCCGGCCGCGGTGCACGAGCTCGCGCGCCGCGTCGAGGATGGCGTCGGAGGGCGGCAGGTTCCACCAGCCGAGCAGGAGCACGTCGGCGTGGTCGAAGGCGAGCTCGCGCAGCGCGCTCTCGAGCGAGCGGCCGATGCTGCGGCTCGAGCGCGCGTAGCTCTGGACGACGACCGTCAGGCGTGACCTGGCGCGCGCCCCGAGGCGCTTCAGGCCCGCCCCGAAGGCGGGCCGGCGCGCCGAGCCCCAGTAGAAGAAGTCGATGCCGCGCTCGAAGGCGCGTTCGACGTCCTTGTCCGTGGCGCCGTAGCTCGCCGCCAGGCCGAGGCGCTTCACCGTGAGATCCGTGCGTCCGAGCCGTACGGGTGCGTCGAATCCGCTCATGGAGTCCTCCGGACCGCGGTCGCGTCGGGCCGCAGAGGTCGAACTTCCCACGGCGTCCGGACCGGGGGAAGGGCCGCCGCGCCCGCCCTTGATCCCGCGCAAGCGCGGCGGCTTCAGGCTGCAGGCTTCGGGCTTCAGCAGGGAAATCCATCCCGAGCCGACCTCCGGGTGCGCACCCAGCGGGTGCGGGTCCCGTTGGGTGCGGGTCTCTCCAGCCCTGGAGTCTGAAGGCGGGAGCCTGGAGCCAGAGCAGGGCAAGAACCTTGCCGCCCGATTGGGGCCCGCCGCGCCCGCTTGCACCGCTCGTCGGACCGAGTGACCATCCGGCTCTTCCCATGGCCGACCCGACCCGACCCGATCCTTCGGCCTCGTCCGTCGCCGCCGCCCCGGCCGGCGCGAGCGAGAGCTCCTCGAACAACTTCCTCCGCGCCATCGTGCAAGAGGACGTGGCGGCGCAGCGCCACGGCGGCGTCGTCGCGACGCGCTTCCCGCCCGAGCCGAACGGCTACCTGCACATCGGCCACGCCAAGAGCATCTGCCTCAACTTCGGGCTGGCGCGCGACTTCGGCGGCAAGTGCAACCTGCGCTTCGACGACTCGAACCCCGAGACCGAGGACGTCGAGTACGTCGAGTCGATCGCGCGCGACGTGCGCTGGCTGGGCTTCGAGTGGAGCGGCCTCTACTACGCCAGCGACTACTTCGACGCGCTCTACGGCTTCGCGCTGGAGCTCGTCGACAAGGGGCTTGCCTACGTGTGCGAGCTCTCCGAGGACGAGATCCGGGCCTACCGCGGCTCCGTCACCGAGCCGGGGCGCCCGAGCCCCTACCGCGACCGCACGCCCACCGAGAACCGCGCGCTGCTCGAGAAGATGCGCCGCGGCGAGATGCCCGACGGCTCGGCGGTCTTGCGCGCCAAGATCGACATGAGCTCGCCCAACATGAAGATGCGCGACCCGCCGCTTTACCGCATCCGGCACGCTCACCACTACCGGCAGGGCGACAAGTGGGCGATCTACCCGCTCTACGACTTCATCCACCCCCTGTCGGACGCGCTCGAGGGCATCACGCACTCGATCTGCACCCTCGAGTTCGAGAACAACCGCGAGCTCTACGACTGGGTGCTCGACCACACGAGCGTGCCGGCGCGCCCGCACCAGTACGAGTTCGCGCGCCTGAACCTCACCTACACGCTGATGAGCAAGCGCAAGCTGCTCGCCCTCGTCGAGAGCAAGCGCGTGCGCGGCTGGGACGATCCCCGCATGCCGACCCTCGCCGGCATGCGGCGTCGCGGTGTCACGGCCGAGGCGATCCGGAGCTTCTGCGACATGATCGGTGTCGCCAAGGCGAACAGCACGGTCGACTTCGACAAGCTCGAGTACTGCGTGCGTGACGATCTCAACCAGAAGGCCCCGCGCGCCATGGCCGTGCAGAAGCCGCTGCGCGTGGTCGTCGAGACCTACCCGGAGGGCGAGACCGAGCACTTCCCGGCGCCGCTCTTCCCGCCCGACGTCGGCAGGCCCGGCAGCCGCGAGGTCCCCTTCGGCCGGGTCGTCTACATCGAGCGCGACGACTTCAGCGAGGAGCCTCCGAAGGGCTTCCACCGGCTCGCGCCCGGGCGGGAGGTGCGCCTGCGCTACGCCTACGTGGTCCGCTGCGAGAAGGTCGTGAAGGACGCGGACGGCGAGGTCGTGGAGCTACGCTGCAGCCACGATCCGACGAGCCGCGGCGGCGCGCCCGCCGACGGCCGCAAGGTGAAGGGCACCATCCACTGGGTGAGCGCCGCGCACGCCGTCGACGGCGAGCTGCGGCTCTACGATCGGCTCCTGTCGGTCGAGCGGCCCGATCTCGCGGAGGGCGATCTGCCGTCGCTCCTCAACCCCGACTCGCTCGTCACGCTCACGGGCTGCAAGCTCGAGCCCGAGCTCGCCGCCGCCCCGGCGGGGAGCGCGTTCCAGTTCGAGCGCCTGGGCTACTTCGCGGTCGATCCGGACAGCCGCCCCGACCGGCCCGTCTTCAACCGCGTCGTCACCCTGCGTGACACCTGGGCGAAGCTCGCCGCGCGCGACGCCGAGGCCACCGCCACGCCGCCTCCGGTCGCGGTGAGCACCGCCGCCGGCGCCGCCGGCGCGGCTCCGAAGCCCGAGCCGAAGCGCGTGGACGCCGCCACCCAGAAGAAGCACGACGCGCGCCGCGCGCTCGGCCCCGAGGACGAGGCGCTCGCCGCGGAGCTCGAGCCCATCGTGGCCAGCGTCCTCGTCGCGCAGGCCGACGCCGTCGCGCGCTACCGCGCGGGCAAGACCGGGCTCGCGGGCTTCCTCGTCGGCGAGGCGACGCGCGCCGTCGGCGCGGCGGGCAAGACGGCCCCGGCCGGCAGCGGCCCGAAGGCCCTCGCGAAGCTCGTCGACGCGCTCGTGCGCAGGAAGCTCGAGGC
>JADLAB010000525.1 GCA_020848455.1 Polyangiaceae bacterium
CGCGCTCAGGCGCACGTTGCGGTCGAGCTGCTTCAGCTCGTCGAGCACCTGCAAGAGCAGCTGGCGCAGGGCCTGGCTGTCGCCGAGGTGCGCCGTCGCGGCGCGCACGACCGGGACGAGCGTGCGCTCGACGAGCTCGACCTGGTACTTCAGCATCGCCTCGAGGCCGGGCGGCGGCTGCACCGTGACCTGGAGCTCGGGCTTGCTCACCTGCTCGAGCGCCGAGCCGAGCTTCGAGAGGGCGAGCGCGAGCGCCTTGTCGGTCTTGTCGACCTTCTCGCCCTTGTCGGCCTTGTCGCCCTTGCCGGGCTTCTGTCCCTCGGCGTTGTCTGCGAGCGCCCGCAGGGCCCGCGTGAGGAGCGCGCCGTCCGCCGCGGAGACGCCGGCGCTCGCACCCGCGGCGGCTCCCGCGGCGGCTGCCGGCTGCGCGGCCGCGGCCCGGTGCACGGCGGCGCGAATGCCCTCGAGCCCGCGCGCGATGGTGTCGAAGTGCTCGGCCTGCTTCGCCGAGCTGCCCGAGGCGAGCACGCTCTTGATGCCGTCGAGCTCGACCGCGAGGCCCGTCAACGTGCCCGTGAGGCGCGTCACCGGGTCGTCGACCGCCCCGCCCATGCGCCGCAGGCGCACGAACTCGTCCTTGATCTGCTTCCAGCGCTTCTCCTGCTCCTCGTTCTGCCGGCCGCGGAGCTCGGCGAGCTTCAACAGGTTCTGCTCGGCGCCGATGGTGAGGGTCTGCGACTCGCTCTGGTAGTGGTCGTCGACGAGCCGCTCGACCTCGGCGTCGTTCATCGCCGGCACGACCTTCTCGGCGAGCTTGTTCATGTTGCGGTAGCTGCCCTGGAGCTTGAAGGGCGGCTCGGTGCGGAAGCGGTCGTCCTGCGAGGCCGAGGCGATGTACTGCAGGTTCACCTTGAGCAGCGTCTGCTGCACGCGGAACAGGTGCCGGAAGACCGCCTGGATGTCGCCGAGCTCGACCGCCGCGTAGCCGTGGGTGAGCTCGGTCGTCGGGATCTCCTCGCCCTGCGCCATGCGGATGATCTTGTAGACGTCCTTCATGTCGCGCGTGGCGAGCGGCGCCAGCGCGGCGTTCGAGGTGAGCGCGTTCTCGAGGTACGAGAGCGCGAACTGCTCCTCCTTGCCCTCGAGGATGTCGCCGAGGTTGTAGGTGTCGGCGCGGTTCGCGAGCATGTCGGGGATCTTGAACTTCTCGCCGCTCTCCGTGTACGGGTTGCCCGCCATCACGACGCAGAACTTGCGACCCCGCATGTCGTAGGTGCGCGTGCGGCCCTTCCACACGCCCTCGATGCGGCGCTGCGCGTCGCAGAGCGAGATGAACTTCTGCAGGAGCTCGGCGTTCGTGTGCTGGATGTCGTCGAGGTAGAGCATCACGTTGTTGCCCATCTCGAGCGCGAGGTTGATCTTCTCGACCTCCTGGCGCGCGGTCGCGTTCGGCGCCTCGGAGGGGTCGAGCGACAGGACGCCGTGCCCGAGCGCCGGGCCGTTGACCTTCACGAACACGAGCCCGAGCCGGCTCGCCACGTACTCCATGAGCGTCGTCTTGCCGTAGCCGGGCGGCGACACGAGCAGGAGCAGACCCATGAGGTCCGTGCGCTTGGCGTCGCCCGCGGCGCCGAGCTGCTTGGCGAGGTTGTCGCCGACGAGCGGCAGGTACACCTCGTTGACTAGGCGGTTGCGCACGAAGGCCGACATGACGCGCGGCTTGAACTCGTCGAGGCGCAGGCGGCGCTTCTGCTGCTCGATGAGCTCGTGGCGGAGCTTGCGGTACGCGCGGTAGCCGGGCACGCGCTCGGCCTGGAAGGCGGCGAGGCGCGGCAACAGCTCGTCGATGCGCAACACGAGCGCGCCCGACACGATGCGCGGGTGCTGGCCGAGCAGGCCCTCGACCTTCGCCTCGGTGAGCGCCGCGGAGGGCGTGCGATCGAGGCCGCCGCCGCAGAGCAGCACCGCCACTTCGGGCGCGAGGTAGCTCTTCGAACGCCAGGCGTCGTTCGCGGCGAGGAAGGCCTCGACCCACGCCTGGGCGAGCCGGAAGCGCTCCGCGAGGCCGAGGTGCGGCTCTGCGGTGGTGCCGACCGCGGCACCGAGCGCGGGCTTCTGCTGGCTCGCGTGCTCGACGTGGCCCATCGCGAGGTCGTCCTCGAGCGCCTGGCGGCTGCCCTGCTTGTCGACGTGCGACAGGAGTGCTTCCTCGAGCTTCAGGGCCTCGGCGCTGGTCGCGAAGCGCGGCGTCTGGGCCGTCAGCTCCTCGGCGAGGTACAGGCCCGCGAGGCGCACGTCCGTCGCCGCGAAGGCGAGCCCGTGCGCCGCGAAGAAGGCGCCGATCTTCTTGCCGAGCTCGTCGCCGAGCGCGACGAGCGCGCCGTTGTGCCCGAGCGCCTGGCGCAGCCGTCCGAGGTTCTTCGCCTGCCGGTGCAGGCGGTGGCGCTCGGCCGGGTCGGGCTCGGAGGCGTAGTAGAGCTGGCCGAGGGCGCGCGCTGCCGGCGCGAAGCGGAGCAGGCCCGCCGACTCGCGCAGCAGCAGGAGCTTCTCGAGGATCGCGACCGCGTCGCTGTCGTGGATGCCGCGCTCGTAGCCCTCGTCGTAGCGGTCGGCGGCGTAGGCGCGCACGCGCTCGAGCAGGCCCGCGTGGGGCGCACCGGCCGCGCGCGCCGCGTCGTGCAGGAGGGCGAGCGAGAGCCCGTTCCGGCCGGCCTCGGCGTCGGCGAGCATGCTGCTCGCGAGGTATTCCCCGCGGTAGACCTCCGGGGTCTCGCTGACGAGCGTCTGGTCCCAGTACTCCTTGGTCGCGGCGAAGGCGGCGTCGTCGATGGGCTCGTAGAAGTCGGTGCCCGCGAGGTGCAGAGCCATCCCGCCCTCGCGCGGCACGACCGTGAGCTCGACCTGCTGGGTGTTGACGCTGAAGCGGTGCTTGCCGAGCTTGATGAGCTCGCCGCCGCCCTCGTAGAGGTCGAGCTTGTCGCGCAGCGAGCGCAGGGCGTCCTGGCGCGCGGCCTTCAGGCGCGCCCCGAGGCCGTCGCTCTTGACGCTGTCGCCGAGCGCCTGGAGCTGCGCGGCGATGTCCTGCACCTTCAGGATCATCGCGTCGGAGGCGAAGTAGGCGTTGAGCTCGTCCTCGGTGCCGAAGGAGCGCGCGCGCCGGCCGACGCCCTCGAGGATGCGCTCGCCGGCCTGCGCCAGGTTGCCGATGCGGCGGTTGCGCTCGTCGAGCAGCGCCTGCTTCTTGCTGCCGAAGGCGTCGTAGATCTCCTCGCGCTTCTGCGTGAGGTCGCCCAGGAACTCGTCGAACTCGCTGAAGCGTCCCTCGAGCTCCTCGAGCTGCACGAGCAGGCGCGACAGCTGCTCGTCGCAGCGCTCCGGGGTGTCGCACAGGTTGAGCGCCGACGAGACGCTCTGGCCGAGGAGCTTGAACTGCGCGGCGAACTCGGCCTTGCCCTCCTTGACCAGGAGCTCGCGCCTTCGACCCTCGACCGAGGCGCGCACGCGGTTCAGCTTCGCGTACACCTCGCTCATCGACTCGAGGATGCGCGTCCGCGCCGTCGCGTCGTCGATCTTGAGGTTCTGCACGACCTCGCTCAGGAGATCGAGCCCCTTCGACGTGGCGTCGAGCCGGTCGCGCAGCGGCAAGATGTCGGCGACCTTGCCGACCGCGCCGAGCTTGCCGTGGGTCTGCTCGAGCTCGGTCGCGAGCGGTGCCAGGGCCTCGTCGCGCAGCAGGAAGGCGACGCAGTCCTTCGACAGCGCGTCGAAGTGCCCGACGGCGCTCTTCTCGAGCTCGTCCAGCCGCGGCCGGTCGATGTAGCGCGTCTCGCGCAGCGTGATGACCGCGCCGCGCAGGCTCCGGAGGGCCGTCAGGGCGTCGAGGAAGGGCTCGATGCGCTTCCAGTGCGCCGGGCGGATCTCCTTCACGATGCCCTCGAGCTTGTGCTGGGTCTCGGCGATGGCCTTCTTGGCCGCGCTCTTGAAGGTGAGCACCTTCTCGAACTCGTCGACGATGAGCTCGGCCGTGTCGCGCACGTTCGCGGCGACCGTCTTGAGGTCGAAGGCCTCGGCGTGGCCGACCCAGAAGTACGAGTCGATGAGGCGCGAGCACCCGGCGATGAGGTCCTCGAAGGTCTGACGGGCCGGCTCCGGGTGCTGCGCGAGGCGGCACAGGCTGAAGGCCTCGCTCACCCCGCGCACGAGCTCGGCGTTGCCGATCTTCGCGAGGTAGGAGCCGTCGGTCGGGGCCTGCGCCGCGAAGTCGGCCGAGGTGAAGGGCGTCTTCCACACCTGCATCGGGTGGAGCTTGACCGGGTCCGTGCCCGTGCTCCGGAACACGATCAGACGCCCGTCGTCGAACAGGCTGTAGCCTTGGCAGGCGATGGGCGTCGCCACCTCCTTGCGGATCATGTTGTACGGCAGAAGGACGTAGTAACCGTCCTTGCGCCGGTGAAAGACGTAGAGGACGTCTTCTCCGTTCGGCGAGCGGACGGTGCGCTGCAGCTCGAGCCCCTCGCGGTCGCCCTCGAAGAGCTTGTAGTCGCCGGTCGCGAGGTAGTAGCCGCCCGGGAAGATGAGCCCGTGGTCCTCGGGTAGCTCCACGCACGCCTGCTCGATGGCGTCGATGCGCACCACCGTCTTCGTGCGCACGTTGAACACGAGGTGGCGCCATTTCTCCTCGCGGAACGGGCGCACGCGCAGGATGACGAGCCCGCCCACGACCGCGTACTGGTAGGTGCCGTCGTCGAGCACCTGGTTCTTGTCCTCGACGGGCTCGGAGTAGATGCCCTCGCCGTGGTCGGTGTTGTTCTCGACCTTGATCGTGAGGTCGCCGCCGACGGCCTCGACGAACACGAGGTTCTCGACGTTGAAGTGCGGGTGCTTGCCCGCCACCTGTTGCTCGCGGGTGCAGGTCTTCCACTCGAAGTCGTGCTGCTTCGGAAAGACGTAGTCGCGCTCGCCCCGATCGTCCTGGTAGACGACGTGCCCGCCCGGCTCGACCCGCCAGCGGAACACCTTGATGTCGAGGTGGCTCTGCCCGGCCTGGAAGATGGCGAGCTTCTGGGTCTCGCGCTCGTTCAGCTGCAGCAGGCGCGCGTCGCGGAAGTAGCGGAAGAGCTTTTCGAAGTCCTTCTTGAAGTTCTCGTCGTCGAGCAGGCCCGGCACGGCGTCCGGGGGCAGGGCGCTCATGTCGAAGGCGCCGTCGCCCGCCGCGCCGCCCTCGCCCGGCTTCTTCGCGTCGAAGCGGTGCAGGGCGAAGACGTCGCTCACCTTGGTCTCGCTCTTCAGGCCGAGGAACACCTCGTAGCCGACGAGCAGCCTGCCGGAGACCTGGATGATGTCGCGCGGCACGCAGTTGTTCTCGGTGCGCACGCGCTCGTTGGCGATGACGGAGAGCTCGCTGCCGCCGAAGACCTGCTTGCGCCGCTCGTTCAGCCGCTCCGTCCGCGCGAACAGCTCGCGCCCGCGCTCGAGCAGGCGGTTGCGGATGACCTCGTAGCTCCCGCCCTCGAGGTCGGCCGCCGCTCCGCCCGCCTTCGCGTCGGCCGCGGCCTTGTCCGCCGCGGCGGGCGCAGGTTTCTTGTCGCCGGTCGGTGCCGTAGCTTGCGTCATCGCCCTCTTCCCCGAAGCGTCTCGAGGTCTTAGGCACGCCGGCGAGCGGGTACAAGTCACCCGAGGGCGGTGAGCGGACGAGTGCGGGTGCGTGGGCGCGGGCGCGGGGACGGGCGCGGCCGAGCGTGCTACACGTCACGGCGTTCGGCATCGCAAGAAGGCCCCTCTACGATGAGCGAGCCCGACATCCTCCCCCCGCCCGCGCTCGAGCGCGGCGTGAGCGCGGCGCACGCGCCCGCCTGGCTTGCGGCGACGCTGCGGCCCGGGCTCGTGCCACGGGCGCTCGATGCGGGCATCCAGAGCTTCCTCGGGCAGGACGCCGAGCGCGCCGAGTACGACGCTTTCGGGCCGGCCTACGACCGCGTGGTCTCCAACCGGGTGTACACGCGGCTCGTGTGGGGTGCCTCCCCGGCGCAGTGGACGGCGTTCGCGCGGACCGCGCTCCAGGCGTGCGACACCGGGCCGCTCCTCGACGTGGCTTGCGGCAGCCTCACCTTCACGGCCGACGTCTACGCCCAGGCGACGCGGCCGGTGGTGCTCCTCGATCGGTCCGTCGCGATGCTCGGGATGGCGCGCGCGCGCCTCGGCGCGCGGGGCGGTGGTCCGCGCTGTTGCCTGGTGCACGCGGACGCCCGTGCGCTGCCCTTCCGCGACGGCGCGTTTCCGACCGTGGCGTGCCACGGCTCCCTGCACGTCTTCGACGACCCCACGAGCATCGTCGCCGAGCTCGCGCGCGCCGTGGCCCCCGGCGGCGAGCTCTTCGCGACGTGTCTGGTCGACACCGGCCGCTGGCTCGCGCGTCGCATGATGAAGTTCGCCCGGCGGAAGGGCCACTTCGGGCCCATGCGCACGGCCGACGAGGTCGCGGGCCTGGTCCGGGCGGCGATGGGGAGCACGCCCGACCTCGAGCTCCGCGGCAGCATGGCCTACCTGCGCGCGCGGGCACCGCGCTGAGCGTCCGTGCGGGTGCGGTGCGGGCGCGGGTGCGGGCGAGGGCGGGTGCGGGCGCGAGGGCGGGCGCGGGCGCGAGGGCGGGTGCGGGTGCGGGCGCGGGAGCGGGAGCGGGAGCGGGGCGGCGCGCGAGGCTCTTCCTCGACGGGTGCGTCTTGTCGCGCCGTCTTGTCGCTCGAGAGCTCCTTTCGCCCGCGCTCTCGTCCTTCGTGGTCGGGTCCGGGTGGGTCCGGGGGCCCCGTCGATGACGTCAAGCCGCCTCGACGGCGCGGCGTTCGCGCGCCGCGCGGGGGCTCAGGGTGGGGGCGTCGCACGGGGTGCGCGCCGACGAGGACTGCACGTACCGGCCGAGCACGCGCGCCTCCGGCTCGAGGGCGGCGGGTCGCTGGATGTGACGTGCGCGTGATTCGGAAACCGGCGTAGACTGAGCTTGAGCGCGGGGCGGTCGTCATGGTGGAGGGGCGGGTCTTGCGGGTGTTGCGAGCCGTCGCGCTGGGGCTCGGCGGCCTCGCGAGCGCCGGGGCTGCGGGTTGCGCGAGCGAGCTCGACGGCGGCGATCGGCCGGAACCGCCCCCCGCGCACCACCGCCCGCCTGCAGTCGATCCGGCGGCGGTGGCGGGCGACGGGCCCGGCGCCACGTTCGCCGTGGCGAGGCTGTTCCTCGGCGACACCGACCGCGGAGGGTCGTTCTCGGCGCAGGCGTGGCGCGATTACGGCTACGACCTCGACGGCATCGTCTCGGATGGCACGGGCGCCCTCGAGTGTCAGCCCCATGGCGGCGCGCCCCCGAGCAGCGTTCACCTCGACGGCGACGGAGGCATCGACAACGCCTTCGGCAAGAGCTTGCTCCCGGTGCTACTCGGCACGGTGCCGACGGTGAGCGCGGACAACGACGCGAGCCTCCAGGCGGGCGAGCTCACGTTCCTCTTCGACATCGGGGCCATCGGTGCCCAGCCGAGCTACCACGACCTGCCGACGCGCTACTACCGGGGCGGACCACTCGGCAGCGCGCCACTCTGGGACGGCACGGACGAGTGGCCGGTCCTCCAGGAGTCGCTCCTCGACCCGACCGACATCACGGCGAGCGCGGTCGTGTTTCCCCACGCGTACGTCACCGGGCACATCTGGGTTTCGGGCGAGCCGCGGACCCTCGAGGTCGCGCTCATGGTCGCGGGCGTGCCGCTCCGGCTCACCGTCGAACGGGCCGTCGTGACGATGGAGGTGGCGAGCGACCTCGGCGAAGCGACGAACGGCATTCTTGCAGGCGTGCTCGACCCCGCGATGCTGGCCGAGAGGTTGTGGGCGTTGAGGGGCTACGTGAGCCCGAGCCTGTGCTTCGGGGGCGACCACGTGTCCGAGGCAGAGCAGCTCCTTTCAATCAGCGACATCCTCAAGGACGGCACTCAGGATCCCCATCGAACCTGCGACGCCCTCTCGATCGGGCTCGGCTTCACGGCCCGCGCGGTCGAGGTCGGCCCCATCCTGCCGCCTCAGGTGCCGCTGCCCGACCCCTGTGCGCCCTGAGCGCTCGCCTGCAGCCCAAGCTCGACACCGACTGGGGCTACGTTCAAGCTCCTTGCGCCCTGGGTGGAATTCGCCGGTGGCGCCAACGCCGTTCGGGCGTGCGGCGGCGGGCTCCTCGGATTGCAGCAGTTGTGTTGACCGGCTTCGCAACCGAATGAGTGCCGCACCGAAGCAGCTACGAAGCGCACCCACGCATCTGAACGTCGGTATCGGTCGCGGCAGTTCCCGAAAGGGGAACGCCAGGCGGGGATGAGCGCGTCATCCCGGCCCGCAGTTCCCCTGCCGGGAACGGGCGCTGGGGATGACGCGCGCGAGAGGCCGCAGGCGGAGCGACACGCCGAGTGGCGAGGCCTCGATCTCGACGCGGGCCCTCCCGCCGAAGACCTACGTCGCCTCCCCCCGGGCGGGTGCGTCGGCGGCTGGCCCGCCGTCGAGGTCCTTCAGGGCCTCGTCGGGGACCGTCTGGCGCAGCTGCCACGCCTGGAGCAGGTGGCGGCGCTCGGCGTCGGCGAGGGTCGTGCGGATCCCCTCGGCGAAGTGGAGCGCGGGGGGACCGGCGGCCAGGGTGGTCAGGAGCAGGAACGCCGTCGTGAACCCCGGGGCGAAGTCGACCATGCGGGCGTGGATGAGCAGCCCCTCCGGCGTGGACGACA
>JADLAB010000526.1 GCA_020848455.1 Polyangiaceae bacterium
AGAAGCGGCTCGAGATGACGACCCTCGCTGCCGGCCTCGAGGGCCACTACGGCAAGGCGAAGGACCCGAAGGGCCGCGACCTCGAGGTGCTCAGCAACATCGTGCGCACCAGTCGCTCCTACGACGAGCTGCTCGACGCGTGGGTGTCGTGGCACGACACGGCCAAGTCCGAGCGCGGCGCCTACCAGCGCTTCGTCGAGCTGCAGAACGAGGGGGCGCGCGGCGCCGGCTTCGCCAACATGGGCGACATGTGGCGCGCCGGCTACGACATGACGCCCGAGGCCTTCGAGGCCGAGACCGACCGGCTGTGGCAGGAGGTCAAGCCCCTCTACGACGCCCTGCACTGCTACGTGCGCGGGCGGCTGCAGCAGCACTACGGCAAGGACAAGATCCCCGACGGCAAGCCGATCCCGGCGCACCTGCTCGGCAACATGTGGGCGCAGGAGTGGGGCAACGTCTACGGGCTCGTCGAGCCGTACCCCGGCGTCGCCAAGCTCGACGTGACCGAGGCCCTCGTCGCGCAGGCCTGGGACGCGAAGAAGATGGTCAAGACCGGCGAGGCGTTCTTCACGTCGCTCGGCCTCGCCCCGCTGCCCCCGAGCTTCTGGGAGCGCTCGCTCTTCACGAAGCCCGCCGACCGCGAGGTCGTGTGCCACGCCTCGGCGTGGGACGTGACCTTCTCGAACGATCTGCGCATCAAGATGTGCATCCAGCCGACGGAGGAGGATCTCGTCACCGTCCACCACGAGCTCGGCCACAACTACTACTACCAGGCCTATTACAAGCTCCCGGTGCTGTTCCAGTCGGGCGCCCACGACGGCTTCCACGAGGCGATCGGCGACGCGCTCGCGCTGTCGATGACGCCGCGCTACCTCACCCAGCTCGGCCTCGCGCCCGAGCTCCCGGCCGACCCCAAGGTCGTCATCAACGTGCAGATGAAGGACGCGCTCGTGCGCGTCGCCTTCCTGCCCTTCGGCAAGCTCATCGACCAGTGGCGCTGGGACGTGTTCTCGGGCAAGACCGCGCCCGGCGACTACCAGAAGGCCTGGTGGGCCCTGCGCCAGAAGTACCAGGGCGTCGCGTCCGCGGTGCCGCGCGGCGAGGACGCCTTCGACCCGGGGGCCAAGTACCACGTCCCGGCGAACGTGCCCTACACGCGCTACTTCCTCGCGCGCATCCTGCAGTTCCAGTTCTACAAGTCGCTCTGCGAGAAGGCCGGCCACAAGGGCCCGCTGCACGAGTGCAGCTTCTACGGCAGCAAGGAGGCGGGCGCCGCCCTGCAGAAGATGCTGGCGATGGGCGCGTCGCAGCCCTGGCCCGACGCCCTCGAGGCGCTCACCGGCACGCGCGCCATGAGCGGCGGCGCCTTGCTCGAGTACTTCGCGCCGCTCCGCACCTGGCTCGCGGAGCAGAACGCGGGCCAGCAGTGCGGCTGGTGAGCGACCGAGGGCAGGGCTGACGCGGGGCCCTCGGGCTCGACGCGCGCCGGGGTCTGCGCCAAGACTCGGCCATGTTGCTTCGCATGGCGTACGTGGGGTTGCTCGCGGGCGGCGTGGCCTGCGGCGGCAAGGCCGTCATCGACGCCGACGGGACGGGCGGCGGCTCCGGCGGTACGACCGGGACGACGAGCTCCGGGCCCCCGGCCATCGCTCCGCAGATCGTGTCCGCGTGGGCGGGCGGCAACTGCATGCCGGTCTATCCGGACGATCCCGTCTCGGCGGGCTTCGAGGTCGCGTACGACAACAGCGCCGGCACGAGCGTCGTCACCGCCACCATCGCGAGCGCGCGCCTCGCGTTCCAGTGCGGCGCGGGCTGCACGCCCCCGCTCTGGGCGTTCCTCGTCACGCCGCCGGGCAGCGGTGCCCTGTCCCCGGGCGTGTCGGTCGTGCTCGACCACACGAAGACCGCGGGCTCGGGCAGCGGCACCGCCGCGAACCCGTGCAACTACTGCGGCAGCGACCTCGTGCTCGAGGTCGTGTGGGACGTCGACGGCGCGACCGCCGACGCGAGCTACGGCCCCTTCGGCTACTCCTGCGCGTTCTAGAAGGAAGCTCGGCTCCAGCGTCACGTGGCTTCAGGCTTCTGGCTCCAGGCTTCAGGCCCAGAAGCCGGAGCGCGGATCCCACGCGGAGTGCACGCACGTACGCGCCTGCCGGGGGGCCGTCTCATCCGGCGTGGGTCGGGCAGAGCCCGGTGCCGGAACTGACTCGTGTCTCGCCCTTTCGGGAGAAACACTCGTGGCCTCGGGCTACCGGCTTCAGGCTACCGTGGGTCGCGGCACGAGCCGGGATCACGAGGGTCGTGCCTGAAGTCTGAAGCCTGATCCCTGTAGCCGCGAGACTTTCGCCCGAAAGGGCGAAAGTCGAGACCATGGCGCGGTACGTCTCGGGTTGGCGCAGGCCAACCATGCTTGTCCATCGACCTCGGTCCGGATGCCGCCTGCTGCTTCGGCAAGGGGCCCGGTTTCCTGCTTCTCGCCTTCCTGCGGCCCTCGGATCTGACCTAAGCTCGGGGCGTGGCTCGTCTGCGCCTCTCCATCGCCGGCCTCGGCATCGGCGCCGCGTGGATCGCGCTCGCGGCGGCCTGCTTGCTGCCGGCGGCCGGCCTCGTGGACGCGGCCGCCGGACCCGGCGGCTCCGGCGGAGCGGGCGGGGCCGGCGGGTCAGGTCCGGCCGATGTCACCGACCTCGTCGTCGGCTGGACCACCTCGTGCGTCGTCGCGTCGGGCTCCCCGTACTGCTGGGGCGAGAACGAGTGGGGCACGGTGGGCAGCGGCGACCAGGTGCCCGCCT
>JADLAB010000527.1 GCA_020848455.1 Polyangiaceae bacterium
CCTTCGAGGATCATGACCGCGACGGCGATGCCGGCGTCGTGGCTCAGGCTGACGAGCACGCGGCTCGCGCCGAGGGCGCGCACGAGCGCCTCGGCCGGGCCGTGCAGGGCGACCTCGGGCGGGCGCCGCCCGCCGCCCAGGATCTCCACGTGGTGCCAGCCGACCCCGCGTCCGCCGCCCGTCACCTTCGCGAAGGCCTCCTTGGCCGCGTAGCGCGCGGCGAGCGCCGGCGCGAGCTCGGTGCGGCTCGCCACGAGCGCGCGCTCGCGCTCGGTGAGGATGCGATCGCGGAAGCGGTCGCCCCAGCGCTCGAGCAGGGCGGCGATGCGCGCGACGGCGCAGACGTCGATGCCGACGCCGACGATCACGGTGTCGGCCTCGCTCGGGGTGCCAGCGCGCGCCTCACGCGCGCGCCGGCCGCTGTGCGACGCCGCGCGCCATGGCGGCGTGCATGTCGCGGACGGCGCGCTCGAGCCCGAAGAGCACGGCGTCGCCGATGAGGGCGTGACCGATGTTGAGCTCCTCGATCTCGGGGATGGCCGCGACGCCGATCACGTTGTGGCGGTGCAGGCCGTGGCCCGCGGCGCAGGCGAGGCCGAGCTCGCGCGCGTGTCGCGCCGCACGGGCCAGGCGCTCGAGCTCGCGGGCGCCCGGGTCGTGGCAGTACTCGCCCGTGTGGAGCTCGACCTGCGTCGCCCCGAGGCGCGCCGAGGCCTCGACGGCCTCGAGCTCGGGCACGATGAAGAGCGCGACCCGGATGCCGGCGGCGCGCGCGCGCGCGACCGCTGCTGCGAGGTGCGCGGCCTGTCCGACCACGTCGAGGCCGCCCTCGGTGGTGCGCTCCTCGCGCCGCTCGGGCACGAGCGTCACGAGCTCGGGCCGGATCTGCTCGGCGACCCCGAGCATCTCGTTGGTCGCGGCCATCTCGAGGTTGAAGAGCGTCGTCACCGCGGCCCGCAGCCGCACGACGTCGGCGTCGCGGATGTGACGCCGGTCCTCGCGCAGGTGGGCCGTGATGCCGTCGGCGCCGGCCGCCTCGCACAGCTGCGCGGCGAGCACCGGATCCGGGTAGCTCGTGCCGCGCGCGTTGCGCACCGTGGCGACGTGATCGACGTTGACGTGCAGCCGGATGGGCATGGGGCGGTCCTGCGTCACGAGCCGACGCGCGCGCGGCTCACCTCGACGAGCAGATCCTCGATGCGCTTGACGAGCTTGCGCGGCTCGGGGACCACGCCCTCGGAGAGCAGCGCCTGGTCGTAGAGCATCTCGGCCCAGAGTGCGATGTGACTCGCCTGCGGGTCCCGGGCCACGAGGGTCGCCAGGTTCTTGACGAAGGGGTGGTCGGGGTTGAGCTCGAGCACGCGCTTCTTCTGGGCGGCGGTCTCGTCGAGCATCTTCATGATGCGCTCGAAGTGCGCGCCCGGATCGCCCTCGCGCGACACGAGGCAGCTCGCCGTCTCGGTGAGACGCTTCGACAGGCGCACCTCGGCCACCTTGTCGCCGAGCGCCGCGGCGACGGCCTTCGCCGCCGCCTCGAGCGCGTCCTTCTGGCCCGCGTCGCGCGCCGGCTCGTCGCTGCCGAGCTCGAGGTCGCCGTGGGCGGCGCTGCGCAGGGGCACCTTGTCGAACTCGCTCACCGACTTCACGAGCCACTCGTCGATCGGGTCCGAGAGCAGGAGCACGTCGATGCCGCGCTTCTTGAACACCTCGAGGTGCGGGCTCTCGACGAGCTGCTCGCGGCTCGGGCCGGTGATGTAGTAGATGGCCTCCTGGCCGGCGCCGCGCTCCCCGAGGTACTGCTTCAGCGACACGAGCTCGCCCGGCTTGTGCTTCAGCGACTCGAAGCGGCAGAGCGCGACGAGCGCGTCCTTGTTCTTCCAGTCGCTCGCGACCCCCTCCTTCAGCACCACGCCGAAGGCCTTCCAGAGCTTGCCGTAGCGCTCGGCGTCCTCGTCGGCGAGCTCCTGCAGCGCCTTGAGCACCTGGCGCGTGACCTGCTGCTCGATCTGCTTGGCGGTCCGGTCCTCCTGCAAAAGCTCGCGCGACACGTTGAGCGACAGATCCTCCGAGTCGACCACGCCGCGCACGAAGCGCAGGTAGCTCGCGGTCAGGAGCTCGCAGCTCTCCATGATGAGCACGCGCTTGGCGTAGAGGCGCAGGCCCGGGCGCTCCTTGCGCAGCAGGAAGAGATCGGGCGTGGCCTTCTCCGGCACGTAGAGCAGGGCGTGGAACTGTACGGGCGCCTCGGCGGCGTAGTGCAGCGTGAGGAGCGGCGTCGCGCCGAGCTCGCCGCCCGTCAGGTGCTTGAAGAACTCGGCGTGCTGCTCGGCCGACACCTTGGCCTTCGGCAGGCGCCACAGGGCCGACGAGCGGTTCGCCACCTTGCCGTCGAGCTCGATGGGGAACATGACGAAGTCCGAGTACTTCTTGATGACGCCCTCGAGGCGCCAGTCCTCGAGGAACTCGCTCGCGTCCTCCTTGACGTGGAGCACGATGCGCGTGCCCGGCGTCTCGCGGTCGCCCGGGACCACGGTGAAGGTGCCCTCGCCGGTCGAGCGCCACAGGACGGCCTCGCCGTCCTTGCGCAGCGAGCGGGTGTGCACGTCCACGCGGTTCGCGACCATGAAGGCCGCGTAGAAGCCGACGCCGAACTGCCCGATGAGCGAGGCGGCCTCGGACTCGCCCTTCTTCATCGCCTCGGCGTACTTCTTCAGGAACTCGGCCGTGCCCGAGTGCGCGATGGTGCCGAGGTTCAGGATGACCTCGTCGCGCGTCATCCCGATGCCGTTGTCCTCGATGCTGATCGTGTGATTCGGCTTGTCGATCGAGATGCGGATGCAGGGCTCGCCGCCGCGGTCCGCGACGTCGCTGTCGGTCAGCTCGAGGAGGCGCGCCTTGTCGAGCGCGTCCGAGGCGTTCGACACGAGCTCGCGCAGGAACACCTCGCGGTTCGTGTAGAGCGAGTGGACCACGAGCGACAGGAGCTGCTGCACCTGCGCCTTGAACTCGAACTCGGTCGCGCCGGGCGCCGCGGCGCCGGCCTCGGGGGTGGGTACGCTTTCGCTCATCGTCGGGACCTCGGAACCGCCGGGAACATAAGCTGCGCCCGCGAGGCCCGCAACGGGCGGCCCGAGCAGGCCCGCGCGCCGTCCCGCTTGACGGCCGGGGCGGGGGCGGATCCAATCCCCGCGTGACTCCCGAGCTCGTCGTCCGCGTGAGCACCGGCGACACGGAGCTCGCCTGCCGGGTCGCCGGCGCGGGGCCGGTCGTGCTCTGCGTGCACGGCTTTCCCGACTGCGCGGCGTCCTTCGAGGCCGTCACGCCCGCGCTCGTCGGGGCCGGCTACCGCGTCGTGTGCCCGACGACGCGCGGCTACGCGCCGAGCGGGCCCGCCCGGAGCGGACGCTACGACGTGCGGGCGCTCGGCGAGGACCTCGTGGCGCTCGCGCGGCACTTCTCGCCCGAGGCCCCGGTGCGCCTCGTCGGGCACGACTGGGGCGCGGTCGCGGGCTACGCGGCGACGGCTCTCGCGCCCGAGCGCTTCTCGCACCTGGCGACCCTCGCCGTGCCGCACCTCGGCGCGGCGGCCTGGCGCTTCGCGCGTCCGGCGCAGCTCCGGCGCTCGGCCTACATCGGCCTCTTTCAGCTGCGCGGGCTCGCGGAGTGGCGCCTCCGGGCCCGCGACTTCGCGCTCGTCCATGCCTTGTGGCGCCGCTGGTCGCCCGGCTGGACCTGCCCGCGCGCGCACCTCGACGCGGTCAAGGCGGCGATCCGTCCCCACCCGAGCGCCGTGCTCGGGTACTACCGCGCCCTGCCCGGTGCGCTCCTCGCGCCGCGGAGCCTGCTGCTGCAACGCACGCGCGTCCGGTCGCTCCACCTTCACGGCGCGCGCGACGGCTGCATCGGGGTCGAGTTCGCGCGCGGCCTCGAGGCCGCGTACGCGGGCCCCTTCGAGGCGCAGGTGCTCCCGGGCGTCGGCCACTTCTTGCACCTCGAGGCGCCCGACGCCGTCGGCGCGCACCTCGTGCGCTTCCTCGGGCGCGGCGCGTGACGCGCAAGAGAGGCGGACCACGGAGGCACCGAGACGCGGAGCGCGACAAGGAGGACTGAGCCTCGCCGACTCCGTGCAGCTCTCGGTGCCTCGGTGTCGCCGTGGTGTGCCGCGGTGCGGGGCGGAGGCGCCAGGATCTCTCCCGGCGCGCGGCCGTTTCGGCTACTCCGAGAGGAGCCATGACGCTCACCCTCCAGAAGCACCCGTCCTTCGCCGGCGTTCCCGGGCCCGTGGTCGTCGTCGTGATGGACGGCGTCGGGGTCGGGCTCGGCGACGACAGCGACGCCGTCCACCTCGCGCGCACGCCGGTGCTCGACCGGCTCGCTCGCGAGCATCCGAGGACGCGCCTGCGCGCGCACGGCACCGCCGTCGGCATGCCGAGCGACGACGACATGGGCAACAGCGAGGTCGGCCACAACGCGCTCGGCGCGGGGCGCGTGTTCGACCAGGGCGCGAAGCTCGTCAAGAACGCCATCGACGACGGCCAGCTCTTCCGCGGCCAGACCTGGCTCGGGGCCGTCGCGGCGGTGCGCGCCAGCGGCGAGCCCCTGCACTTCATCGGCCTGCTCTCGGACGGCAACGTGCACAGCCACATCGACCACCTCGTCGCCATGCTCCGGCGCGCCGACGCCGAGGGCGTCGCCGCCGCGCGCGTCCACGCGCTCCTCGACGGCCGCGATGTCCCCGAGACGAGCGCCCTCGAGTACGTGGCCGCGCTCGAGGCCGTCCTCGGCGACATCGGCCGCAAGCCCGGGCGCGACTACCGCGTGGCGTCGGGCGGTGGGCGCATGACGACGACGATGGACCGCTACGAGGCCGACTGGTCCGTCGTCGAGCGCGGCTGGAACGCCCATGTGCACGGCCGCGGCCGCGCCTTCCCGAGCCTCCGCGCCGCCATCGAGACCCTGCGGGCCGAGGACGCGCGTGCCGTCGATCAGAACCTGCCCGCCTTCGTCATCGCCGACGAGCACGGGCCCGTGGGCCCCATCCGCGACGGCGCGGCCGTGCTCTTCTTCAACTTCCGCGGCGACCGCGCCCTCGAGATCACGCGCGCCTTCGAGCAAGACGCCTTCGATGCCTTCGATCGCGGCGTGCGGCCGCGCGTCTTCTACGCCGGCATGATGCAGTACGACGGCGACCTCGCGCTGCCGAAGCGCTTCCTCGTCGAGCCGCCCACCATCGAGGGCACCCTCGGCGAGCGGCTCGCCTTTGCGGGCGTCTCGCAGCTCGCCATCAGCGAGACGCAGAAGTACGGCCACGTCACGTACTTCTGGAACGGCAACCGCACCGAGCCCTTCGACCCCGAGCGCGAGACCTACGTCGAGGTCCCGAGCGACACCTTGCCGTTCGACGAGCGCCCGTGGATGAAGGCGGCCGAGATCACCGACCGGCTCGTCGCCGAGCTCCGCACCGGCCGGTATCGACACGCGCGCGTCAACTACGCCAACGGCGACATGGTCGGCCACACCGGCGTGCGCGACGCCGCGGTCCTGGCGGTCGAGGCCGTCGATCTGTGCCTCGGGCGCTTGTTGCCGGTGGTGAGCGCGCTCGGCGGTGCCGTCCTCGTCACGGCCGATCACGGCAACGCCGACGAGATGTACGAGCACGACAAGAAGACGAAGGCCGTGCTCTGCAAGGCCGACGGCACCCCGCGGGCGAAGACGAGCCACACCCTGAACCCCGTGCCGTTCTACCTCGTGGGCCCGCCGGGCCGCCCGCCGCTCGCCCTGCGCGCCCTCGAGCGCCCCGGCCTCGCGAACGTCACGGCCACCGTGCTCGAGCTGCTCGGCTTCGCGGCGCCTTCGGACTGGGAGCCCTCGCTGCTCGCGACCGGGCGCTGAGGGCGGCGTCCTGTCGAGGCCCTGAGAGCAGGCGGCATCCGGACCCGAGGGGTTCGCGGGGCGTCGGGCCCACAAAACGCGCGAGGCGGCCGGCGGCCGCCTCGCACACACACGCGTTCACGCGTCGTGTCGGTGTCAGCCGCCGCGGACCGTGAACTCCCAGAGGAAGGTCGCCTGACCCTCCTTGGCGTCGGGCGGGGCGAGCACGAGGCCGCCGACCGCGTCGAGCACGCACTTCGAGAGCGCCTCGGGCGCCGTCGTCTTGTCGGGCACCACCGCCGCCTTGACGATCTTGCCCGTGTCCTCCTGGACGACGAACTTGAGCGTCACCTCGCCCTTCTGGGCCTTGTCCACCTTGAGGGCGGCGTCGTAGCAGCCCTTGATGGAGTCGTTCTTGGTGGCCAGCAGGGCCGCCGTGTCGTCGCGGTACTTGTCCGGCGTGCGGGCGTTCCCGCAGGCGACCACACCGGCGGCCGTCGCGAACAAGAGAGCTACGCTGAGCGCCTTCATCACTTCACTCCGCCCTTCTCGTCGATGATCTTCTCGACCGTGACCTCGTCCTGCTCGAGGATGTTGAACTCCACGCGGCGGTTCTTCTCCTTGCCCTCGGGCGTCGCGTTGTCGGCGATGGGCCTGGTGACGCCGAAGCCCTTGGCCACGAGGCGGCTCGCGTCGACGCCCTTCTCGGTCAGGTACTTCATGACCGAGTGCGCGCGGTCGTCGGAGAGCTTGAGGTTGTACTTCGCGTCACCCTCGCTGCTCGCGTGACCCTCGATCTGGATCTTCTTCACCTGCGGGTTCTTCTGCATCACGTCGACGATCTCGCCGAGCAGCGGGAAGGACACCGGGAGGATCTTCGACTTGTCGCGCTCGAACTGGATCTTCTCGGTGATCTCGATCTTGTCCTTCTTCAGGATCACGCGCTTCGGCGGCTCCGGCGGCGGGGGCGGCGGAGGCGGCGGCGGCGGCGGAGGCGGCGGGGGCGGCGGCGGGGGATCCCCGACGATCGACAGGCCGGCCTTGCCCTGGAACACGGTCGTGCCACCGCAGCCTCCGAGCGGCAGCGTCGCTGCCAGGAGCAGGCCAATCGGTAGCAATCCTCGCAAAGCACTACGTCGGATCAGGTGCATGGGGTGGGCACTCCGTGGTGGCAGGACGCGTGTGGCTGGGCCGTAGGGCCCGCTCTCGTCGACCTCGACCGCCCCTGCCTCGCGGTCCGTCGCTGCGGGCCTTTTAGGCACGGGCTCGGCGAGGGTCAACCCCGCGCAAGAAAAAAACAAACCCGCCATGACCCGGGCCGCGCGCCCGGCCGGAGGCCGCGGCCGCCTGCGGGCAAGGCTCAGCCCTCGCGCATCCCGAGCAGCGCGGCGAGCGCCCCCACGCTCGCGCCCGTCACCTGCTCGAGAAAGTCGTAGTCGAGCGTGTTCGGCACGTCGTCGCCACCGCGACAGCCATGCGCCGCGTTGCGGTAGTCGCCGCTGTCGGTGAGC
>JADLAB010000528.1 GCA_020848455.1 Polyangiaceae bacterium
ACGAGCGACCACGGGGGCCCCTTCGTGGCGGCGCTCGAGCGCGGACCCGTGCTCGCCTGCCAGTTCCACCCGGAGCTCTCGGGCCGCTGGGGCCAGGCGCTCATCGAGCGCTGGCTCGCGAGCGGGGCCTGAGGGCGCGAACGGCCGCGGGTGCGACGACCGGGCCGGGCGCGGGTTGCAAAATAGAAGCAGCGCTTCTAATTTGCATTCCATGCCCGTGCGCTCACGCATCTTCCTCGGGGCGGTTCAGGCGCTCGCCAGGCGCTCGCCGGCCCTCGTCATCCTGGGCGCTCGCCAGGCGGGCAAGTCGACGCTGGCCCGCCTGGCGTTTCCGGACCACGCGCGCTTCGACCTCGAGGATCCGCGCGACGCCGAGCGACTGGCGGACGACCCCCTGTTCGCGCTGTCGGAGCACCGTCACGTCGTGCTCGACGAGGTGCAGCGGCTGCCCGAGCTCTTCCCCGTGCTCCGCGTGTGGCTCGACGCCGACCCGCGCCGCCGGGTCGTGCTGCTCGGGTCGGCGTCTCCCGGGCTGCTCCGGCGCGTGTCCGAGTCGCTCACGGGGCGCGCCCTGTTCTTCGACATGCCCGGGCTCTCGGTCTTCGAGGAGGACGCCGCCAAGCTCTGGCGGCTCGGGGGCTTCCCGCGCCTGCACTGGTCCCGGCCTCGCGCGCGGCCCGAGGAGTGGTACCCCGCCTACCTGCGCACGACCCTCGAGCGCGACGTGCCGCAGCTCGGCCTGCCGCTGTCCGCGGCGCGCGCGCGCACACTGCTCACGCTCCTCGCTCACGCCCAGGGCTCGACGCTCAACCTGTCGGAGCTCGGCCAGCCGCTCGGCGTCAGCTACCACACCGTGGCAGCGGCCCTCGACGTGCTCGAGGGCGTCTTTCTCGTCCGGCGCCTTCCGCCGTTCATCGCGAACCTGAAGAAGCGCCTGGTGAAGTCGCCGAAGATCTACCTGCGCGACACGGGCCTGCTCCACTCTCTGCTCGGGCTCGGCTGGACGCGCGCGCGGCAGCTCGCGCACCCGAAGGTCGGCGCGAGCTGGGAGACCTTCTGCCTCGAGCAGCTCGTGGCGCACGCGAGGCTCGCGGACCCTGGCGCCCAGGCCTTCTTCTATCGCACCCAGACGGGCGTGGAGCTCGACCTCGTGCTGGTCGTCGGCGGCGAGCCGGTCGGCCTCGAGATGAAGCTCGGCCTGACGCCGAAGGCGATCGGCCCGGCGACGGTCGCGATGGCGGATCTCGGTCTCCGCCGTTACTACCAGGTCAACGCTTCCGACGGGCTCGTGCCGCTCCGGCCGGGCATGTGGGCCGGCGGTCTCGTGCCGGTGCTCGACGCGCTCGGGCTCCGGCCGAAGGCGCGCGAGCCGGGCGCGCGGAGTGCGCAACTGGCGCCTGCGCCGCGTCGACATCGAGGGTCGTGAGCTGCCACGCGGGCAGGCGACGGGAGCAGCGAAGCGATGATCGGACGGTACATCGGGATCGGGATCGGGCTGGCGACGCTGGTGGTGTTCGTGGGCATGCCCTGCGGATTGGCGTGACTGCCGAGCCCGAGGTCGAGGTCGCCCCACGTCTCCCCGCTCGCGACTCGCTACGACCTGGCGAGCTCGCACGCGACGTGAAAGATGGCGCCAGCCCCCGCCGTCGCACCGCCGACGAAGCGCAGGCGCGAGGGATGCAGGCCGTCCGGGCAGACATCGAGGGGGAGCGCGTCGAGCTCGCTGCGACAGTAGCCGCTGCCGCAACCCTCGCAGGCGACGGTGGTGCGGCAGGCGTCGAGCGCCGGGCCGACGAGCGGCGCCACCTCGCACAGGCGGTAGGGGCCGAGGGCGTTCGTGCCGAAGTGGGGTGCGTCTTGCGCGCCGGCGACGGTGTCGACGGGCTCCAACCATCCGCGCTCGGCGTCGCAGGCCTCGAGCCCGGGGGACTCGACGAGGACGCGGCAGCGAGGCAGGCCGCTGGCGTCGAGGGCGAGCGGGCGGCTCGTGCACCATGCGCGGTCGGCGTAGTCGGCGTGCAGGATGGCCGGGAAACCGTCGTCGGCGAGCGTCGGGAGCGCGGCCGGCCAGCCGTGCGCAGACCAGGTGGCACGCGAGACGGCGAGCCACTCCGAGAACCTCGGCCAGGCGAGGTCCGACGGCTCGAGCCACGGCGAGGGCGAGCTCGAGGCGACGAGCAGGTCGCGTCCGAGCAGGCCCGGCGCCTCGGCTGCGAGGGAGGGCCCGTAGCTCGCCGCGGAGAGCGGGCTCGCGTCGTCGCGAGCGCTCGCGAGCCCGACGAGCACATGGCGAAGCTCGCCCTCGGGGAGCGTGGCGACGAGCGCGGCTTCTTGCGCGTCGGCGGGTGGGCGCCGACGCGTGACGAGCTCGAGCGCCGAGGCCGTCGCGGCGAGCGGTGCGTAGGGGGCGTTCGGCGGCGCGAGGCGCGCGGCGAGCGCGAGCCCCAGCGCTGCTGCGAGGTCGGCGACGGCGGCGTCGGAGCTCGAGCGCGTCGTGTGCGCGAAGGCCGGCACGTCGGGGGGACCGACGAGGCGCGCGCCCTCGGGCGCAGAGGCAAGCGCGAGGACGACCGTCCAGTCGACGGGGCGCCAGGCCGCAGGATCGTCCGGGGGCGGCCGGCGATCGAGCGCCGTGAAGCTCGCCTGCACGGCCTCGACGACGTCGGCCCGGAAGGCGTCGGCCTCGGGCGTGTCGTCGAGGGCGAGAAGGAAGAGCACGCGCTCGGGCGCCGGGGACACGAAGCGGATCTCCCAGCCGGCGAAGGACGGCAGACTCTGCTGCGCCTCGGCGCACGCCTCGACCCCGCCGAGCGCGAGGAGGGCCGCGAGCCAGGCGGGGGTGCGCGCGCGCGACGGCATGCACGGGGCGTCGCAACGAGCGTGCCGCCCGCCGGGCGCAGAGCCAAGTGCGCGATCGCAGGACGTGCGACGAGCGCGGCCTTGGGCGAGCTCGCCACCTCGGCTGGCAGAGCGGCAACTCGGGTGGCGCCTGCACCCGGCGCGGGACGCGCGTCCGACAGCGCTCCGGGAGGGTGCGCGCGGCCTCCGCGTGCCAGGAAATCGTAGACCAGAGGTCGTGACGAGGCGCCCGTCGGGCCGGGCGCGAGCGCCGCGTCTCGACGGGCGAGAGGGAGGTCGTGCCATGAGCCCGATGTGCCCCACGAGGCCGACGAGTCCCGAGCGCCGTGCGCGCTGGGAGCACTTCGCGCACGAGGCCGACATCGGGGTGCGCGGCTTCGGCGACACGAAGGCGCGGGCGTTCGAGCAGGCCGCCCTCGCGCTCACCGCCGTCGTCACCGAGACCAGCGTGCGGCCGCGCGACGCGGTGTCCGCGGAGTGCTCGGCGCCGGACGACGAGTGAGCTCCGCGGCGCCCGTTTTGTGGCGCGCGCCGTCCGTTCGCGGCACGATCCCGGTATCGACCTCCTTCGCACCGACCGGGTCATCGTGGCGCGCGGCGTCCTCGCGGACGCGCGCTGCCGGGAGCGCCTCGACGCCATGCTCGCGCGCGTCGAGACGGCGCAGGCGCTGGAGGTCCTCGACGATGGCGACTTCGAGCGGGCGCTCGCCGAGCTCGGGCCGCGGCAGGGGCGACCGCGCGTGGGGCTCGAGGCGCGCGGGCGGCCCAAGGCGCTCGTGGCGTTCGGGATGCTCGGGCCGGGACGCGACCCGACGAGCCGCGCGGGGGGCGCCGAGGACGAGATCTTCCCGGGCTACTCGTGGCGCGAGCTGCGCGACGGGCGCGAGCAGGCGGCCGAGCACGGCGTGCGTTGCCAGACGGCGATCGAGATCCAGTCGGCCGTGGGCTGCCCGTTCGACTGCGCGTACTGCCCGTACGGGTCGTTCGTGAGCCTGCGGCTCGACGTCGAGCACATCGTCGAGCGCGTGACGGCGCTCGTGCGGGGGCACCCGGACCAGACGCTGTGGAAGCTCAACAACCGCTCCGACACGCTCGGACTCGAGCCCGAGTACGGCCTCGCACGCGCGCTCGTCGAGCGCTTCGCCGAGCTCGATGGGCCGACGCTGATGCTCTACTCGAAGGGCGACGCGGTCGAGCATCTGACCGGGCTCGCGCACGGCGGCCGCACGGTCGCATGCTTCACGCTCACGCCCGACCGGGTGGCGGCCCTCGTCGAGGCGGGAGCGCCCGGGCCGCAGGCGCGCATCGCGGCGCTCGGGGCGCTCGACCGCGCGGGGTACCCGACGCGCGTGCGCCTGTCGCCGGTCGTGCCGCTCGTCGGGTGGCCCGAGGCCTACGCCGAGCTCGTCGAGCGGGTCGCGGAGGCGGGCGCGCCCGAGCTCGTCACGCTCTGGACGCTCAGCATGATCGACTTCGCCGAGCTCGGGGCGATCGTGCCGCTCGAGCGGCTCTACCCCGAGGTGCTCGCCGAGGCGCGCGCGGCCGCGGACACGCTGCGCGGCGACAAGGGCGCGCCCTTCCCGCCCGCCACGCGCGCGCGCATCTACCGCGAGCTCATCGCGACGGTCCGTGCCCGATTGCCGCGGGCCCGCGTGTCCTTGTGCCTCGAGTCGCCCGCGGTGTGGGACACCGTCGGCGCGCTCCGGTCCCTCGGCGGGGGCGCCGGGTTCGTGTGCAACTGCGGGCCGCGCGTGACGCCGGAGGCCCTGCGCCTCGTCGAGCTCGGGCGCCCGCGGCGACGGGCACGCCGGGATCGGCTGCCGGGGTGGTAAGCTCCGGACCGATGCACGCAACGACGTTCTGGTTGGCCGGGGTGATCGCGTCGGGAGCCCTCGGGGTCGGGTGCGGCGGCAAGGCCGTGATCGACGGCACCGCGGGCGGGGACGGGACCGGCACCACGAGCTCGACCGACACGACGAGCGGGACGACCTCGAACACCACGGGCTCGACGGGCTCGACGACGAGCGCGAGCACGGCCGCCGACGCGAACTGCGCCGAGATGTGCGCGGCCCTCGGCTCGGCCGCGCCGTGGTGCGTCGCGGGCCCGACGTGCCAGGCGACGTGCAAGGCCGCGTACGACAGCGCCGGCGCGTGCAGCAACGAGCTCGGCCTCGCGCTCCAGTGCATGACGGTGGAAGCGCCCGCCACCAACTGCTGGTTCGACGACATCTGCCAGGGGGCCGTCGCCGCGTACGCCGAGTGCGTGGGCTTCGGCGCCGGCTGCGGTGGGGCGGGGTGCGCGGGCAACGGCCAGGACTGCGCCTGCACGCTCTCGTGCGGACCGAGCTTCTTCGAGGTCGAGTGCAGCTACTTCGACCTGCAGACCGACTGCCGCTGCAAGGTGAACGGCCTGCACGTCGGCAACTGTGCCGGCAACGGGTCGAACCCGTGCGATCCGTCGGGTGGCTGCTGCAGCGCGTACTTCTGACCCGAGCCCACGCCGGATGCCCATGAGAGCGACGATGGAGAAGACATGCTCGCCACCCGCGTGATCCCGTGCCTCGACGTGCGCGACGGCCGGATCGTCAAGGGCGTGCGCTTCCAGGGCCTGCGCGACGCGGGCGATCCGGCCGAGCGCGCCGCGACGTACGAGGCAGAGGGCGCGGACGAGATCGTCCTGCTCGACGTGTCGGCGACGCCGGAGGGGCGGGCCCACGGGCTCGACACGGTGCGCGCCGTCCGGCGCGTGCTCGGCATCCCGCTCACCGTCGGCGGTGGCGTCCGGAGTCACAAGGACGCGCTCGCCCTGCTCGAGGCCGGCGCCGACAAGGTCGCCGTCAACACCGCGGCCGTCGAGCGGGCGGAGCTGCTCGAGGAGATCGCGTTCCGCTTCGGCAACCAGTGCACCGTGCTCGCGCTCGACGCGCGTGCGCGCGAGGGTGGGCCCCCGCGCGCGCCGGGCGGTCCCCCGCCCGTGTCGAGCTGGGAGGTCCTCGTGCGCTCGGGCCACGAGCCGACCGGCACGGACGCCGTCGCGTGGGCCGAGGAGGCGGTGCGGCGCGGCGCCGGGGAGATCGTGCTCACGAGCTGGGATCGCGACGGCACGCGCTCGGGCTACGACACGGCGCTCATCCGGGCGGTGTCGAGCGCCGTCCGCGTGCCGGTCGTCGCCTCGGGCGGCGCGGCGAGCGCGGAGCACCTCATCGAGGCGGCGCGCGCTGGGGCGAGCGCCGTCCTCGCGGCGTCGCTCTTCCACGACGGCGACACGACGGTGGCGGAGGTCAAGCGCGTGCTCGCGGCGGCCGGGCTCACCGTGCGGCCGGCGGCGTAGAGGGCGCGCGCGCCTTGCGCCGCGCCGCGACGATGGCGAGGAACGCGGCGCCGGGCGTCGCGGGGACGGGCGCCGGCTCGAGCGGCGGCACGAGCAGGGGCGGGGGCGTCGCTTCCGGCGCATCCGGTGGCGGCGCGGGCGTCGCGGGGCGCGCGCGCGACGCGGCCGGTGCCCAGGCGTAGCCCGGCTCCACGTGGGACGCGGACGCGCCGCCGACGGGCGCGGCCGTGAGGGTGGGCGCGACGACGGGCGGGGGCTCGGACGGGCGATGCCGCGCGGCCTCGGGCGACGCGAACGGGAGCGCCGCGCTCGGCGACGCCGGCGCGACGGCGAACTGCGTCGTCGACAGATCGAGCGTGGCCCGAGGCGCAGCAGCCCGAGCCGACGCGGGCGCGGGCGCGGGCGCGGGTGCGGGTGCGGGTGCGTTGGACCTCGCGGCACTCGGCTGGAACGGCAGCGGTGCGCGCGCGACATTCACGCCGGCGAGGGTCTGGAAGAGCTCCTCGGGCATGGTCGCGCGCAGGGCCTCGCGACGCGCGGGCGGACGCGACGAGCGGCGCCGCGGCGTTTCGGCCGCAGCGACCACCGGAGCGGCCGGCGACACGAACGGCGTCGGATGGCTCGCGCCGAGCATCGCCTCGAGCGCCGCGGGTGCGACCGTCGCGGGCTCGGGCTCGACATCGGGCGCGCGGTCGGCGGGCGCCGCGAAGGGCGGCATCGGCGGCGGTGGCGACGAAGGGAACGCCACCGTCGGCGCGGCGGAGCCCGCGGGCGGCGGCGTCGAGGTCGGGCGCGGAGCCGCCGGAGCCACACCGCGCGCCGGCGCAAAGGGCAGTGCCGGTCCCTCCCCCGCCCGGGCGGGGGCGACGGCGGTCCGCATGAGGGGGTTCTGCTCGCGTCGCCCCGCGGGCGCCTTCTGGGGTCGCTCGGGCTCGGTGTCGTGCGCCCTCGACGCCTCGGCCCGCGTGACGCCCGCACCCGCCATGTCGGCCGGCGCGACCCGCGCGACGAGGCGCAGCGACGCGAGCTCCGCCTCGGCCACCTCGAGCTGCCCGCGCCAGCACAGGGTCGCGACGAGCCGGTCGGTGTCGAGCGTGAGCGCGTCGGCCCAGAGCGCGAACGGGCGCGCCCGCCCCGGCGGAGCGCCGAGCGTCTCGAGGCGCGCGTCGACCGCCACGCGCGGCATGAACGTGCGCAGCTCGAGCCAGCGCGGGTGCAGCCCCGCGAGCACGATGAGCTCGTCGCCCCGCAGCGCCGCGAGCCGCTGATCGGGCGGCGCCGCCTGGAAGTAGGCCCACGGAAAATCACCGGGGAGCTCGGGCAGCGGCGCCGCGAGGCGCGCGGGGTCGAAGCCGCCGAGCAGGCGCCGGCGCGCGGGCCAGCGCGGCGGGATGGGCGCGAAGCACGCCGGGCGATCGGGGGAGGTCGGATCGACGAGGTTCGCGCGCCCGCGCTCCACGCCGACGGGATTGTCGTCGCGGTCGGGGCCGCCGACCGCGCGCTCCCACACGAGCGGCATGCGCTCGAACGGTTGCCGCTCGGCCCCGGGCGCGCCGCCGGGGTCCCCCTCCACGAGCACGGTCTTGTCGAGCACCGCCTGCTCGCCGCGCAGGATGCGCAGGGCGACCTGCAGGTGCGAGACGGGCTTGCCCGGCACGGCGCAGGCGTGGCCCACGAGGAGCACGTCCACGCGTGGCCGGTACGGCACGAGCTCCGACGCGAGCGCCAGGCTGCCCGCGCCCACCGCCTCGGCCGCGGCCCGCGGCTCGCTCGGGACGTCGCGGAGCACGAGCGGCTCCGGCTCGCGCAGGCGCATCGGCCCGCCGCCGACGAGGCTGAACGCGGCCTTCACGGCGGCCGTGGCAAAGAGCTTCCCGCCGCTCCGGTAGAGGAGCGCGGCCGCGGCGCAGCCCGCGGCGTCGACGGCGAGCGCCGGTCGGGCGGTCGACACGCGACCGCGATAGCACGCGCGCGCGGGGGCGACACGCGGTCGCGAGCCCCCCCGCGCCGCTTGCCACGCGGCGCAGACGCACTATGCAGTCGCCATGGATCGCGCGGCCGAGAGCCCGACCGGACACCGCTCCGTCGTCGTTTGGCTCGCGCTCGTCTACCTGTCGATCCTCGTGATGCTCTCGCTCGGCGGCATCACGCGCCTGACGGGCTCCGGCCTGTCGATGGTCGAGTGGCACCCGCTCATGGGCGCCATCCCGCCGCTCGGGCACGACGCCTGGCAAGAGGTCTTCGAGAAGTACCAGCAGTCGCCGCAGTACAAGCTCGTCAACCACTGGATGACGCTCGGCGACTTCCAGCAGATCTTCCTCTGGGAGTACCTGCACCGGCTCTGGGGACGCCTCGTCGGCGTCGCGTACGTGGTGCCGTGGGCCGTCTTGCTCTGGCGGCGCCGCATCCGGGGCCGGCTCGCCGTCCGCACCTTCGTTCCCTTTCTGCTCGGCGGCCTGCAGGGCGCGCTCGGCTGGTACATGGTGGCGAGCGGCCTCGTCGACGTGCCGGCGGTGAGCCACTACCGGCTGGCCGCCCACCTCGGCCTCGCGCTCGCCGTCGCGTGCTACGTGCAGTGGCTCGCGCTCGATCTCTCCGCTCCGCCGGCGCCGAATGCAACCCCTCCCCGCCGCGCGCTCGGCGTCGCCGCCTGGGCCACCTTCGCGCTCGTCGCCCTGCAGGTCATCTACGGCGCCTTCATGGCCGGCACGCGCGCGGGCCACCTCTACTCGACCTTCCCCACCCTGAACGGCGACTGGTTCCCGCCGCAGGCCTTCGCCTACGAGCCGTGGTGGCGCAACGTGCTCGAGAGCCCCTTCGGCATCCACTTCGTCCACCGCACGCTCGGCTGGCTCACCGCGGCGGCCGTGCTCGTCTTCGCGGCCTACGCCTGGCGCCGGGCAACGACGCCGGTCGGCCGCTTCGCCACACGCGCGCTCGTCGGGCTCGTGGTCGTGCAGATGACGCTCGGCGCGCTCACCGTCGTCCTGCACGTGCCCGTCTGGGCCGCGGCCCTGCACCAGCTCTGCGGCGCGCTGCTGCTCTCGTGTGCGCTCGCCGTCGTCCACGCCGTGCGCGGGGCGCCTCGGCGCGCGGCGGCTCCGGTCGCCGCCGAGCCGAGCGCGGCCTAGGGCTGGGAGCTCGTCGCAGCAGGCCCGCGCCTCACGTTCCGGTCGCGAGCGTCGCGAGCCCGTCGAGACTCGTACCGAGAACGGCCCACGGCACGCGGCATAGCTCCCGCTCGGGCATGCGGTAGTCGGTGTCGTCGTAGGCATAGCCGAGCGTGACGAGGAAGGTCGCGCCCGCGTCGTCGAGCGCGAAGGCCTCGAGATCGGCGGGTCCGAGCTGCGGCAGCGCCGGCAAGAAGCGCTCGTCCGGGCGGCGCACGAGGAGCGACCGGAAGCAACGCGCCGCGAGGTCGGCGGGCGCGCGCGGGCGCCGGGCCACGAGCTCCCGCGCCCGGATGCGCGTCGGGATCGGGCCCAGCCGATAGGTGAAGCCCATCGCCATCTCGGGGGCGCCACTCGCGTCGAAGGGCGCCACGCAGCTCACGCTCACGAGCCGCTCGGTGCTCACCGTGACGTCGCAGTCGCGGCCCATCGAGCCGTGCGTGCGCGACCGCTGCCCCGCGACCCACGCCTCGAGGTCGGCGTTCAGCCGCGCCGCCGTCGGCGCTCCCCAGGCGTCGGGTGCGACGAAGCGAGGGATCTCCCACTCGTCGCCGAGCCCGACGTACGCGAAGGCGAGCGGCGCGGACGCGGCCGTCACGGGCCCGGCGGTGTCGGGCGACGCGCTCGGCGGCACGGGCACGTCGAGCAGGTCGTCGCACGCGAGCAGGGGCCGGACGGTCGCGAGCGGGAGCGCGGCGAGGTCGTCGAGCGAGCCGGCCGTCATGAGCGACGGACCGAAGACGAGCGCGTCACCGTACACGACGAAGAAGCTCGCCGGCTCGCCGCTCGCGCTCGACGAGGCGTCGTAGCCCTGCCAGAGCGAGCCGAGCGCGCGCGCGTCGCCCCCGCGCGCGAGCGTCGCGAGCGTCATGCGCTCGAGGCCGCCCGGCGTGCGAAAGAAGCCGAGTCCGCCACCCGAGAAGGCGTGGAGCACGCCCATGCCGCCCGTGTAGCCCATATGGCTCGCGCAGTGCAGGCTCAGGACCGAGGGATCGTTGCGCACGACGTCGCAGCTACCCGAGCCCGCGTGGGCGGCGAGCCAGCCCGCGAGCTCGCGCCCGAGCTCGGCCACGGCACCCGCCCCGAGCGCGCCGCCCGGCGCGAACACGGGCACGGCGTGCGCGATCTCGCCCTGGTCCGTGCGGCGCTGCCGGAACGCGAGCGGAGCCGCGCGCGCCCGCTCGGGGCACGGCCGCGCCGGCGCGAGCGCCAGAGAGGACGACCCCGAAGCGAACGGCACGACCGAGCCGGAGGGCGCGGCCGGCGACGCGGCGGCGGCGGCCGAGCCGACGGACGCCGAGCTGGCGGTGCGCGCCGCGGACGACGCGCTCGGCGGCGGGGCGGGCGTGCTCGGATCGCGACAAGCGCTGACGCAACCCGCAGCGAGCACCAGGAGAAGAGCTGCGACACCGGCACGAGCACGCATGGTCCTGCCTCGAGACCGTGCCACGGGTGCGGGTGCGAAGGGCCGACAATTCCACGGGCGAGGCACGAGACACGAGGCGCACACCCCGGTGACGGACCGTAACGGATATGCCTCCGCAGCGGGCCCCTTGCGAGGGGCCGTGGCGCCCATCTATGCTACCCGGATGGCCGAGGGGGACTCCGCCGAACG
>JADLAB010000529.1 GCA_020848455.1 Polyangiaceae bacterium
AGGAGGGGTGCGCAGCGCAACGCCACGGCGAGCCGCATGGCACCAGGATGCAGCAACGCGCCCCGGCAGATCAACGGCCATGACGGCGCCGGGCTCCAGGCGGGGCCGGCGTCGTTGAACAAGGTGCCGGCGCGCTCCGTCCTACTGTCCATTGCCCGCGGGTCGGGTCCCGGGCCGGCAGAGGTGACCATGTTCGAGCCAAGAGCGTTCCGTGCGCCACGCGTGCTCGTCGGAGCCCTGCTCCTCGCGCTCGCTGCGCTCGCGGGCTGCGCCGCGCCCCTGCAGCACGGCGACCGCGGCACGATCGCCATCGACCAGGCGGCCTTCGCGCGCCGCTTCGCGGCGTGGTGCCGCCTCACCGACGGCGGCGGCGCCCCGGGCATCTGTGTCGGCGACGCGGGCTGGGAGTGAAGCCTCCGCCCCGGCGATCCCGGTGAGGTCGGCGCGCTGCGGATCGTGGCTTGTCCCCCGGGGAGCTCGGGTAATAAGCTCGGTGAGCCGACTGCTTGGCGGCGGAGGGCGAGCTGGACGACTTCACCGTGTTCGACACCTCGCCGCTGTGCACCGTGGTCGTGCGCGGTGGGGATGTCGCCTACGTCAACGACGCCACTCTGCGGCTCGTGCGGCGCGAGCGCGCGGCGATCGTCGGGCATCCCTTCGTCGCGTTCGTCGCGCCCGGCGAGGCGGAGCGGCTGCTGGAGCGCTACCGGCGCCGACAGCGCGGCGAGCCGGTGCCGGCGGAGTACACGTCGAAGGTCCTCACGAGCACCGGCGAGCTGCGCGACGTCGACGTGTTCGCCTCCTACGTCCGCGACCACACCATCGTGATGCTGCGCGACCGCACCGAGAGCGCCGGCCGCGAGCGGCGCCTGCTGGCGCTCGCGGAGCTCGGGGCCGGCGTCCTGCGCGAGCGCACACCCGAGGCGATCTACCGCAAGGTCGACGTGGGGCTCGGCGCACTCGGGCTCGCGTCGGCCCTCGGCGAGCCGCGGGGCGAGGATCTGTACGTGGTGGGTCTGACCGCGTTCTCCCCGCTCGAGGGTCCGCTGGCCGAGGCGCTCGGTCCGGTGAGGCAGGGGGTGTCGCGGCCGTGGTCGAGCTCCCAGCGCGCCGCTTGGCGCGACGGTGGCGTGTACCTCGACGACGCCCCGCTCGAGCTCGCGGGCTTCCTCGGCGGCGCGCTCGGTGAGAGGGCCCGCGAGGCGGTGGCGGCGCACGGGCTCGCCCGGGGAGCGGGGGTCCGCATCGACGTGGACGGCGTCCCGGCGCGGCTGCTCCTGCTGCTGGGGCGCTGGCTGCGCCGGGAGGATCTGCCCATCCTGCGTCTGCTCGCGTCGCAGATCTCCGCCGCCCTCGGCGCGTCGCGCGCCATCGCCGATCTGTCGGGGCGCAACGAGGCGCTCGCCGCGCTGAACCGGCTCGCACAGCTCGCCAGCACCTCGCCCGATCTCAAGAGCCTGTTCCGGGCGGGCTCCGACGAGGTGGCCCGGGTGACGGGCTGCGACGCCGTGGCCATCTACATCGTCGACGAAGCCGGTCAGGCCGCCGACCTCGTGCACCAGCACGGGGGCTCCGAGGAGGCCGGGCGGCTGTTCGCACGCATCCCCCTGGGCAGTCCGACCACGTTCCTGTGGCGTGTGGCGCACGGCGGCGAGGCGCTCGTGTTCCGGCGCGAGGACTACCCCGAGCCCGCGCGCTCGGTCATCGCGCGCATGCGCCAGGAGGTGGTCGCGTCGATCCCGCTCGTGGCGCGCTCGAAGGTCGTGGGCGTGATGAACGTCGCCTACGTCGAGCCGGTCACGGTGGACGCCGCGATGCTCGATCTCCTGAAGGCGATGGGCACCCACTTCGCCGCGGCGGTGGAGGCCCAGCGGCTACTCGATCAGCTGCGCAGCCGCGTGTCGGATCTGGCGCTGCTCTACGAGGTCGGCTGGTCGCTCGTCGCCACGCTCGAGCACGCCCAGGTGCTCGACCTCGGCGTGCGCAACCTGGCGCGCAGCGTGGGCGCCGCGGACGCCTTCCTGCTCCTGCCCGACGAGGCCGGCAAGAGCCTCGTCATCCGCGCGGTGGCCGGGGAGCATCGGCAGCTCGTCGGTCGCGACCTGCCGCTCGACCCACCGGCGTCGGTGGCCGCGGTGGCCTTCGCCGAGCGGGCGCCCGTCGTGGTCGACGACGCCAGCGCCGATCCGCGCGTCGATCCGGCGCTGCGCGCGATCCTCGGCGCGCACGCCTACCTCGGGCTGCCGCTCGTCGTGCGCGACCGGTCGATCGGCGCCGTCGTCATCGCCACGCGCGGCGGACCGCGACCCTTCGGCGCGGCCGAGGTCGATCGCGCCGCCGCCGTCGCCAACCAGATCGCGGTGGCGGTGGAGAACGCCCGGCTCTACGCCGACCTGCGCGCGAGCTACGAGGAGCTCGCCAAGGCGCAGGCCCAGCTGGTCGAGCGCGAGCGGCTCGCGGCCCTCGGGCAGCTCGCGGCCGTCGTGGCCCACGAGGTGCGCAACCCGCTCGGCGCCATCTTCAGCGCCCTCGGCCCGCTCAAGCGCCAGCTGAGGCTCGAGGGCGAGAGCGCCACGCTCTTCGCCATCGTCGGCCAAGAGGCCGAGCGGTTGAATCGCATCGTCGGCGATCTGCTCGACTTCGCGCGCCCGAGCGCGCCCACCCTGCGACCGCTGGCGCTCGGCGACGTCCTCGAGCACGCCCTCGCGGCGGCGCTCGGCGCGAGCCCGCCCGCCGTGCGCATCGTGAGGGTGCTCGACCCGGCGCTGCCGTCGCTGCAGGGCGACGAGCACCTGCTTCACCAGGCGTTCCTGAACCTCGCGCTGAACGCGCTGCAGGCGATGCCCGACGGTGGGACGCTCACGGTGCGGGCCGGCACGGAGGTGGGGCCCGCGGGCGCGGTCGTGCGCGTCGAGATCTCGGACACGGGCGTGGGCCTCGACGACGACGCGAAGGCGCGGCTGTTCGAGCCGTTCTTCACCACCAAGGCCGCGGGCACCGGTCTCGGGCTCGCGGTCGTCAAGCGCATCGTCGAGGGGCACCGCGGGTCCATCGACGTCGCGAGCGAGTCCCGGCGCGGCACGACGTTCACGCTGCGGCTGCCCCTCGCGCCCGGCTGATGGGCAGCCCGCGCCACCTCAGGGCGGGTAGGGCGGTGCCCACGAGCCCTCGACCACGGGCGTCGTCGTGACGTAGGCGGTGTGGGCGTTGGGGTCGAGGTAGAGCGGCGCGACCTCGCAGCTCTGAACGCCGCACTCGCCACCCGAGCTGAAGCGCACATCGGCGACGAGCCAGTACTTGTTGCTGCTCGGCGACGCCCCGTCGGCCGGCGTCCACACGATGGGGGAGTTCGCGTAGCCGGCCTGGCCTAGCTCGCCCGCGAGCCGCGCGTTGCAGAAGATGCGTACGTGGGGCCGCACCGAGTAGTTCTCGGAGTGGCTCGAGTAGTAGTGCACGCCGATGCGCGTCCACACGTCGTTCGGCGGGAAGTCGACGTTGATGTTCTCGGGCGCGCAGAAGCTCGAGTTCGTCGGGTCGCTGACCGCCGGGTCGCAGTAGATGTTGTCGAGGTCGAGCCGCGGGTTGTGGCAGCCCTGGTCGAAGCTCACCCACTGCTGACCACGGCCCCACGGCGCGAAGTAACAGGTGTTCTTGTTGTAGTCCGGGTCCTTGTACCAGTTGACCGGATCGGGCGGCGCCGCGCCGTTGAACCACTGCGGCGTCGGCAGGGGGAAGGGCAGCGTGTACATCTCGACCGTGCAGTTGCCGTAGCCGCAGTCGGCCGTGTTCGAGCCCCCGTAGGACCACGGTGTCGTGGTGCCGGGCTCGTGCATGTGCAGATCGAGGTCCGCGCCGGCGGAGCCGGCCGGGTGGTCCCAGGACAGCTCCACGCGCAGCCCGGGCGCGCCGACGAAGAGCGGGTAGTCGCACGACTCGGGGCCGTTCGCCGTCGTCTTCGTGTAGGTGACCGTGTACTCGCCGCTCACGAGCGGCACGAAGCTCGGCCCGTTCGGTGCCGGGCAGGGGCTCACGCCCGCGGGGCACGCGACGGTCCAGGTGTTGGAGAGCGCGTTCGGGTCGTAGAAATTGCCCGCGCCGGCCTGCAGGTTCGCGGTCGCGAGCGGCGGCGAGGTGATGGCGTGGCACCCGAGGGGCTCACCGCCGCCGCACTCGCCGACGGGCACGCCGCCGAAGCACTCGCCCCAGGTGCCGAGCTCGCTGCAGCTCATCGTGCCCGGGAAGCAGCCCGAGCCAGGCTGGCTCAGGAACGAAGCATCGCCGGCGAAGCACCAGTGGCTCGCGCCCGCCTGACACGGACAGCCCTCGTCGACGGTGCCGTTGCAGTCGTCGTCGGTGCCGAGGTGCTCCGGGTCGCACAGCTCGGTCGCGCCGCACGCCGAGCCGCACGGGTTCACGATCGAGCCGCCCGAGCCACCGGCGCTCGTCGACGAGGTCGTGAGGATGAAGCCGCCCGCACCGCCGGCGGGGTTGTTGCCCGTGCCGCCGCCGGTGCCCGCACCGCCGGTCCCATCCGTGCCGAGCCTCGAGGACTTGCCGGTCGCGTCGCAGCCGGCCGCGTAGACCGCGGCGGCGAGGACGGGGAGCGAAGCGAAGGCGAGCAGCTTGGCAAGGCGCATGGTGGTCTCCGTGGGGCCCGAACGCCTCCACGCTATCACCGGGCCCCGGGCTTGACGATGCGCGGCGTCACGGCCGGCCGCGAGCGCCGTGGTAGCGTGCCGGCATGGGCTACCGCGACGACCTCGAGGCGGCGCAGCTCCGCATTCGCGATCTCGAGGCCGCGCTCGCCGACGCGCGCGCCCCGAAGACGCTCATGGCCAAGCCCGAGCGAAGCGGAGGCAAGGGCGAGGTCGCGGTGCCTGCCGTGCGGCGCCGGCTCGAGGAGTACGAGGAGAAGCTCGCCGCGGCCGAGACGGCGCTCGGCCTCGCGGAGCAGCGCATCGCCGACCTCGAGGCCTCGCCGCGGCCCGATCCGCGCGTCACGGCGCTCGAGGCGGAGGTCGCGGCGCTCGAGGTCACGGCGGCGCGGCTCCGGGCGGAAGTCGCGAAGATCGACGCGGCTGCGGCGCGCTTGCAGACCGAGGTCGCAGCGCATCGCGCGGCCGAGCGGCCCCCGACCCTGCTCGAGGTGAACCGTGCTGCTGCCGCACGCGGGGCCGCACCGGAGCTCGCAGGGCCCGTCCTGTGTCCGCTCTGCCTTCTCGCGGGCGAGCGCTCCGTGATGGTGGTGGCGGGTGCGCCTCGCCTCGCCGTGTTCGACGCCGGCGAGCTCCGGCCGTGGCCGACTGCGAGCTGCCCGCGCTGCGGGCTGCTGCACCCGTTCGTGGGCGCAGCTCAGTCCTCGAGCGCGCGGTAGTCGAGCTTGCCGTTCGGCGTGCGCGGCAGGGCGCCCAGCACGACCACGCGCTCGGGCA
>JADLAB010000530.1 GCA_020848455.1 Polyangiaceae bacterium
CGGGGGCTCCCTGGCCTCGGGCCGCCGTCTGCGACGATCCGAGCCTGGCGCACGCGCGCGCGCCCGGGGCGCCCGCTCCGATCGAGCAGGGCGGCGCGGCGAGCGCGCCGATCTGCGACCCGATGGCCGAGCTCGTGTGCCGCGCCGAGGCTCCGGCCGACGAAGCGCCCGTGCGCCCTGCGCGCGCGATCGCGGCCGAGGGGCGCATCCTCGACCTGCCGCTCGACGGCTTCGGCCCGGCGGTGGTCGCGGTGCCGCTCGGGGCGCAGCCGCCCCGCCCGGTCGTGGTCGCTGCCCACGGCAACTACGACCGGCCGGAGTGGCAGTGTGCGGAGTGGGCGGACATCGTGGGCGACCGCGCGTTCGTGCTGTGTCCGCGCGGGGTGGCGCGCCCGGACTCCCCGCGCGGCGGCGAGCAGCGCTTCACCTACCGCGACGGCGCGGCCCTCGAGCGCGAGGTCGCCGTCGGGCTCGCGGCGCTCGCCCGTCGCTTCGGCGCCGACGCCGCGACCGACGGGGAGCTCGTGTGGGGCGGCTTCTCGTGGGGCGCGATCCTGGGCGTCGGCATCGCGCGCGGCGCGCCGGCGCGCTATCCACGGCTCGTGCTCGTCGAGGGCGGCCACGACCCGTGGACCGCCGCGGCCGCGCACGCCTACGCCGCGGCGGGCGGCAAGCGCGTGCTGTTCGTGTGCGGCAGCATGGGCTGCGTGCACGCCGCGGTACCCCCGGCGGCGCGGCTCGCCGCGAGCGGCGTGGCCATCAAGATCGAGCTCGCCGACGGCATGGGTCACGGCTACGGCGGCCGCGCCTCGCGCCTGGTCGCCTCCGATCTCGCCTGGCTCCTCGAGTGACGGCCGCGGCGGCGACGCGATGCGTCACGCGGCGCCGTCGCACGCGGCGGGCGGGGCAGGCGCTGGCGCGGCCGCGACGAACGACTCGAGCGCGGCCACGAACTCGTCCGGTTGCTCGAGCTGGGGGAAGTGCCCGGCGTCCGGGACCAGGCACAGGGTCGCGCCCGGGAGCGCCGCTCGGAGCCGGCGGGCGGCCCGCGCGCTCGTGCCCGGCAGCCGGTCGCGCTCGCCCCAGACGAGCAGGGGCGCGACGCGCGGCGCGGGCGGACCGTCGCCCGCAACGAGGCAGGCGACGAAGGCCTCGAGCCGTTCGGGCGGCGTGCGCGCGACGGCGCGCCGGAGCTCGGCCGGCGCGCGGGTCGTGTCCGCGAATGCCTGGCCGAGCGCCCGAGGGGTGTACGAGACCCGCCGCAGCACGGCGCGCACGAGCGCTCGGCCGAGGGGGCGCTCGCCGACCCAGCGCATCGCGGCGGGCGTGCGCGGCATCGGGACGCCGTCGACGAGCACGATCCCGAGGCAACGCAGGGGCCGCCGGCCCGCGAAGCTCCATGCGAGCGAGGCGCCGAAGGAGTTGCCGACGCACCACGCTGCCGGGATCCCGAGCGCGTCGAGGAGCGCCTCGAGCCACGCGACGTAGCGCTCGAGCCGCCCGAGGCCGGGCCCGGGTGGCTCCCCGAGGCCGGGCAGATCGGGGGCGATGACCTGGTGGCGCCGCGCGAGCTGGCTCCACACCCGCGACCAGTGCGCCTGCGCGCCCGCCCAGCCACCGTGCAGGAGCAGGAGCGCGGGTCCGCTGCCACCGACGAACACGCGCGCCGGCGCGCCGCTCACCTCGAGCCGTCGTGCCAGGACCTCGGAGCCGTTCGGAGCCATGCCTCGACCTCGATCTCGCTTCGGTTCCGCCCGAGCTCGCAGACTCCCGTCTCACCCATGCCACGCGCGGGGGGGCCGCGCTCGCCCTGCGTGGCAGCGGGCGGGTCGCCCGGGGTGGCGCTCGCCGGCCGCGACGCTACATTGGGCCCCCGCGCGCCCGCACGCGCGCGGCGACCGCCCCGAGGACCCCCGATGAAGCTCTACTACAGCCCTGGCGCCTGCTCCCTGTCTCCCCACATCGTGCTCCGCGAGGCGGGCCTGTCCTTCACGCTCGAGCGCGTGGATCTGCGCAACAAGCAGATCGTGAGCGGCGGCGACTACGGCGACGTCGCCCCCAAGGGCTTCGTGCCGCTGCTCGTGCTCGACGACGGCGAGCGGCTCACCGAGGGACCGGCGATCGTGCAGTACCTCGCGGATCTCGCGCCCGCCTCGAAGCTCGCCCCGCCGGCGGGGACCTTCGCGCGCTACCGGCTGCAGGAGTGGCTCGGCTACATCTCGACCGAGATCCACAAGCAGTTCAGCCCGCTCTTCAGCCCCAAGGCGCCGGAGGAGTGGAAGGAGCACCAGCGGCAGGTGCTCGCCGCGCGCTTCGACTACGTGTCGCACGCCCTCGAGGCCAAGAGCTACCTCCTCGGCGACGACTTCACCGTGGCCGACGCCTACCTCTTCACGGTGCTCCGCTGGACGAAGCTCGTCGGCATCGACCTCGCGAAGTGGCCGGTGCTCGTCGCCTACCTGGAGCGCGTGCGCGCCCGGCCCGCCGTCGCCGCCGCGTACGAGGCCGAGCGCATCAAGGTCTAGGAGCGAGCTCGGCTCCAGCGTGACGTGGCTTCGGGCTGCGGGCTTCGGGGCTCCGGGCTCCAGGCGCAGAGGCCGGAGCGCGGAGCCCACGCGGAGCCGGCCGCCCTACGCCCCGAGGTCCGAGCCGCCCGCGGCATCGCGGGCCGACCGCGGCATTGACCGTGGAGGGCCGATTTGCGAGGCTCGGGCCCCCGCCTTTCGAGAAAGGACCCGAGCGTGCCCGCCATCCTCGACACCCTGCTCCTGCTCGCCCTGCCGGCCTCCGGCAAGAGCGAGGTGCGCAAGTACCTCGCCGGCCTCTCGCCCGCCGCCTGCCGTGACGAGTTCGGCATCGGTCCCACGGTGCAGCTCGACGACTACCCGTACGTGCACCTGATGCGGCGCATCGACGACGAGCTCGCAGCCCACGGCGGTGAGCGCGGCTACTTCCTCGCGCCGGACAAGGGCTTCCGCGACGGGCGCGACTGGCGCACGCTCATCGAGCTCGTCAACGAGGACTACGCGGATCTCGTGTGTCAGCGCCGCCCGGCGCCCGCGTCGGCGGCCGAGTGGCTCTTCGACCGCATCGACCTGGCGCGCTCGCGGGTCGGGGCGCTGCCGCACCTCGGCGCCCTGCCGGCGCGGCTCCGCGGTCAGGTCGCGGCAGCCGTCGAGCGCGACGCCCGGGCGCTCTACGACGACAAGGTCGCGGCCTATTTCGACACGCTCGCGGGCAAGACCGTCGTCATCGAGTTCGCGCGCGGGGGTGCGGCCGGCTCCCCCCTGCCGCTTCCCGAGCACTACGGCTACCGGGGCTCGGTCTCGTGCCTCTCGCCGGCCATCCTCGATCGCGCCTCGATCCTCTACATCTGGGTCACGCCCGAGGAGTCGCGGCGCAAGAACGACGCGCGCGCCGATCCGAACGACCCGGGCTCGATCCTGCATCACGGCGTCCCCATCGACGTGATGCTCGGCGAGTACGGCTGCGACGACATGGCGCACCTGCTCGAGACCTCGGGGCGCCCGGACCACCTGCGCCTGCCCGCCTGGGGGCGCGAGTACGAGCTGCCGGTCGCGCGCTTCGACAACCGCGTCGACAAGACCTCGTTCGTCCGCGCGGCGCGCGAGACCTGGGCCTCGGCCGACGTGGCCGCGCTCCACGGCGGCCTCAAGGACGCCTTCACGCGGCTCCGGCGCGGCTGAGCGAGGCCCGCCCTGGGGGGCCGAGGGGCCCCCCGCGACCGAAAACGGTGGGGCCGCCGGTCCGGCGGCGCTTGCGCGGGCGCGGTCGGCGCATACGTGTCGACCAAGGCGCTGCGCGACGCGGGGAGATGCCAACCTTCCCGGAACACCCATCGAGATGACGTCCATCAAATGATGGTCGTCAATTTCGGTTCATGCTGTCGGCGGCACGGAGCCTCTTCATGAGCCAGACCGGCAGCGACATCGAGATCCGCCTACACGGGCGAGGTGGCCAGGGTGGCGTGACGTGCGCGAAGATCCTCGCGGCCGTCTACGCCCATCTCGGCAAGAGCGTGCAGACCTTCGGCGACTACGCCGGCGAGCGCTCGGGGGCGCCCGTCCGGGCGTACACGCGCGTGAGCGACCGGCCGATCACGAACCGGAACAAGGTCTACGCGCCGCATCACCTGCTGGTGCTCGACCCGACGCTCCTCTCGGACGAGGTGGTGGCGGGGCTCGCGCCCGGCGGCACCCTGCTCGTCAATACGACGAAGCAGCTCGGCGACTTCGCCGGGCAGTTCGAGCGCTTCCGGCTCGGCGTCGTCGACGCCACGGCCATCGCACGTCGCCATGGCATCGGCACCCGCTCGGTGGTCATCGTCAACACGACCATCGCGGGCTCCTTCGTACAGGCGCTCGGCCTGCCGCTCGATGCCCTCGAGGCGGCGTACCGCAAGCTCGGCCTGCTCTCGAACCTCGCCGCGGCCAAGGAGGCCTTCGTCGCGACCGCGCTGCGCGCGCCGACGAACGGCGCCGCGGCCGCGCCGGGCCTGGTCCCCCCGGCTGCCGTGGCCCCTGCCGTGCTGCCGCTGCTCGAGCACCGCTTCGGTCCCCCGCCCGCGGTGCCGACGGGCTCGTGGCGCACGCAGACGCCCGAGTACCGGGAGAAGCTCGCGCCCTGCAACGCCTGGTGCCCGGCGGGCAACGACGTCGTCGGCTTCATCCAGACCCTGGCGAAGAGCGGCGAGGCCGCGGCGGCCGACGTCCTCGGGCGCTCGACCCCGCTCGCGGCCGTGTGCGGGCGCGTGTGCCCGGCCCCGTGCATGGAGGGCTGCAACCGCGCCGAGTACGACGGCGCGGTCAACATCCGCGCGCTCGAGCGCTGGATCGCCGACCACCGGCCGGTCGCGGCGACGGAGCGCGAGCGCCCCGGCAAGGTGCGGCGCGTCGCCATCGTCGGCGGTGGGCCCGCGGGGCTCGCCGCGGCGTACACGCTCGGCACGAAGGGCCACGAGGCGGTGATCTTCGACGGCGAGCCCGCGCTCGGCGGCGTGCTCCGCACGGGCATCCCGAGCTACCGGCTGCCGCGCGACGTTCTCGACCGCGAGATCGACGGCGTCCTCGCCCTCGGCGTGAAGACCGAGCTCGGCAAGTTCCTCACGCGCGAGCGCGTCGAGGCCCTCGGTCAGGAGTACGACGCCGTCATCCTCGCCACCGGCCTGCAGAAGCTCCGCGGCGTCGACGGCGAGGCCCCGAAGCTCACCGGCGTCGAGCAGGGCATCCACTTCCTGCACCGCGTGAACATGCAGGGGCACGTGGCGCTCTCCGGACACGTGGTCGTGCTCGGCGGCGGCAACACCGCGCTCGACTGCGCGCGCAGCGCGCTGCGCTGCGGCGCCGCCAAGGTGACGGTGGCCTACCGGCGGACGCGCACGGAGATGCCTGCCATCGCCGAGGAGATCGATGAGGCCCTGCACGAGGGCATCGCGTTCCTGTTCCTCCGTCAGCCGCTCGCCTTCGAGGGCGACGATGGGCGGCTCGAGCGCGTCATCCTGGCCGAGGTCGAGCTCGGCCCCCCCGACGACAGCGGGCGGCGCCGCCCCATCGTGACCGACCGCAAGGTCGAGCTCGCGTGTCACACGGTCCTGCTCGCGCTCGGGCAGTCCGCCGACCTCTCGCTCCTGCCGGTGGGCTTCACGCTCGACGGCATCCACGTCTGCAAGGCCGGCGCGCCCACCAACTTCTACGCGGCGGGCGACCTCGCGACCGGCGACGGCACGGTCACCCACGCCATCGGCAACGGGCGGCGCGCCGCGACCCAGGCGCTGCGCGATCTCGGGGACGCCACCGAGGTGTTCGAGCGGCCGGACCGCACGCTCGCCGTGCCCGTCACCGACATCCGCGTCGACCACTTCGCGCGCACCCCGGCGGACCACGAGGCGCTCGAGGTCGCCGCCGTGCGCGTGGCGGGCTTCCTCGAGGTGAGCCGCGGGCTCGGCAGCGGGCTCGAGGCGCACCGCTGCTTCTCGTGCGGCCACTGCACGCGCTGCGACACGTGCCTCGTGTACTGCCCGGAGGGCGTCATCCGCCGGCAGGAGCACGACTACGCGGTCGACTACACGAACTGCAAGGGCTGCGGCATCTGCGTGACCGAGTGCCCGCGCCGCGCGATGGAGATGGTGTCGTCATGACGGTCGAGCTCGTCACCGCCAACCACGCGACCGCGATGGCCGCGACGCTCGCCGCGCGGGCCAACCGCACGGGGCGTGGCTTCGGCAGCGGGGTCTACCCGATCACGCCGCAGACCGAGTGCATCGAGCTCCTGTGCAAGCAGGAGATCGACAAGGGTCACGTCGTGCGCGTCGAGAGCGAGCACAGCGCCATGGCGGTGTGCATCGGCTTCGCGCTCGCGGGCCTGCGCTCCTTCACGGCCTCGAGCTCCAACGGCCTGTCGTACATGACCGAGAACGTGTTCGTCGCGGCCTTCTACCGGCTCCCGGTCGTGATGATGGCGGTGAACCGCACGCTCGGGCCGCCCTGGAACATCTGGGTCGATCACGGCGACACGCTCGCGCTCCGCGACGCGGGCTGGATCCACCTCTACTGCGAGGACAACCAGGAGGTGGCCGACACCATGCTCGCCGCCTACCGCCTGGCCGAGGACAAGCGCGTCCTGTTGCCCGTCATGGTGTGCCAGGACGCCTTCGTCCTCTCGCACACCATGATGCCGACCGAGTTCCCCACCCAGGACGAGGTCGATGCCTTCCTGCCGCCGCTCGACCTGCCGCACCGGCTGACCCACCGGCCGCGCACGGTCGGCGGCCTCGACTTCCCGCACGAGACCGAGGCGCACCGCAAGGAGCTCTCCGAGGCGATGGACCGCGTGCCCGCCGCCTATCTCGACGTGCAGGCGGAGTTCGAGAAGTCCTTCGGCCGCAAGCTCGCGGGGCCGGTCGTGCCGTATCGGCTCGAGGACGCGGAGGTCGTGCTCGTGTCGATGGGCACGACCGCGAGCACCGTGCGCACGGCCGTCGACGCCGCGCGCGAGCGGGGGGTCAAGGCGGGCGCGCTCCGGCTGCGCATGTTCCGCCCGTTCCCGGGCGCGGCGCTCGCCGCGGCGCTCGCCGGCAAGAAGCGCGTGGCCGTCCTCGACCGCGACATGTGCCCCGGGCTCGGCGGCATCGTGTGGGCCGAGCTGCGGGCCCTGTGCGAGCCTGGCGCCGTGTGCCAGAGCTACATGATCGGGCTCGGCGGGGGTGACATCCGGCCCGGCCACGTCGACGGCGTCATCCGCGACGTGTGCGCGCGCGAGCGAGCCGGTGCACCCGAGGTCGTGGAGGTGGCGGGATGAACGAGCCAATCCTGGGCGGGCTGGCGCAGAGCGCGCGCGATCGCTGCGAGCCCCTGTTGCGAGCCGGCAACACCAACTGCGGCGGCTGCGGCATGTCGATCGCCCTCAACATGCTGTCGCGCGCCATCGGCGCGCGGCGCGTCGAGCTGGTCATCCCGGCGTGCTGCGGCATCGTGACGGCCGGTGCCTACCCGGCCTCGGCCTACGGCGCGCCGGTCGTCGCCTCCGCCTTCGCGTCGGCCGCGGCGGTCGCCACCGGGCTCGCGCACGCCGCGCGCCTCAACGGCGAGAACACGCGCGTCGTGTGCTGGGCGGGCGACGGCGGCACCTTCGACATCGGCATGGCCACCGTGTCGGCCGCGGCCGAGCGCGACGAGGACATCCTCTACATCTGCTACGACAACGAGATCTACGGCAACACCGGCGGGCAGCGCTCGTCGGCGACGCCGCTGGGGGCCGTCACGACCACCACGCCCCTCGGCAAGGGGCTCGAGAAGAAGGACGTCGTCGGCATCATGGCGGCGCACCACGTCCCGTACTCTGCCACGGTGTCGCTCGCGCACCCCGAGGACCTCATGCGCAAGCTCGAGCAGGCGCTCGACGCCCGGGGCTTCCGCTTCCTGCACATCCTGTCGCCGTGCCCCACCGGCTGGAAGAGCGAGCCTGCCGAGGGCATCGAGCTCATCCGGCTCGCCGTGCGCTCCGGGCTCTACCCCGTCTACGAGGTGTGGAACGGGCGGCGTTTCAAGGTGAACGTCGAGCCTACCTTCGACGAGAGCGCGCTCGAGCGCTACTTCGCCCTGCAGGGCCGCTTCAAGGCGACCTTGCTCGATTTGCCCCGCATCCGCGCCACGATCCAGGCGACGTGGGAGGATCTGCGCCGCCGCGCCAGCCACGATGGCTGACCGCTTCAGTGGCTGCGCGGCGGGATGCTCGACGCGGGCGGGGAGCCCGAGACGTCCTCCTGCGGGAGCTCCAAGGAGAAGGTGCTGCCGCGGCCCGGTGCCGTCTCGAGCCCGACGACACCGCGGTGGGCCTCGGCGATGCGCTGCACCACGGCCAGCCCGAGCCCCGTGCCCGTGGCGCGCGTCGTGAAGAAGGGCTGGAACACGCGGCGCGCGAGGTCGGCATCCATGCCCGGGCCCTCGTCCTTCACGTCGATGCGCGCGAAGCGGTGCTCGGCGCGCTCGAGCCGGTAGACCCGCACCCGCACCAGGCCGTCCGGAGCGGCCTGCGCCGCGTTGAGCAACAGGTTGACGAGCGCGCGGCGCAGCATCGCGGCGTCGACCGGCGCGGCGAGGAGCGCCGGCTCCACCTCCACCGCGATCTCGGGCTCGTGCGGCGCGAGCGCGCGGCGCGCGGCGTCGACCGCGCCGGCGACGATCGGGCCGAGCGCCTCGTGCTGCCGCCACGCCTTCGCCGGACGCGCGAGCGTCAGCACGTCCTCCACGAGGCGGTTCAGGCGGTCGGCCTCCTCGGCGACGATGTCGAGCAAGAGATGGGCCTCGCCCTCGGGGGCGAAGCTCCGGCGCAGCAAGCTGAGCGAGTTGAACATCGCCCCGAGGGGGTTGCGCACCTCGTGGGCCAAGAGGGCCGCGACCTCGCCGACGGCGGCGAGGCGCTCCTTGTCCACGAGCTCCGCCTGTGCCGCCGCGACCCGGTCGTAGCTCTGGCGCAGATCGGCGAGCAAGCGGGCGTTCACGAGCGCCGTGGCCGCGTGCCGTCCCAGGACCTCGAGGAAGCCGCGATCGTCGTCACCGGGGAGCCGCTCGTGGAACGTGGGGTGGGGCGTGAGCCGGCGCAGGAGCAGCACGCCCACCGTGCCGCTCGACCCGCGCCGCAGCGGCAGAACGAGCAGCCGCGCGTCCTCGGGCGGCGCCGCACCCGTCGTCGGCGCGAAGAGCGCCTCGAGGCGGCCGACCAGCCCGGGCATGCGCGAGCGCGCCTCGGCGGCGGTCGCGAGGAAGGGCTCCTCGGGCCATCCGGCGGCGTCGACGAGCTCGTCGCGGGAGGCCGCGAGCCGCGCGGCGCTGTCCTCCTCGCAGCCGCGCAGCGCGCGCACGATCGCCACCGCGGCACCGCGCGGTGAGGTGAGCGCGCCGAGCGCCTGCTCGAAGGGGTAGAGGTCCATGAGGAGGTGGGCGGCGTCCTCGAGGATCGCCGGCGCCTCGCTGAGCGCGCTCACCCGGATGGCGAAGTCGCTCAGGGTGCGCATCTGGCGCAGCTGCCGCTCGCTCGTGCGGCGCGCGACGTAGAGCTCGCGCTCGGCGCGCACCAGCTGCTTCAGCTGCGCGTCGAGCTCGAGGTTCTCGCGGCGCAGGCGCTCGAGCTCGTCACGCTCGCTCACGGGCAGCCCGCTTCGGGGTAGAGCGCGCAGAGCACCACCGTGTAGTTGTGGAAGAACGCGCGCGCGCCGATCTGGGCGATCTCGCCGAAGGTGTGCAGGCCGAGCCACGGCACGTCCTTGCCCAGGATGCGCTGCACCGGGTCGATGACGACCTCGGTGGTGCGCTCGGCGAAGAGCAACCGGCCGCGCCCCGCGCAGTCGAACTGCAGCACGCAGAGCGGCTGGTCGGCCGGGTGGCGCGCGCGGATGCTCTCGGCGCTCGCGGCCGCGCGCGCCGCCACGCGCTCGTGCTGGCGGATGGCCACGCGCACCTTCGCGCCCTCCCGCAGCCCGCCGGCGAAGAACAAGGCGCCGGTCGCAGGCTCGAGGCGCAGCGGCACGCGCACGATGTACTCGCCGTAGGACGAGCCCGCCTCCGGGGGCAGCGCCTCGGCCACGCACAGGTAGGCGACGTCGAGGCCGTCGAGCCCCTCGGCGGCGTCGGGCAGGTAGTCCTTGAGGAAGCTCCAGGCCGGTCGGCCGGCGATCTCGTGGACGAAGCCGTGCCCGGCGCGCGTGATCTGCCGCTCGGCGCCGACCGGGTCGCAGCCGTGGCTCACCGCGATGTCCGCCACGATGGGCCCCGACACCGTCACGGCCACGACGCCGTCCGATCGGACCACGTCGCCCTGGTACTGGTAGGTGCGCTCGAAGCGCAGGGCGTCGCCGGCCGTGCCGCCCGCGAGCACCACGGGCATGGGCAGCGCGGCCTCGAGGGCGCCGAGCAGCTCGCTGCACGGCACCGTCAACCCGTCGACGAAGAGGAGCACGAGCTTCGCCGCCGGGCTTCGCTCCGCGATCGCCCGGGCGAGCTCGCGCGCCTTGCCGCCGGGGTCGCTCGCCACCTCGCCGACGCCCACGACGTCGAACGTGACCTTGTCCGAGGCGAGGGCCATGACGCCCGCGACGTGCGAGCCCTCGTCCGAGCCGTCCTGGGTGATGACCCCCTCGGCCGAGCAGCCCGCGAGGGGCGCGTCGTTCGTTCGGGAACGCACCCCGTACAGGAGCTCCGCCTGGTCGTAGCCCGTGGTCGCGAAGACGAGCACGAGGTCGGGCGCGCGCCCGTCGAGCCTTGCGAGGGCGGCGGTCGCCGCCTCCGCGCCGGCGGTGCGCGGCCGGTGGTGGGTGCTCTTTCCGACGCCGACCCGGACGGTCACATGCGGCCCTCAGTTGATGGGATTGATGATCTGCTGGTTCAGCCCACCCGGGTAGGCGTACGAGTCGTACGCGTCGTAGCCCACGAGCACGACCCCGAAGGGCGCCGAGCCCGCGAGCGTGTGCGCCCCGTCGGCGGTGGCGATGCGCGCCACCTCCCACGGCCCCGCGCCGACCTGCACGAACTGCGCCTGCGGAACGTCCGTGCCGTCGACCGAGACCGTCTCGCCGGCCGCCTTCGTGAGCACGAGGTAGTCGTAGATCCAGTTGAAGGGCACGAGCACGATGTAGTGGTCGAGGAACTGCTCGACGGGCACGGCCTGCGTCATGGCCGGGTCGCCGGCCTGGTTGACGGGGGCGTTCGTCGTGTAGCTCGACGACAGGTACTCCATGAGGTGGATGGGCTTGTCGGCGCTGAGGAAGAAGTCGCCGGGGTTGGCCATCGTGCCGCTCGTCTGGAAGAACAGCACCTGGCCCGGCTGCATGGTCTGGCTCGCGGGCAGCCCCGTCACCGCGGCGTTGGCGCTGAAGGTCACCTGCGTGTTCGCCTGGCTCGCGACGACGTGCCACTGCGTCGCCTCGGGCGTGCCCGTGGAGCGCACCGGTAAGCGCGCGCCCACGTAGGTGCTGCCCCACGTCTGCAGCCCGAACATCTGCTCCTCGAGGTGGTCGCAGCAGCAGCCCTGGGTCGGGATGTTGGCGCACCAGTGCGTCGAGAACACCGCCACGGGCTTGTCGGCCGTGATGTAGCTGCCGGCGAAGGCCCCGGTGCTCGACTCGATCTGGACGAAGTCACCGGCCTGCATGGCCGGGAAGTTGTAGAGCGTGCCCGCGGCGAGCGCCGGGATGCTGCCGCCGGCCACCGTGGCGATCGACGGAGTGAAGCTGACGACGGTGTTGTCCTCCGAGGCCACGATCATCACCTGACCGTTGCCGTAGCTCGGCTTGCCCCAGCCCGAGACGTAGTAGTAGCGGTCGAGCGCGCTCGTCGGCAGGAGCAGCGAGGCGTCGCTCGTGTACGAGGTCTGCCCGTTCACCGGCTGGAACTGGTAGGCGATGATCGGTGAGTCGCTGACCACCCGGTAGGCCCCCGCGGCGAGGCTGTTCGTGTAGTTCACGTGCCGGTCCGGCAAGTCGAACTGGTGGAGCGTACCGGGCGGGACGGCGAAGTTCTGGATCGCGGTCCAGACGCCGCCCTGACGCGTCTGCACCTGTACGTTCGCGACCGCCGCGGCGTCGACGTTCGACACGACGACGGCGTAAGGCTGCGCGTCGTAGCCCTCGACCGGGTCGTTGTTCGCGTCGACCGCGAAGTAGACGCACCCGACCGAGGTGTGGAGCAGCTCGGCCATGTCGCAGGCCGTGATGCAGTCGGTGTCGATGGTGCCGTCGCAGTCGTTGTCGATGTTGTCGGCACACAGCTCGAGCACGGCCGGGTTCACGGTGGGGTCCGCGTCGTCGCAGTCGCCGTTCGTGACGGTCCAGCCGTCGGCGTCGACGTCCTCGTCGACGAGGTTGTCGCAGTTGTCGTCGATGCCGTTGCCCGCGAGCTCCGCGGCGCCGGGGTACGCGTTCGGGTTGCCGTCGTCGCAGTCGCCGCCGCACGGTCCGTAGCCGTCGCCGTCCTGGTCCGGCTCCGCGGCGTCGATGAAGGAGTTGCAGTCGTTGTCGACGCCGTCGAAGCAGGTCTCGAGCGCGCCCGGGTGGACGTCGTGGTCGGCGTCGTCGCAGTCGCCCTGCGCCGCGGTGTAGCCGTCGCCGTCGAAGTCGGCGTCCACGACCCCATCGCAGTTGTTGTCGACGCTGTCGCCCGGGATCTCCGCCGCCGCGGGGCTCACGTTCGGGTTGCCGTCGTCGCAGTCGCCGGCGCACGGGCCGAAGCCGTCGCCGTCGCCGTCCGGCTCCGACGCGTCCGTCGCGCCGTTGCAGTTGTTGTCGACGAGGTCGTCGCACACCTCGGCCGCGCCCGGGAAGATGCTCGGCTGCAGATCGTCGCAGTCCCCGTCGAGCGGCGTGAAGCCGTCGCCGTCCTGATCCTGATCGAGCGTGCTCGTCGTCGACGAGGTGGTGCCCGTCGAGGTCGTGGCCCCGGTTCCGCCGCCGCCGGTGCCGGTGGTCTCCTCGGTCCCGCCGCAGGCCGCCACGAGCCCCACGAGCAGTGCGCCGAGAACCACGCGCATGCGAGTCGTCTCGTTCGTCATGGTCGTGCTCCTCGGCTCCTCAGCGGATCTCGCACTCGAAGGTGGCCGTCACCGTGTGCTCGTCGCCGTCCTGCAGCGTGGTGCAGGCCGCGCCGAACAGCTCGATGACGGTGTTGGTGGCGTCGGTGTAGTCCCAGCCGTTCGACTGCGACGTGTCGTGCGTGAG
>JADLAB010000531.1 GCA_020848455.1 Polyangiaceae bacterium
CCCCGCTCGCGAGCCAGCGCTCGATGAGCGCCTGGCCCCAGCGGCCCGAGAGCTCCGGGTGGAACTGGCAGGCGAGCACGGGTCCGCGCTCGAGCGCCGCCACGAAGGGGCCCCCGTGGTCGCTCGTCGCGCCGGTCCAGCCGGCCGGGATGGCGTCGAGCCGGTAGGAGTTCGCGAAGTAGGCGTAACCCTGCTCGAGCAGCCGACAGGCGGGCTCGGGTCGCACGAGGTTCCAGCCGAGCTGCGGCACGCACACGTCGCCCGTGAAGCGCCGCACCGTGGCATCGACGACGCCGAGGCCGCGCACCCCGGCGCTCTCCTCGCTGGCGGCGCACAGCAGCTGCAGGCCGAGGCACACGGCGAGGAGCGGTCGTCCGTCGCGCGCCCGCTCGGTGAGGGCCGCGACGAGCGCCCCCGGGTCGGTGCCGGCGACCGCCTTGCCCGGCACCCGCACGCGGATGAGGCCGTCGGCGGTGCGTCCGGCGGTCTCGGTGCCGGTCCCGCCGCGCGCGAGCGAGCCCATCGCGGCCCCGAAGGCGCCGACGCCCGGCAGCACGACGCGCGCGGCGCTGCGCACGACGTCGGCGTCGCGCGTCTCGAAGGGCTCCGCGCCGGCGCGCACGAGCGCCGCCAGGACCGAGGCGAGGTTCGCGGTGCCGGTGCGCACGACCGCGACCCGCTGGCTCACAGGACCCCCTTCGTGCTCGGGACGCCCGCGCCGCCGTCGCGCGCGACGGCCTGGCGCAGCGCGAGCGCGACGGCCTTGAACGCGGCCTCGGCCTTGTGGTGGTCGTTGTCGCCGCGCAGCACGTCGACGTGCAGCGTCAGGCGCGCCGCCGTCGCGAGCGAGCGGAGCACGTGCACGAGGTTCTCGCAGGCGAGGGTGCCGAGCCGCTCGCGGCGGAGATCGAGCGCGATCTCGCTCCACGGCCGGCCCGACAGATCGACGACCGCGCGGGCGAGCGCCTCGTCGAGCGGCGCGTGGGCGTGGCCGAAGCGCGCGATGCCGCGCCGGTCGCCGAGCGCCTCGTCGAGGGCCTGCCCGAGCGCGAGCGCCACGTCCTCGGCGCTGTGGTGGTCGTCGACGACGAGGTCGCCGTGGCAGCTCACCTCGAGGTCGAAGCGCGCGTGCTTCACGAGCGTCGCCAGCATGTGGTCGAGGAACCCGAGCCCGGTCGTGCCGCGACTGACGCCCGCGCCGTCGAGGCAGAGCACGAGCGCGATGTCGGTCTCGCGCGTCTTGCGCGCCACGCGCGCCGTGCGTGGCGCGGGCGCCTTGCGTTGCTCGCTCGGTTCTTCCGGGGTCGTCGGTTCGGTCATGGCTGGAGTCGGGGCTGCGTGCGCAGAGGCTGCGGTGCCGAGCAAGCTTACGCACGACCCCGCGCCGTCGCCAACAGCGTGGCGGTCCGCCGCCGGTCACCGCGGCGCGTCGTCAGCCGCGATCGGCGTGCTACCATGCGTGTCATGGAGCGACTCAATTTGACACTCGATGCACCCACCTCGAGTGCGCTCGCGCGGCACGCTCGGCGGCAAGGGAAGCCACGCGCCGCGGTCGCGCGGGAGCTCATCCAGGAGGCGCTCGGGCGGCGCGAGGCGCTCGAGCGGCAGCGCAAGCTCGCGCGAGACTACGCGGCGGGCCGCGAGGACGGCGCGGCGGTGCTCGCCGACCTGGAGACCCTACAGCTCGAGGTCCTCGACCGCGATGGCTGAGCGGCGCAAGGTGGGGCGCGCGCGCCCGGCCGTCTCGACGGTCGACGCCGTGCTCGACGTGCGGCGTGGCGACGTCTTGTGGCTCTCGTGCGACCGCTCGGTAGGCGCCGAGCCGAAGAAGACGCGGACCTGCGTGGTCGTCTCGAACGACATCGCGAATCGCTTCGGTCAGGCGATCACCGTGGTCCCCACGCAGGAGTACACCGCGGAGCGGGCGGCGCGCGGCTACATGACCGATCTACGACGACCTCGCTCGACGCTCGACGCCGAGCGCGTGGCGAACGCGTCGATGGTCATGACCTACGATCGCCGCAGGATCACCGGGCGCGCCGGCCGGGTGACGGCGGAGACACTGCGACAGCTCGAGCTCGCGCTCGCGCTGCACCTCGGCCTCGAGCCGCCGTGACGGACGGTACGTCGCTCGAGGCCGGTCTCAGGCCAGGAGCCCCTCGAGCCGGTCGAGCGACTCGAGCACGACGGCGGCGCCCGCGCGGCCGAGCGCGGCCTGGGTCGTCGCGTCGCCGTGCCCCGCGAAGCCGACCGGCACGACGCCCGCCGCCCGGGCCGCGGCGACGTCGTCGGGCGTGTCGCCCACGAGCCAGGCGCTCGTCACGCCGAGCTCGTCGAGCGCCGTGCGCACGGGCGCCGGATCGGGCTTGAGCGGGCCGTCCTCCATGCACACGAGCGCGCCGAAGAGCTCGCGTACGCCGTGCGTCGCGAGGAAGCGCTCGGCGTCGGCGCGCGGCCGGCCCGTCACGATGCCGAGCTTCACGCGCCTTGCGAGCCGCTCGCACAGGGCGCGCGTCGGGATGAGCGGCTCCGCGCGCCAGAGCCCCGGCGCGTCGGCCGTCCCCTGGTAGAGGCGCTCGAAGCGCTTCATCACCTCGGCGAGCGGGGCCTCGACGCCGCGCTCGGCGCACAGCCGCCGCGTCAGCTCCCAGTCGTTGTTGGCGCCACCGGCGGCCTTGCCGCGCGCCACGTCCTCGGCCGAGAGCGCGACGCCGAAGCTCGCCGCCGTCTCGACGATCGCGCGCCGGTAGGACTGCGACACGTCTGCCAGGACACCGTCCATGTCGAAGAGGACGGCCTCGGGGCGCAGCACGGCGCGCAGGGCGGCCTCGAGCCGCGCGTAGGTGGCGGGGTCGCCCGGGCAGGTCACGCGCGCCAGGGCGCCGAGCTTCGGGTTGCCCGGCCAGGCGCGGACGCCGATCCCGAGCCCGGCGAGCCCGTCGCGCAGCCACAGTGGATCGCGCGGGCGGCACAGGACGAAGTTGCCCTGCGAGGCAGGCGCGTGGGCGCCGAGCTCGCGGAGCAGGGCTGCGAGCGCCGTCCGCTCGACGCGTACGCGGGCGACGTAGTCGGCCAAGCCCGCGTCGCCCATCTCGAGGCGCGCGAGCGCGATGGCGATGGACGCCGACGAGACGCCGAAGGGATGGCCCGCCGTGCGCAGCCACCCGATGTGCTCGGGTCGGCCGAGCGCGACCCCGACCCGCAGGCCCGCGAGCCCCCACGCCTTCGAGAGCGTGCGGAAGGCGATGGCGTTCGGCAGGGCGAGCGCGGCCCGGGTGAGATCCTCGTCCGCGAACTCGGCGTACGCGAGATCGACGAGCAGCATGGCGTGCGGCGCCGCGCGCGAGAGGGCCGCGAGCTCGGCGCCGGTCGCGACGGCGCCGGTGGGGTTGTTGGGGCTCACGACGAAGATCGCCGCGGTGCGCGGCGTGACGGCCGCCTCGACGGCGGCGAGCGGGTAGGGGCCCTCGGGCCAGTCGACCTCGACGAGCTTGGCGCCGCTCCAGGCGATGTAGCGGGGCAGCATCTCGAAGGTGGGCCAGGGGAGCACGACCTCGCGACTCGGATCGAGCAGGGCGCGGCAGGCGCGGTCGAGCGCGTCGTCGACGCCGCAGGTGAGGCAGAGCTCCTCCTGCTTCACGCCGTAGTGGCGCGCGAGGGCAGCCTCGAGCGCGGCCGGCCGCGGATAGCGCCGCAGCTCGTCGGTGTCCTTGCCGCCGAGCGCCGCGAGCAGCGCCGGCGGCGGGCGGCCGCCCTCGTTGGCGTCGAGGTAGAGATCGAGCGGCGCGGGGTGGCGCGCCACGGCGTACACCTTCTGCGCGGCGATCGCCGCCGAGGGGCCCAGGAGCGAGGGGTTGGAGCTCATGCTGCGGTCCTGTCCAGGCGCGGGGGAGAGGAGCTCAGGGCACGATCTGATCCAGGCGCGACACGATGATGTCGGTCGCGCCCTTCGACTTGAGCAGCGGGACGAGCTCGGGCAGGCGCGCGCGCGGGACGGCGGCCTTCACGGCGAAGCCGCCCGAGCCCGCGAGCTCCGACACGGTGGGCTGCCGCATGCACGGCAGGACGGCGATGACCGCTGCGAAGTCCGCGGCGCTCACGTTGACCTCGAGCATGACGCGCTTGCGCGCCTCGAGCACCGAGCGGACGAGCAGCACGAGATCCTCGATCGCGCGGCGCTTGCCGGTGTCCTCGAGGGCGTGCGGGTGGGCGTAGAGGCGCGTGGAGGAGCGCATGAGCTCGTCCACGATCTCGAGCCCGTTGGCGCGGAGCGTGGCGCCGCTCGAGGTGTTGTCGACGATGCAGTCGGCGTCCTCGGGCGGGAACACCTCGGTCGCTCCGTAGGAGCGCACGAAGGCGGCGTCGAGCCCGCGCCGCGCGATCCACGCGCGCGTGAGGCGCTCGTACTCGCTCGCGACGACGAGGCGCCGGTCGCGCGGCAGCTCCCCGCCCCGGAGGAGCGCGAGCGGCGCGGCGGCCACGAGGCGCACCGGATCGAGCTCGGTGTCGAGCAGCTCGACGAGCTCGGCCCCGAGCTCGGCCACCCAGTCGGCGCCCGCGAAGCCGAAGTCGCGCGACCCGAGGTGCAGCATCTCGACCGCGTTCTGGGGCTTCAGGAGCTTGGTCTCGCAACCCGGCAAGCTGAGGCGCGGCCGGTAGCCGCGGTCGTCGGCCGAGAGCTGGATGCCCGCGGCGCCGAGCAGGCGCACGATGCCCTCCTGCATGCGCCCCTTCGGCAGGGCGAGCCGCAACGTCGTCGTCGTATCGCTTGGCATCGCTTCGTGCCGCGCGCGGGGCGCGGTCCGCCCGAAGCTTACGCACGACGCCGGGGCGTCGCCAACCCGCGCCGCTCTTGCGGAGGTCATCCGGCCCGGCAGTTCCCGAAAGGGGAACTGGCACCGGGGATGAGGCGCGCGTGCGGAGGTCATCCGGCCGGGCAGTTCCCGAAAGGGGAACTGGCGCCGGGGATGAAGGCGTCATCCCGCCGGGCAGTTCCCGTTGTGGGAACTGGCGCCGGGGATGAGGCGCGCGTGCGGAGGTCATCCGGCCGGGCAGTTCCCGAAAGGGGAACTGGCGCCGGGGATGAGGCGCGCGGCAACGCGCCCGGGCGTGCGTGCGAGGACGTGCGCACCGGTGCACCTTCTGCCCACGCGCGCAGTCGGACGTCGCCCAGGCAGAGCGCGGCCGCGCCGAGCGCAGTACTTCCGTTCATCGAGCGGCCCTGCCCGTCGCTCCCTCGGGCCCACCGCTCGGTCGCCGTGTCCGCGTGCGCGTCCGCATACGCGTCCGCATACGCGTCCGTGTCCGTGTCCGTGTCCATGTGCGCGTCGATGTGCGCGTCCGCCTCCGCGGCTCGGCCCCGGGCGCGGCGCAGGCTGCGATACACACCCTTGGGCGACATGCTGCAGGTCTCCGCGAGGAGCCCGAGATCGCGCCAGCCCATCACGAAGGCGAGCCGCAGGAAGAGGGTGCGCGTGGCCGACTTGCGCGCCACGTCGTCGGGTCGCTCGCGGCTCGCGGCGGCGGCCGCGGCCACGAGGTCGCCGAGCGGCGCGCCCGCCACCCTCGACGGTCGCGCCGCGACGGGGAATGGCGTGCCGGCGATGGACGCCGAGGGGTCGCCGGACACGTAGGCGTGCCAGTGCTCGGCGAAGCGCCGCGGCGAGCGCTCGAGGGCGCCCGCGAGTCGCGGTGCGCTGACCCAGGGATCCGCGACAGCGCCCACCACGTCCCGATGGGTCGACCAGGGCCAGCCGAGCGGATCGCGCACGAGTCCCGCTCGGCACGGGTTGAGTGCGATGTACCGCACCACGCGCGCGCTCTTCTGGCCACCGAGCACCCAATCGGGCCTCGGCGTGCGATCCCAGCGGATGGCCGCGCCGGGATGCTTGCTGCGGCGGAGCCCGCTCACCACCCGCGCCAGCGCCCGTTTCGTCGCGGCCGGGTCGCGCGAAAGCGTGGCGAGGTGAAGATGGTCGGGCATGAGCACCGCGGCGAGGGCGTCGGGGAACGCCTCCCGCAATCGCCGCCACAGCCAAGGTGCCACTTCCGGGTGGGTGAGCGTGAGCCCCGACGGCACCGTGCGGGTCCGCGCCACGAGGTGGATCAGCGATGGGCTCATGGGCCCGTGGCAATGCACGTTCGGTGCCGGTCGCCGCGTGCTCGTTCCATGCGCTCCACGATGTCCTCTTGCGGGGTTGCGCCGGCACGGGCGGAGGCCCGGCTGGCGGTGGCTGGCGGTGGCTGGCGGCGGCTGGTGGCGGCTGGTGGCGGCCGCCAGGCATTCCCGCCCGCAGTTCCCGAAACGGAAGCGCGAGCGGGGCATGACGGGGCATGATGGATGAGGCTCGCGGGGATGAGGCGCGCGTGCGGAGGTCATCCGGCCGGGCAGTTCCCGAAAGGGGAACTGGCACCGGGGATGAAGGCGTCATCCGGCCGGGCAGTTCCCGTTGTGGGAACTGGCACCGGGGATGAGGC
>JADLAB010000532.1 GCA_020848455.1 Polyangiaceae bacterium
AGTCCTCGAGCACGCTGATGAAGAGAAAGAGCAGGATGATCTGCGGCAGGAACACCAGCACGTTGCCGACGCCCCCGATCACGCCCTGCACGAGCAGATCGCTCACGAAGCCGGCGGGAAGGCCGGCGCGCGTCTGCGCTCCCAGCCAACCGAAGGCGTCCTCGATGAGGTGCACGAGCGGCGCGGACCACGAGAAGAGCGCCTGGAACATCAGCAGCATGAGCGCGACGAACACGACGAAGCCGACCACCGGGTGCAGCACGACGCGGTCGATGCGGTCGGTGAGCGCGCGACGCTTGGCGCTGGCGGGCGGCGGTGCCTGGCGCGCGCCGAGCACGGGCAGGGAGCGACGGCGCGCGGGCGGCATGGCGTCGCCCGCGGCCGTCGTCGCGCCCTCCTTGTCGGTCCGCGCGTGCCGAGCCTCGGTGGGCTGCTCCGCGGCGGCGGGCTCGGCCTGGCGCGCGAACAGCCGCGGCACCTCCGCGTCGAGCAGCACGTAGCGCGTCGCGACGATCTCGGCGTCGAGGTCCCGCCCGTCGGCGTGGGCGCGCGCCTGCAGCTCGAGCGCGCGCGCCCGCAGGGTGGGGTCGATGTCGACGAGCTCGTCGTCGCGGTCCACCGATCCGAGCGCCCAGAGTGCGAGCGCGCCCGCGCGTCCGACGGGAGCCGCTCCGCGGTCGGCCTCGACCCCGGGCTCGGTCGGGCTCAGCGGAGACTGCACGCGAGAGTCGTTTTCAACATCGGGCCCGCCGCGAGCGCGCCCCGCCGCGGCGTCGCGTGCCGCTGCGGGTGGCTCTGCGGCGGCGAGGAGTGGGAGCACGAAGGGGCGCAGCGCCTCGACATCGCGGCGCAATGCGGCGGGGTAGGGCACCGAGAAGGCCGGCGCCGGGGCGTGAGGCGCGACGAGCGCCTCGGCAACGGCGCGCCGCAGCGCATCGATGCCGAGGCCGTCGCGGGCGTTCGTGGCCACGACCGGCGCGCCCAGCCACTTCGCCAGCGCCGCCACGTCGGGCTCGCCGCCGGCCACCTCGTCGATCATGTTGAGCGCGACGATGAGGGGTACCTCGAGCTCGCACAGCTGCAGGACGAGGTACAGGTTGCGAAGCAGCTGCCCGGCGTCGACGACGACGACCGCGAGGTCCGGGGCCGGGTGGCCGGAGAGGCCGAGCACGCCCGCGAGGGCGATCTGCTCCTCGGCCGAGCGCGCCGAGAGCGAGTACGTCCCGGGTAGATCGAGCACGTCGATCTCGCGCCGTCCCCGTGCGGGGGCGTCGCCGCCCGGAGCCAGGCGCAGTCGCCCGACGCGCCGTTCCACCGTGACGCCCGGGTAGTTGCCGACACGGGCGCGCTCGCCCGTCAGCGCATTGAACAGGGTCGTCTTGCCGGTGTTGGGGTTGCCGACGAGGGCGACCAGCGCCCGCGGCTCGGCCGTCACCGTCGGCCGCTTCGCCTCGGGCTGCAGCTTGGTGCGCTCGCGCGCATCGACGGCGGCTCCCACGTCGCGACCTCGTCTCACTCGGCCGCGAGCGCCAGGTCGTCGGCCGCGTCGCCGCGCGCGCGGATCGGTTCCACGTCGACCGCGCTCGCCTCCGCCCTGCGGATCGACAGCCTGCAGCCCCGCAGCGACAGCTCCAGCGGGTCGCCGAGGGGCGCGACCTTCTCGATCACGACCTCGGTGCCCGGCACGAGCCCGAGCTCCATCAGGCGGCGCCGAAATGCGCGCTCTCCGCCGACACGGCGCACGATGACTGGCACCCTGCGGGTTGCCTCAGCGAGGGTCATGGGACGAATTTGACATTCATATTCAACGGCGTCAAGCAACTCGACGTCGGTCGAAACGGTACGCATCACCTGAATCATGCGCGAAATGTCGCAGCGTGAACTTGACGCAAATCACGAAAGGATGCGATTCCGGGCGCTCCAGGCGCTCTGCCGGGTCACCGGGGCGCCACCAGCGACACGAACGCATGCCCGCCCGGGCCCACGTCGACCGTGACCTCGCGCCCGAGACCGCCCGCCCGCAACCGCACCCGATGCTTGCCGGCGGGGACCCGCAGCCGGGCGAGCGCCATGCGGGCGGGCAGCGTCGTCCAGCTGCGCGTGTCGGGGGTGTCGAACGCGGCCAGAGCAGCGGTCGTCGCGAGCCCCACGAGCAGTCCGGCGATGCCTTGCTTGTCCTTGTCCTTCGTGGCCGCGTTCGTGAGCGCGCCCGCCGCTTCGCCCGCGGCCAGGCGCGTCAGCATGCGAGTCAACGCCGACAGGACGATGGCGGGCTCGGCCTCATCGTAGGCCCGCCGCACCTCTGCCTCGACGTCGACCGCCGGCTCGAGCGCTGCGGGCGCGCCGTCGAGCTCGAAGGACGGTGGCTCGTGCTCGCTGCGGCTGGGGCCGAGGCGCGGGAAGTTCACCCACGTCACGAGGCCCTTGGCGGCGAGCTTCGTCGCCAGGGCGTGGTCGTGCGGGCTCATGTGCGCCGCCACGAGCGTGAGCGCGAGCCCGATCGGCAGCCGCACCGGCCGCTTGGGTGGGACGCGACCGTAGCCCACGACGACGAGGAGCTCGCCCTCGCCCGCCTCCGCCGGCGAGCCGAGCGGCCCGCTGTCTGCCACGAGCGCGTCGATCGCCTGCGAGCGCGAGGCACCACCCGTGAGCACCCGCAGCGGGGCGAGCAGCGAGGGGAAGCGGGCGTAGCCGAGCGCGTCCTCGTAGTAGGCGAGCGCCTCGTCGCGCGCGCCGCTCCGCTCGAAGGCGAAGCCGGCGAGGTAGCTGCCGATCCCGAGCAGAGCGCCCCGCTCGCCATGGTCCACGAGGAAGCGTTGCTGGACGGCCAGGCGCCGCGCCTCCACGCGGGCGCCCGAGAGATCGGCGAGCTCGAGGTAGTTGACGAGGTTCAACGAGTTGACGAGGAGCTTCTCGAACGCCGGCGCGCGGTACGGCCCGAGGCTGTCGCTGAAGAGATAGCGACCGACGGCGTCGGCGGCGTCGTAGGAGAGGTCGAGCACCTCGATGGCCTGGTCGGCGAGGCCGAAATCGCGCGCGCTCGCAGCGTGGCGCCCGAGCGCCTGGAGCAGCGTGGCGCGGTCGAGCATGAGCAGCGCGGCGTCGCCGGTCAGCGACTCCGGTACCTCGTCCGAAGAGGCCACCTCGAGCTCGCGGTCGAGCGCGGCGACCGCCGCCTCGAGCTCGCCGCGGTCGAGCGCATCGAGCGCCGCCTGGACGCGGCGCTCGTGGCCGGCGCAGCCCGCGAGCAGGAGCGCGGCGAGCGCAACGAGCGCGCCGAGTGCCGCACGCGTCGTGACACCGAGCCGCAGGACGGCGCTCCGCCGCGGCCGCTCGCCGCGGGCGGGCGCACCCTCGCTGCTTGCCGACGTCGTCGCAGCTCCGGCCCGCATGGCGCTCGCTCAGTGCGCGTCGATGTACGCCTTGGTGAGCGTGCTCTTGTGCTGCCACAAGACCTGGCTCGTGGGCACGCTGGTGAGCTGCAGGAACAGGAAGTACTGCACCCGCCGGCCCTCCTTGGTGCGCTCGGCCGCGTCGTACACCTTTCCCGTCACGAACAGCTCGGCGCCGAGCTGCTTGTTGTAGTCGGCGACGTGCGCGGGGTCGAAGCCGCCGCCGTGCTGCTTCTCCACCTCGCGGATCATCTGGTCCTGCATCTCGACGCTGATGACGCTGACGAGCTTGCTCTGCACCATGTAGGTCTCGATGTCGCTCAAGAGGGCGCGGAGCTGGCCGTCCACGTGCTCGCTCGTCTCGTTGGCGATGGGGTAGATGGCCAGGCGCGCCTTGTCGCGGCGCGCCTCCCACTCGTGGGCCACCGGGTCGGCCATGAGCGAGCTCAAGCACTCGCTGAGCAGCTTGTCGAGGTCGCGCTTGTCGAGCCCCGTGCTCATCGCGGGGTCGTCGAGCCCTGCCACCTCGCTGTCGCGCACGTAGCGTTTGCCCCCGCAGCCGTACGTCGCGCCGAGCGCGACGAGCGCGCAGCACAGCCAACCTGCCTGACGAATCCAAGCTACCATGGTCACCCTCTCACCACGGCACGGCTGGCGACGGGCGCGCCCACCGGCCCCTCTTTACCTCTAGCGCAACGGGCGGCCGGGGTCGAAGGCGAGCGCTCGGGCCCACTGCGAAAGCCGTTTACGGTGTCCGTGGGCGGTCGTAGGAGGCGGCATGGCACAGCGATTCGCAGGGAAGGTCGCGTGGATCACGGGCGGCGGCAGTGGCATCGGGCGCGCGCTCGCCGTCGAGCTCGCGCGGCAGGGTGCACGCGTCGCAGTGAGCGGGCGCCGGGCAGACAGGCTCGCCGACGCGGTGCGCGCGGTCGAGGCCGAGGGCGTGGAGGGGCTCGCCGTCGCGTGCGACGTGCGCAAGGACGACGCCGTCCGTGACGCGGTGGCGGCCGTGGTCGCGCGCTTCGGGCAGCTCGACGTGGCCGTGGCGAACGCCGGCTTCTCGGTGGCGGGTCGCGTGGCGAAGCTCTCCGGCGACGACTGGCGCCGTCAGCTCGACACGAACGTCGTCGGCGCAGCGCTCACCGCGCGCTACGCCCTGCCCGAGCTCGAGAAGACGGCGGGCCGCATCGGGCTCGTGGGCAGTGTCTCGGCGTTCCTGTGCAGCCCGGGCTTCGCGGCCTACAGCGCGAGCAAGTTCGCCCTGCGGGCGCTCGGGCTCACGCTGGCGGCGGAGCTCCACGGCACGGGGGTCAGCTGCACGCTCCTGCACCCCGGCTACGTGGCGAGCGAGATCGCGCAGGTCGACAACGAGGGCACCTTCCGCGCCGAGCGTCAGGACAAGCGCCCGCGGCTCCTCATGTGGCCGGCCGAGAAGGCCGCGCGGGTGATGGCGCGCGCCCTCGCGGACCGCCGGCGCGAGCTCGTGTTCACCGGGCACGGCAAGGTCGGGGCGTTCATGGGGCAGCACTTGCCCGGGCTCGTCCACGTGGCGCTGCGCAAGGCACCGAAGGCTCGCTGACGCGCGCGCGACGAAAAGCGCGTGGCGCCGCGCACGGGAGCTGGGACAATCGGCCGGAGCCCATGGCGACCCACCACCGCAGCTGCAACCTGTGCGAGGCGATGTGCGGCATCGCCGTCGAGGTCGAGGACGGCCGCGTCACGAAGATCCGCGGTGACGCCGACGACCCGTTCAGCCGCGGTCACGTGTGTCCCAAGGCGATCGCACTGCGCGAGCTCCACGAGGATCCCGACCGCCTGCGCCAGCCGGTGCGCGGGGACGGTACGGTCCTTCCATGGGGGCGCGCGCTCGACGAGACGGCCGCGCGCCTCGCGGACGTCGAGGCGGTGCACGGCCGCGATGCGGTCGCGGTGTACTTCGGCAACCCGGTCATCCACAACCTCGGTGCCATGTTCGGGACGCTGGCCTTGGCGGGCGTGCTCGGCACCCGGCACCGCTTCTCCGCGACGAGCGTCGACCACCTGCCGCACCTCGTCGCCAACTGGGCCATGTTCGGCCATCAGGTCCTCTTCCCGGTGCCCGACGTCGACCGCACGAGCTTCATGCTCGTGCTCGGCGCCAACCCGGTCGTGTCGAACGGCAGCCTGATGACGGCGCCGGGCATCGAGCGGCGGCTCGCCGCCCTGCGCGCGCGCGGTGGCAAGCTCGTGGTGGTCGACCCGAGGCGCACCGAGACGGCGGCGCTCGCGGACCGGCACGTCTTCATCCGGCCCGGCACGGACGCCCTCTGGCTCGCCGCTCTCGTGCAAACCCTCTTCGCGGAGGGGCTCGTGCGGCTCGGTCGGCTCGAGCCGTTCGTGACGGGCCTCGAGCGCCTGCGCGCCGCGGTCGAGCCCTTCACGCCCGAGGCCGTCGCCCCGGCGACCGCCATCGACGCAGCCGTGACGCGGGAGCTCGCGCGCGAGCTCGCCGCGGCCGATCGGGCCGTGTGCTACGCGCGCGTCGGCACCAGCATGCACCGCACCGGCGGGCTCAACGTGTGGCTCGTCCATGCGCTCAACGTGCTCACGGGGCGGCTCGACAGCGTGGGCGGCGCGATGTTCACGCGGCCGGCGGTCGATCTCGTCGCGCTCATGTCGCTGCTCGGCCAGCGCGGAGCCTACGGGCGCTACCGCTCGAGCGTCCGAGGCTTGCCCGAGTTCGGCGGGGAGCTGCCCGTGTCCGCCCTCTCCGAGGAGATCGAGGCAGGCCGCGTGCGCGCGCTCGTGTGCGTCGGCGGCAACCCCGTGCTCTCCACGCCGAACGGTGGGCGGCTCGAGCGTGCCCTCGGCGCGCTCGAGCTGTTCGCCTCGGTCGACATCTACCGCAACGAGACCTCGCGCCACGCGCACCTCGTCTTGCCGCCGGTGACCGCGCTCGAGCAGAGCCACTACGACCTCGCGCTGCACGTGCTCGGGGTGCGCAACACCGCCAAGCTCTCGCCGCCCACCCTGCCGCGCCCGCAGGGCGCGCTCGACGACTGGCAGATCCTCGTCGGGCTCGCGCGGCGGGTCGCGCGGGCGCGTGCCGCGCGTGGCGTCGGCCCGCTCGCGCTGGGCGGCGTGGGCTGGCGCCTCGCTGCCACGGGCCTCGCGGCGCTCGAGCGCCTGGGACCGGTCGGCCTTCTCGACCTGGCGCTGCGCGCCGGGCCTCACGGCCCGCGCCTCGGCGTGCTCGGTGCGGGCGTCACGGCCGCCCGCCTGCTCCGCGCGCCTCACGGCGTCGACCTCGGTCCGCTCGAGCCGTGCCTGCCCGGACGTCTCGCGACGCCGGGGCGCCGCATCGACCTCGCGCCAGCCCTTCACCTCGCGGACGTGCCGCGACTGCGCGAGCTTCTGACGGCGCCGAGCGCTCCGGACGGGCTCCGGCTGATCGGCCGGCGCGAGAGTCGCAGCGACAACAGCTGGCTCCACAACTGCGCACGCATGGTGCGCGGCAAGGAGCGCTGCACCCTGAGGATGCACCCCCGCGACGCGGCCGCACGCGCGCTTCGCACGGGCGACGCGGCACGCATCCGCTCGCGCGCGGGGCAGGTCGTGGCGCCGGTCGAGGTGACCGACGAGCTTCTGCCGGGGGTCGTGAGCCTACCGCACGGTTGGGGCCACGCTCGGGCCGACGGGCTGCGCGTCGCTTCCTGCCACCCGGGCGTCAGCGCGAACGACCTCACCGACGAGCTCGAGGTGGATCCGCTGACCGGCGTCGCCGTCCTCACGGGTGTGGCCGTGGAGGTGGAGCGCGCCGTCGCAGACGGCGCGGTCGCGGCCTCGACCTGACGGGCGAGACGGCGCCCGCAAGGCGGCGCGCGGCGCGCCTACGGGGCGCTCGGGACCGACGCATCGACGAGCAAGGCCGCGTCGCTCGAAACTGGCAGCTGCGCGTCCACCGGCTCGATCGCCACGGCCTCGAACGCGCTCGCGACCAGCGGTGCCGGGCCGGCCGCCAGCTCCACCCGTGCGCCGAAGAACCACGCCGGCGCCGGCACCGTGGCCGCGTCGGTGGGGCGCGCGAGACCCTGGTAGCGCAGCGGGGCGGCGAAGCAAACCTCGCTCCCGACCGGCGACCACATGGGCTCGAGCGCGCGATCGACGAGCCGCGCCGCCTCGGCGCGCGCGCAGCCGCCGCCGGCTCCGTCAGGCCTCACCCGAAGGGACAGGAGCTCCCCGACGCCGCCGGTCGCGCCCTCGCTCGAGCCGAGCTCCGTCGCGTTGCAGGTCCCGCCCTGGCAGGTGACGAAGCTCGCGAAGAAGCGCTCGGCGTCGGGCGTGCCCGCTCCACCGCCCTCCGCGGGCGCGAGCTTGCCCGAGACCTTGCGCCCGCAGACCATGGCGCTCGCCGCCTCGGCGCCGCCGAGCGCGCTCGCGGCACGCAGGCAGCCGCGCCGCGAGGCGTCCGCACCGAAGGACACCGTGGCCTGCCAGCGCGCCACCTCGTCGTCTGCGACTTGGCGGTAGGCGAAGGCGCGCGCGGGCAGGGGGGGCGCCGCGAGGCCGAGGCGCACACCTGGCTCGCGCAGGCGGTCGGGCGGGACACTGCCGTCGGCGAAGACCCGGAACGGCTCGGCCGGGCCGCGCTCGTCGGGCTGCTCGCTCGGCACGTCCGTCTGCAGTAGCTGCATGCGGCGTGCGATGGCCTCGAGCTCTGCTGCCGGCGTCGTCGTGTCCATGCGCACCACGGCGCCGCGCGCGAGGAAGGCCGGCGCGACCGAGTCGTCGAACGCCTCGACCTGCAGGAGCACGCTCTGCTCGGCAGCGCGGGCTAGCTCCTCGGGCGAGACGAGACTCGGCAAGGGGGGAGGGAGCGCGGCGTGGTCGAGCTTCCACGCCGAGGCCATCGGGAAGGCCGCGCGCTCGCGGATGTCGCCCAGCGTGGCGTAGCGCGCCCAGTCGACGGTCCCCTGGCTGAAGCTGTCCCAGTTGCCGAGCAGCGCCACGAGGAAGCGGCCGCGGAGCGCGCCGGTGCCCGGCCAACCGACGCGCGCCACGCACGCCGAGAGGCTCTCCTCGCCCAGGTGGCCGTCGCACTGGGCGAGCAGCTCGGCCGGCCGCCACAACCGGGCGCCGAGCTCGTCGCCGAGCAGCCTGTCCAGGTCCTGGATGGTGTGGCTCGCGTCGAAGTTCGGGGCGAACAGCTCCTTTAGCTCGATGACGATCGTGACGACCTCGTGCTCGGGCACGGCGTAGTGCACGGCGCGCAACAGACCGAGGCACTCGCCGAGCTCGGCGCAGAGGCCGTTGCCGGGCACCGTGTGGTGGACGCGCCAGCGACCCGGGGCGTCCGGGTCGCGGTGGATGTCGAGCTCGAGCGAGCGCGCGTGGTCGGCGAGCAGCTGGTCGGCGATGCGCTCGCTCGTCCCGCCCGCGAAGGCGTCGCCGACCGCGCCGCGATCCACCCAGTACGCATTGTGCGTGGCGATCTGCCACACTGCGGAGAAGGCCGGGTAGCCGGCGCGCTCGAACGGCGCGGGCTCGGTGAGCGGCTCGCCGCCCGCGCCGCACGCCGCGAGCAGGGCTACGAGGGGCAGCTGGCTTCGGACCACGCCCCAGCATAGCCGCGGCGCGGAGCGCAGAGGAAGACGGGCACCGGCGCGGCGCACCGCGCGACCGCGCGTGCTCTCGGACTACTCCTCGGTCTTGGCCTTCTGGGCCTCGGCCACGATCTTCTCCTGCACGTTGCGCGGCATCGGCGCGTAGGCCCTGAAGCGGGCGGTGTGCATGCCGCGCCCTTGCGTGAGGGAGCGCACCGTCGTCGCGTAGCGCAGGATCTCCACCTCGGGCGCCTGGGCCACGATCTTCTGGAACGGCCCCTCGGCCTGCATGCCCTGGATGCGCGCCCGGCGGGTGTTGAGATCGCCCATGACGTCGCCGGTGAACTCCTCGGGCACGAGCACCTCGACGTCCATGATGGGCTCGAGCAGGACCGGCTGCGCCTGCGCGAAGGCCTCGCGGAAGCACATGCGCGACGCCGTCTTGAAGGCGTTCTCGTTGGAGTCGACGGCGTGCATCTTGCCGTCGAAGATGACGATGCGCACGCTGCCGCACGGGTAACCGGCGATCGGGCCGGCATGCATCGCATCGAGCACGCCCTTCTGGATCGCGCCGAAGAAGCGCTTCATGTCGATGACGCCGCTGACGATGGCGTCCACGAACTCGATCTCCGCGCCCCAGTCCGTCTTCACGCGCGTGGCATTGCGCACGTTGATGTCGGCCGGCGCCTGGTACTCGCCGCCGTCGAAGGGCTCGATCGCCATCGAGATGTCGGCGAACTGACCCGCGCCGCCGGTCTGCTTCTTGTGCCGGTAGCTCGCGCGCGCGCCGGTCTGCACCGTCTCGCGGTAGCTCACCTTCGGGACGGTGAGCGCCACGTCGACACCGAAGCGCGCCTTGAGCCGCGCGCGGGCGACCTCGAGCTGCATCTCGCCCACACCGGCGAGCAGCATCTGGTTCATCTCGCTGTCGTGGATGATGCGCAGCGAGGGATCTTCCTCCGCGATCTTGTGCAGACCGGCCGAGAGCTTGTCCTCCTCGCCGGCGTTGACGGCCTTGATGGCGCACTTGTAGCGCGGCTCGGGGAACTCGATGGGAGCCACGACCACCTTGGCGCCCTTGTGGTGCAGCGTCTGGTTCGTGTGGGTGTCCTTGAGCTTGACCACCGCGCCGAGGTCGCCGGCCACGACCTTCTGCGCCGTGTCGCGGTGCCGCCCGTTGAGCGCGAAGATGCCGCCCAGGCGCTCGAGCGAGCTCGTCTGCGCGTTCTCGAGGTCCATGCCCTGCTCGAGCGTGCCCGAGGCGACCTTGAGGAAGGAGTAGTCGCCCACGTGCTGCTCGGTGAGCGTGCGGTACACGAAGGCCACGGGCTCGCCCGCCGCGTCGCACGCGATCGTGCCGCCGTCCACCGTCGGCGTGGCCGGGGCGTCGAGCGGGGACGGGCACAGTGCGGAGAGCAGCGCGCACAGCCGCCCGATGCCGACCTGCTCGCTCGCGCTCGTCAGCAGGATCGGGAAGATCTGGCGCGCCTTCACCGCGGCCCGGAGCCCGGTCTGCAGCTCGTCCTCGCTGAGACCGCCCTGCTCGAGGTAGCGCTCCATCAGCGCCTCGTCGTTCTCGGCCACCATCTCGACGAGCGCGGTGCGCAGGGCCTCGGCGTCGCTCTTGGCGGTGCCCTCGAGCTCGGCCACGTCGGGCTCGAGCTTGCTCTTGTGGAAGGTGAGCTTCTTCATCGACAGGATGTCGACGAGGCTGTGCCCGCCGCCGGGCGTCTGCAGCACCGTGGCGCCGCGGCCGAAGCGCTCCTTGATGCCCGCGACGACGGCGTCGAAGTCGCCGTCCCTGTCGCAGTGGTTCAGCACCATGATGACCGGCTTCTGCGCCTTCTCGGCGTAGCCCCACGACAGCTCGGTGCCCACCTGCACGCCGTCGGCCGCGCTCATGAGCAAGACGGCCGCGTCGGCGACGCGCATCGAGGCCACGACCTCGCCCACGAAGTCCGGATAGCCCGGCGCGTCGATGATGTTGAGCTTCGTGCCCTTGTGCTCGACGTGCAGGAGCGAGGCGAAGATGCTCATCTTCCGCTGCGTCTCGACGTCGTGGTAGTCGCTGACGGTCGACCCTTCGTCGAGCGACCCCATCCGGCTGATCGCGCCCGTCGCGTGGAGCATCGCCTCGCAGAGCAGCGTCTTGCCGCTGCCCTGATGCCCCACGAAGACCACGTTTCGGATGTCGCCAGAATCGTAGACTTTCATCGCTGTCTCATGACGGGTGGGCTCCCCGACCTCGAGGCTCGACGCACCGGCGCGGCGCGGTCGGGGTGCACGGAATGGACGATCGGATGCGTCGCCCGCGGCACGCCCCGGCGGGCGCCGGGCGCGCGAGATGCGAGCCTGGGAGCCCGCGGTCTAACAGCATTGCGCATGGGGCGAAACGGGCAATTTCGGCCCCTCGCGTCGCCCGCGCGTCAGCCGCCGTCGCTCTTGCGGACCAGCAGATGGTACTTGCCGAACTCGCACTGCCCCAGCGTGTAGAGCACCTCGATGAGCAGGCGGTACGGCGTCTCGGCGTCGGCGACGATGATCGCCTCGGAGGTCGAGGTGTCGAGGTTGCGGCTGGCGCGCAGGCGCTTGTCGAACTCACGCACGCTCTGGAGCGCGTTGGCCAGGGGCACGATGTAGAGGTCGCCCGGCTGGCCGCTGCGCTTGTGCCGGGCGTCGAGCCCGGACTGCATCAACGACTCGCGGCTCGGGAGCTCCACCACCGGGTCCGAGCCGTCGCCGACCAGGATGGCGCTCTTCGAGATCGTCACGCGCACGCCCTCTTGAGCGGGCTCGTCGCTCATCACGCTGCGCGGCAGGGTGAGGTCCTGCGACTCCGCGATGGACGTCGCCGACGACGCCATGCTCTGCAGCAGGAAGACCAGGATGATCGTCATCAGGTCGAGCAGCGCCGTGATGTTGAGGAAGTCGACCTCGGTCTCGCGCTTGTTCTTGCGGATCGCCAGGCGCAGCGCCGCCTTGTACCTGACCATGCTCGCCTTGGGCGCGGCAGATCGCACGGATGCGGGGGAGGTCATCGCGCTTGTCCGAAGTGGATGTCGGGGAACAGGCAGCCGGTCCGGTCGCCGTCTTCCTTGGTCGGCGGGTCGCAGCGACCCAGGTCGTCACGCCGCAGGGCGTCGATGACCTCGATGATCTCGCGATAGGGCGTGCCCGGGTTCCCGGTCACGGTGACCTGGGTCTCCTCGGCGAAACGCTCGTTCTGACTCTTGAGGAAGCGGGCACAGCGGGTGATCTCCGCAAGGTTGTGGTGCCCGTCCGACAGGCGCGGCACGGTGATGCCCGAGCCGAGCGAAGCGCAGCCGGTGTCGATCTGCCCGCCCGCCGTCTTCAGCGTGACGCCGTCGCTCACCACGAGCGCCACCAAGTTGAGCGCCTTGCTCGAGGCGCGCTCGTGAGGCTTGCCGCCCCCGAGCGAGGGCGGCTCGGAGTCGATGGTCGAGTAGAAGATCACCGCCAGCGACGTCATCACGAACACGACGATGTTCATGATGATGTCGAGGTAGGGGATGATGTTGAGCTCGCCCGCCTCGTCACCCGGCGCCGGCTCCTTGGGCCGCGCCAGGCGCCGGATCTTCGAGCGCTGAGCCGGGCTCAGCGGATGGTCTTGCGGGGTGTCCACCGCGTCAGGCCGCAGGCTTGGACGTGATCGTCAGCAGGTTGAAGACGCGCTCGCTCGTGGACTCCAGGTCGTGAACGATGTTCTTCGCGCGCCCGTGCAGCAGCACGTGGAAGATCATGCACACGACGGCGATCGCGAGGCCGAAGAACGTGTTGTACATGGCCTCCGCGATGCCGTTCGTCAGGAACTCCTGCTTCTTCGAGGCGCTCATGTCCTGGCCCGACAGTGCCGCGAACGCCGTGATGAGGCCGAAGACCGTGCCGACGAGGCCGATCAGCGTGGCGATGTTCGCGAGCGACCACAGCGTGCCGACGCGTGCTTCCACGCGCGGGCGCAGCTCGGAGAGCTTCTCGCTCAGCGCGGCGTCGATCTCGTCGGCGCCCTTGTTGGCGTGCGTGAGGCCCGCGCGCACGAGCTGGAGGATGGGGTAGTCGGACGCGTCGCACAGCTTGATGGCGCGGTCGATGTTGCCGTTCACGACGAGCTTCTTGATCTGGGCGAAGAACTCCTTCGAGTTCACCCGATACCGGCCCATCTGGAACACGAACCGCTCGACCACGATCGTGATCACCACCACCGAGGTGATGACGTTCAGCAACAGGAACGTCGGGTTGTGCTTGATCGCGTTGAGCAAGCCGCCTTGGCTCCCGCCCTCGGCGGCGTACATCAGCAGAGCATGCATCCTGTCGGCCTCCAACGAGCCCTCGCAACGGGCCCGGGCTGGCACTCTGCGCACCGCTCCCGCGGCGTGGCCAGCGTGTCTTCGTCGTCACCGTCCGACGCTGCCCGCCACCGAGACGCGCGCCCTGCGCGCGCATGAGTGATCGAGCCACGCCGCCTGCTCCACACAGCTCGAGAGCGAGTCCGGGGGAGGAAGCGCTCGGACTATACCGGGAGCGTTCGGGGATAAGCAAGCCGCGCTGCGCACTTCTGCGCGTCTTGTCGGGCGCGTCCGATCGCGCGGCGCGGGCGGGGGCGCCGACCGGGCGCGGCGACGCAAGCTCATCGCGACGCATGCGGGCGCACGCGGCGGGTCGAGCGCGGCGCGGCCTGCCAACGTCGCGACAATTTTGCGTTCGGCCTGTGCTCGAGCGGTGCGGTCGAGGTGCCGGCGCGGCGGAAAGTCGAAAACTTCTCTTGACGAGGTCGCCGCATCGTCGCGAAGATGCGCTGTACCGCAGGCGGGTCTCGGGCCGCTGCGGATGCATGGGAGCGACAGAACGACACACACGCGCGTGAGCACGTTCACGAAGACGGCTGGCGACTGGGGTCGCCGGACGGAGTTCGAATGCCGGAAGGTCCGCGGCGTGGCGGCTCGTGCCGGTCGGCGGCGACGACACACAGCGCCGCGACACCGCAGCTGGCTTCGACTCTTTTCGTGACGAGTCCGGGAACTCCGGCGCGCGCTCGGGTGTCAAAACAGGGATCGGAGGTTCGGAAGGGCGATGCACGCGTTGTGGGAGGCATTCCAAGAAGGCGGATGGGGCATGTACCCCATCTTGTTCTGGTCGGTGGTGACCATCGGCATCATCGTCGAGCGCGCCCTGTATCTGTTCGGCTCCTCGATCAACAAGGAGATGTTCCTGGCGACCATGCAGAAGTGCATTCTTGCCGGAGACATCGCCAAGGCGGTCAAGGTGTGCTCGGCGCAGAACGCACCGCTCGCCCGCATCGTCCAGGCGGGCCTCGTCAAGGTCAACCGGCCGGACGAAGAGGTGCAGGCTGCGATGGACGAGGCAGCGCTGCGCGAGATGCCGAAGATCGCGGCGCGCACGCAGTTCCTCGGCCTGCTCGCCAACCTCGCCATGCTCTCGGGCTTGCTCGGGACCGTGACGGGGCTCATCAAGTCCTTCGGGGCCGTGTCGGCGAAGAGCGTCGACCCGAGTCAGAAGGCGACGATTCTGGCGCAAGGCATCTCGGAGGCCATGAACTGCACGGCCTTCGGGCTCGGTGTGGCGATCGTGGGCCTCATCGGCTTCGCGATCCTGAACGGCAGGACGCAGAAGATCGAGGACGACATCAACTCCGCCTCCGTCCAGGTGCTGAACCTGGTGGTGGCGAATCGCGAGAAGGTGAACCTCGCCGGCCTCAACCAGCAGGCGGCGTAGGTTCGCGGGGCTCCCGTGCAGCGGCGGGGGCGGCGCAAGCCGCCCTCGCCCGTCGTGCCGGAGCCGGACGGGCGTGAGGCACTGACCTCGGAGCCGACGGGCTTCGCGGACCGAAGGAGTGGCCGGTGGGTGGTGTAGACGTAGGCGGTGGTGGCGGCGGCAAACGGGCGGTGAACGCGGACATCAACATGATTCCGTTCATCGATCTGTTGATGGTGACGATCGCGTTCCTGCTCATCACGGCCGTGTGGGTCACCAACTCCCGCATGAACGCGAACGCGCAGGTCCCCGGCCCGCCCAACACCGAGCCGACCGAGGTGACGACCCCGGAGAAGATCCTGCACCTCCACGTCGAGGAGTTCGAGTTCAAGCTGGTCTGGCAGCAGGGCTCGACGGTCGTGGCGGAGGACAAGGTCCCGAAGCAGGAGCAGACGGACAAGGAGTTCGTGAAGTACGGCGACCTCGCCGTGAAGATTGCCGAGCAGTGGCAGCAGCACGGCGGCCATCAGGATCCCAGCGATCAGAAGACCGACCAGTGCGTGGTCCACGCCGACAACAAGCTCCCGTTCCGCGAGCTCGTCGGCGTGCTCGACGCCATCTACGACAAGAAGCGCGAGCAGAACCAGGCCGACGGCACGATCAAGAACGTGCCCGTGTTCAACATGTCGTTCTCGATCCGCTGAGTCGCGCGAGACGACACCCCAAGCTCGAGCCAGAATCCGGAGCGCATCGTGTCCGACCACGCCAAGGTCATCAAGAAGCACCACGACCACCACGCACACGCCATTGCCAAGCCGGGCAAGAGGCTGATGCACCATGTGCCGCTCGCCTTCGTGCTGAAGAAGGTGCTCGGGCACGGTGGGCGCAACGTCAACACCGCGCTCAACCTCACCTCGTACATCGACTTCCTCCTGGTGACGGTCATCTTCCTCTTGATGAGCTTCTCGGCGGGCGGCGAGATCACCGTCGACAAGAGCATCACGCTGCCGAACGCCGAGAACGTCGAGGACGTCATCGAGGCGCCCATGGTGGCCGTGAACGGGCAGAGCGTCATGGTGGACGGCACGCCGGCCGGCAACACCCGCGCGATCCGCGACGCCGGCAAGGTGCAGAAGGTCGACGAGCTCTTCGAGCTCCTGAAGCGCAAGAAGGAGCTCTGGTCGAGCTTCCACCCCGACAAGGCCTTCCCGGGCGTCGCCATCCTGCAGGTCGACGTCGACGTCGAGGCACTCGTCGTGAAGAGCGTCTTCCAGACCGCGGCGTTCGCCGGCTACCCGAACATCAGCTTCATGGTGCGCAAGCGCGCGAAGGCTGGCGGCGGCGAGGGCGGCTGAGACCGGCCGCGACGTGACGCGCCCACTGGCGCGGCAACGGCGCGCACAGCCCCAGCACGGTGGCACCAGGAGGAAGCGATGAGCTCCGCGTCGCCACCCACCGGATCGCGGCAGCGTGCGCCCGACGCACCGCGCGGCTTGCCGTCCATCGCCGAAGCGCGCGCGGCCCGCGGCCGCATGCGCTGGTTTCCGCCCAAGTTCTGGGCCGCGGCCGCCGTGGTCCTCGGGGCGTCGGTGGTCGTCTGGTGGAAGCTCGACAGCGACAAGCTCCACAAGGCGCGCAACGAGCTCTTGACCCGCCAGCGCGAGACGGCGGCCGAGCTCGCGCCGAAGTGGCTGCCGCTGCGCGACAAGGCCGAGGCCTGGACGGTCGCGTGCGCCGGCGAGCACAAGGAGCTCATCGACCCCGACGTGGGCAAGGCGTGGGATTTCCGCGGTCTCGATGGCCTCTACGTGCGCCTCGGCAAGGTGAACGCGGTGGACGCCGAGGCGGTGCGCAAGGCCACGAAGGAGTCGCTCCACGACGCCTTCACCGCCTGCCTCTGGACCGGCGCGAACCCGAGCCCCCTCGCGGGCCCGGCCTGCGAGACGTCGCGCAACTGCGAGGTCCGGCAGTTCTGCAACGAGTTCGAGCACTGCGCCGAGTATGCCCAGCCGTACAACCTCAGCCTCGCATACCGCACGATGAAGGTTCTCTCGACCGAGTGGGTCGAGGAGGTGCAGGGCATCAGCGACAAGCTCATCCTGCGCGCCGCGGTGGCCACCTACGACGACGCCGTGCAGTTCGACATCCCCGTGGCCGTCGACCTCTTGGCGCGCGCCAAGTACTTCATGGCAGTCGTCGACGAGCCGGCCGACGAGGCCGAGGAGCCCGAGCCGGAGCCCGCGGACGCCGGGACGCGCGCGACCCGTGACGTACGCGGCATTCCGTCCGGTCCGCACATGGCGCGCGTGTGCGTGTGGCGCCTCGAGGACGAGAAGCCGATGCTCGTCATCCGGCGCGAGGCGGCGGGCTCGCTCGAGGGACCGGGCGCGGCGCTGGCCGACGCCAAGTCGCGGCGCGCCCAGCAGATGCAGGCCAACAGCTGCGCGCTCGCCGTCGCGGTGCGCAGCGCGATAGGTGACGTCAAGGGCGACCTCCCGCTGCAGCGGCGCTGAGGGCGGTGGTGGGCGAGCGGCTGCGCGCCTGGTTCGGGCCGTTGCGGCGGCGGCCATGGTCGGGCGGGGCCGCGCTCGTCGCGCCCATCGCCGCCTGCGCGCTCGCCGTCATCGTGGTGGCGCCCTGGTTCGAGAACCTGCGCACCTTCGGCTTCCACGACTGGGACGCGGTGACGTCGTTCCGGTACCTCGTGAAGAAATCGCTGCTCGAGCACGGCGAGTTCCCGGGCTGGAACCCGTACGCCTGCGGCGGCTACCCGCTCTGGGGCTACGTCGAGGGCGGCACCAACCTCGTGTCGCCGTGGCTGCCGTTCTACCTGCTCGCGCCGCTGCCGGTGGCTCTGCGCATCGAGGTGCTCGGGATGGCGCTCGTCGCCGCGCTCGGCGCCTACGTGCTCGCCGGGCGCTTCACGACGAGCAGCGCCGCCCGTCTGCTCGTGGCGGCGCTGTGGGCCGTCAACGGACGCTGGGGCCTGCAGGCCGCCTCCGGGCATGCCTGGCACCTCGCCTATGGCTACCTGCCCTGGTGCCTCTACTTCTTCGAGCGCGCGCGCGGCTCGCTCGCCGTGCGCGACATCGCGCTCACCGGAGGCGTGTTCGCGCTCCTGCTCTACGGCGGGGGGATCTACCCCCTGCCGCACACCGCGCTCGCCGTGGGCCTCTACGCCCTCGTCATGGCGTGGCAGGAGCGGAGCCTGCGCCCGATCGTGGCGCTCGCGCTCGCGGGGCTCGTCGGGCTCGGGCTCGCGGCCCCGAAGCTCCTGCCCGTGCTCGACACCTTCGCCGACGACCCACGCCTGATCGAGTCGACCGAGCGTCTCGATCTCGGCGCCTTCGTGACGCTCCTGACGAGTCGCGATCAGGGCTTCCACGCGCGGCCCGCGCGGGTCGCGCCCTACGGGTGGCACGAGTGGGGCATGTACGTCTCGACGGCGGGCGTCGTGCTGCTCGCGGCGGCCTTCGTGGTCGCGGAGGGGCGGCGCGAGCGCGCCCTCAAGGCCGTCGGGGCGTTCTTCGTCGTGCTCGGCTTCGGGGCCTTCCACGCTTCGGCGCCGTGGACCCTGATGCACGAGAAGCTGCCGCTCTTCCGCTCGCAGCACGTGCCTTCGCGCTTCCTCTACCCGGCCGTGCTCCTGCTGGCGCTGCCGCTCGCGGCGGCCATCGGGCGCTTCGTCGCGCGGCGCCGCCTGGGCATGCCGTGGCTCGACCTCGCGCTGCTCGTGCCCGCCTTCGTGCTCGGTGTGGACGTGGCGCTCGTGGCCCAGAAGCCGATGCGCGAGGCGATGTGGATGGAGGCGCCGGCCATCCCCACGGGCCGCAGCTTCCACTTCGAGACGGAGCCGCCTTTCCAGTACCGCCGGCGCGACTGGGCGGGGCCGATGCTGCTCGCGATGTGGGGCAACACCGGCGTCATGAACTGCTACGGCGTGCCGCAGCCGACCGCGCCGGGCGCCCGTGCGATCTCGGCTCCGGACTACCGCGGCGAGGTGTGGCTCGCGGAGGGCGGCGGCCGCGCGGAGGTCGTGGCGCGGAGCCCCAACAGCGTCGAGGTTGCGGTCGAGGGCGCGGCGCCGGGCGCACGGCTCGTGCTCAACATGAACTTCCGGCGCGGCTGGGGCAGCGACGCCGGTGCGGTCGAGGCCTACGGCGGGGCGGTGAGCGTGCGTCTGCCGCCGCGCGAGGCGCCGGCGCGGGTCGTCTTCCGCTACCGTCCGCCCGGGCTGTACCTCGGGCTCGCGCTCGCGTTCGCGACCCTCGCCGCGATCTTCGCGGCGCGCCGCGGGCGGGCGAGCGGGGCTCGGCCGGACGTCGCCGCGTCGCGCCGGTGGTGGTAGCAGGTTCTCGAGTCGCACGACGATGAAGCCCGCGATTGCCGCGCGTCTCTGCCAGGCTGCCGTCCTGGCGCTGCCGGTCATCGGCATCGTCGAGGTCTGGGCGCACCACCGCGCGGTGTCGCGCGCGCCCGCCTTCGACGACTGGGGCGCGATCGTCGGACCCGTCGACCAGTTGCGCGACGCGGGCGACGTCGTGACCGTGGCGCCGCGCTGGGCGGAGCCCCTGGCACGGCGCGCGCTCGGCGACGAGCGCATGCCGCTCCGCGACGTGGCGCGGCCGGACCTGAGTCGGTACCGGGCCGCCCTCGAGGTGTCGATCCTCGGCGAGCGCGATCCAGAGCTCGCCGGCTGGCGCGAGACGAGCCGCTCCGAGAGCGGCGCCTTCACCTTCCGGCGCCTCGAGAATCCGGCCGCCGAGGTGCCGGTCTTCGACTTCGTCGACGCCGTGGTGCCCGAGCGCCTCGCCGTGGCCGTGAGCGACGGTGCGGCGGCCGCTCCCTGTCCCTTCACGGCGCGCGCGCGCGTCTCGGCGGGCAACCTGGGGGGCCATCCGACCTTCCCGGCCGCGCGCTTCCAGTGTCCCGGCGGCGAGTTCATGAACGTGAGCGTCACCGTGATCGCCGACGAGCGCTTCCGCGCTCGGCGCTGCATCTTTGCGCACCCGCCGCTCGGGGGGCGCGCGCTCGAGCTGCGCTATCGCGGCGTGGAGCTCGGCACGCGCATTCGCGGCCACGGGGGAATCTACTGGATGGTCGAGCGCGAGCTTGCGGGCGCGCCGGTCGAGCTCGACGTGCGCGTGGACGGTGAGCTCGTGGGGCACTGGGTGCACCGTGACGGGGAGGGCTGGGCGGGCTTCGACTTCGCGCTCGGGTCGCACGCGGGCGCGCGCGATGCCGAGGTGGTGTTCGCGGTGCGCGCGGACGAGGCACGGCACCGACACTTCTGCTTCGAGGCGGACAGCCGATGACGCGCGAGGGCTCGCGTCTGCGCTGGCTCGGCGGTCTGCGGCGGCCGGTCACGAGCGGCCTGGCCGATCCGCTCGTGGGCCTGCTGCTCGCGGCCGCCTACACCGCGCTCCTGCTCGCGACCGTGAAGGGGCTCGGCTACGCCCGTGACGAGGGCTTCTACTTCGACGCCGCGCGCAGCTACGAGCGCTGGTTCGAGCTCTTGTGGACGAGCCCCGCCCAGGCGGTGGCGCGCGCCGACGACTACTGGCGAGCCAACGCCGAGCATCCGGCACTCGTCAAGTCTCTGTTCGCGCTGTCGCACCACGTGCTGTTCGAGAAGTGGGGCTGGTTCGCCACCGAGGGCACGAGCTACCGCTTCCCGGCGATGGTGCTGTCCGGCCTCGGCGTCGGGCTCGTCTACCTCTGGGGGACGCGCGCCTACGGGCGGCTGTGCGGCGTCGTGGCGGCGGTCTCGCTCGGCGCGATGCCCCACTTCTTCTTCCACGCGCACCTGGCGTGCTTCGACGCGCCGGTCGTGACGATGTGGACCGCGTGCGCGTACTCTTACTGGCGGACGCTGGGACGGGGAGGAGTCGCCTGGCCGATCCTCACCGGTCTGGCCTTCGGACTGGCGCTCAACACCAAGCACAATGCCTGGTTCCTGCCGATCGCGTGCCTGGTGCACGCCGCGCTGATGCTCGTGCCGGCGCGCTACGGCGGCGTCGCGCGCCGGACGCTCGCGCGCCGCGCGCTCGCCGCGGGGCTCGCGATGGCGGTCGTCGGCCCGCTCCTGTGGCTCGGCACGTGGCCCTGGCTGTGGCGCGACACGTTCGCGCGCCTCGTCGGCTACGCGCGCTTCCACCTCGAGCACGTCTACTACAACATGGAGTTCCTCGGTGTGAACTACTGGCAGCCGCCGATGCCGCGCGGCTACGCGTGGCTCATGACGGCCGCGACGGTGCCGGGCGTCACGCTCGCGGCGTTCTTCTTCGGGCTGGGGGCCGCGAGCCGCGGCGCCCTCGCGAGCCACATCGGCGCGACTCGGGCCTTGCTGAGCGTCCTGGCGCGGCGGCTGCGCGGCCTTCGCCCCGCCGAGCCCGCAGCGGGGAGCGCCGCTGCCCCGGCCGCGGGCCTGGCGTGTGCGCAGCCTGACGGCACGAGGGCGGGCTCCGCGGCGCCACCCGTGGGAGAGGGCATCGACGCCGGCGCGGGGGCGGCGTCGTTCTGGTTGCTCGCGATCGCGGTGCAGTACGCCGCGTGGCTCTCCCCGAAGACGCCCATCTTCGGCGGCACGAAGCACTGGATGACGGCGTACCCGTTCGTCGCGCTCTTCGCGGGGCTCGGGGTGCTCGCTGCGGTCGAGGGCGCCGCGCGCCTGTGGCCGCGCTCGGAGCGCCGGCCGGGTGGCGTCCCGCTGCTCGAGCTCGGCTTCGGGGCGAGCGTTCTCGTGGCCCCGGTGCTCGAGTGCGCCCATGCGCACCCGTGGGGGCTGTCGAGCTACACGCCGCTGGTCGGCGGGACGCCAGGCGCGGCAACGCTCGGTCTCAACCGCGGCTTCTGGGGGTACCAGACCGGCGCCCTCGCGGCGTATCTCGATGCCGTCGCGCCGCCCCGGGCGCGCGTCTTCCTGCACGACACCGCCTGGCCCGCGTGGGACATGCTGCTCCGTGACGGCGTCGTGCGACGCGATCTGCGCGGCGAGACGCGCGACGTCGGCGCGGCCGACCTCGCGATCTACCACCACGAGATGCACATGGCGGGCGTCGAGTACCAGAGCTGGGTGGCGTTCGGCACCGTGGTGCCAGCGCAGGTGGCGGGCCTCGACGGCGTGCCGATCGTGTGGCTCTACCGCCGGGACGCGGGCGGGGAGTGACGGCGCGACCTAGCGCCTGCGCCGCGCGCCGCGCGCGACCGGCACGGCGTCATCGGGCTTGGCCTGCGGGGTCGTCGCGAGCTTGCGCGCGTGACTCGGCTGGGCCTTGGCGGCGGCGCGCGGCGGTGTCGCGGCCGCCGTGCGCCGCTCGCGCGCTGGTCGCGTCACGGGCGGCGGCGCGGAGCTCACGCTGCGGGCACGGCCGCGCGGCGCGGCCTCGCGGTGGGGCTGCTCGGTGGGGCGACGGCGCACGCGCGCGCGGCTCGCCGGCGGACCGTCCTGGTCGGACTTGCCCGCATGGGCCGTGTGCAACGCCCGGCTGCGCGGTCGTCGCAACGCGCCGACGGCGCGCTCGAGCTCCTCGACGAAGAGCGCGAGGTGTCCGTCGGCGTTGCGCGCGTCCTCGTCCGTGAGCGGCGTGAGCGCGGCCAGCAGCGTGCGCTCGTCGACCAGCGTGCAGGCCGCGGCGCACGAGGTGTGCTCCTCCACGCGTTCCACCGCGCCGGCGAGCGCCGCCTCGAAGCCGGTCGCGCGCGCGGCGCCGGTCGGCAGACGCAGGATCTGCTCCACGCCCGGCAGCTCCACGAGCTCGGCATCCACGAGCTCGACGAGCTCCTCGGTGATCGCCTCCTCGAGCTCGAGGCGAGCTTCCGGCGAGGCGTCGTGGACACCGAAGCTCGCGCGCCGCTCGGCGGCGTCGAGCGCCGCGAAGGTGGCCCCGGCGTTCTCGGCGGCGCGCTCGAGGGCACCGGCCACGAGCGACGCCTGCGCCCGCTCCGCGACGGTCGCGACCACGTAGCCGAGACGGTCGAGCTCGACGGTCGTCGTGCCGGCGGGCGGCGGCGTGGCGTCGTCCCGCGTGGCGCGTGCGCGCTCCTCCAGCAGGGCGCGCAGCGAGCGGAAGGCATCGCGGCGGATGAGGCGGTCCTCGGCGAAGATGTCGTCGACGTGGTCCGAGTCCATGAGGCGCACGACGATGCGATCGACGAGTACCTCGAGCGTCTCGAGCGCGGGCGCCTCGCCGAGCGCTCCGCCGAGCGCGCCGTCTTCCACGGCGCGCTCGAGCGCTGCGCGCTCGGGGGCGATGACGCCCTCGAGCTCGTCGAGCAGCGCCTGGTGACGTCCCACCCCGATCAGGATGTGCTCGCGCTTCTGCAATGCCTCCACCGCGGCGCATGCGAGAAGGCGCTCCAGTGTGTGCATGATTCGACGAGACTACACGCTTTGGCGAGCCGCGCGAGCGGCTTTGTCGTGCGGACCGCGGGTGCTCGAGACGGGTGGGAGCCGCCGCGCGCGACCGCGTCGCACGCCCGCTCCGCGGCACGAACGCGGGCCTCAGAACCGGCCGCGTGCGACCGCGCCGACGCCCGCCGGACGCACCTCGAGCGCGAGCCCGAGCTCGGGCGCCGCGTCGATGCTGGGGACGGGCGGCGCCGTCACCACGAGCACGACACCGGTCACCACCGCGGCGGCGCCGAGGATCCACGTCACGTCGCCGCCGAGTGCGAGCGCGTTGCTGCTCGCGATGTCGTCGCGGGCGCTCGCACGGCACAGCTGTAGCTCGGTGCTGGTGCTGCACACGACCGCGTCGTCGGGGCGCCGACTCGCGGCGACGCCGTCCGCGGACAGCCCGGCGATCACCGCCGCCCCGCCGATGCCGGTGAGCACCCAGCCGGCGATGCGGCGCGGCTCACCGTCGTCCTGCACCGCGCGCTCGGCCTCGATGCGCCGCCGCTCGCGCGCCTCGGCGTCCTCCCGCACCTTGCGCTCCGCCTCGGCCTGCCGCGCCGCTTCGGTCGCCTGCTCGGCGTCGGCGAGGCGCTGCCCGAGGTCGGCGAGGCGTGCGTCGAGCGGTTCCCACTCGCTCTTCGGCGCGGCGTCGCGGTATTTCTGCAGGTTCTCGCGGGCGCGCTTGAAGTCGCCGAGCTGCTTGTAGGCGTTCGAGATGGCCTCGAAGATGAGCGGCTCGTGGGAGATGTCGTAGCTCTGCTCCCACTTCAGGATGGCTTCCTCGTACTCACCCTCGTTGTAGGCGAGCCATGCCTGGTTGAAGAGGCGCTTGGCTTCCTGGCGCTGCTGCGTGGAGATGGGCTGCTGGGCGTGCGCGAGCCCCGGCGCACCGGGGAGCCCCGCGAGCACCGCCGCCGCAGCGAGCGGCGCGAAGGCGCGCGCCAGCCTGGGAGCCAGCCGGCGTCGGTGCGGCGTGCCTCGGTGCATCGTCATTCGAAGGGGCTCCGGATCGTGGGTGGTGCCGCCGGCGTCGGCGTCGGGGCTGGGGTCGTGTCCGCGGTCGCGGGCGGTGGCGCCGTGCCCGTGCGCTGCGTCACGGGCGCGGACCGGACCGTGCTCGGCGGCCGCGTCGTCGCGGTCGGCGCCGCAGAGGCGGCTCCCTCGCCGTCGCTCGCGCTCGCACCGGGCTCGGGGGGCGTGGCGACCGAGCTCGTCGGCGCCGTCGGCTCCGCCTCGGCGGTCGCGCGCGCGTCGGGCGCGAGGTGCTCGCCCGGCACGCGCGTCGTCGCAGCGCCGGGGTGTGGCTCGGCGCTCGCGGCGGCGACGGGCGACGCGCCGTTCGACGCGGTGGAGCTCCCGGCCTCGGTCGCGGGGCGCTTCAGCAGCGCGAAGGCCACGAGCCCGCCGAGGAGCACGAGCGTCGCGGCCGAGACACCGACGAGCGCGACCTTGCCGGTGTGCTGCGGGCGGGCCTCGACGCGCCGCACGAGGCCGCGGTGGGTGCCCGCCTCGCCGAGCAGCTCGCGCGACACGACCGCCGGGCTCGTCGCAGCCGACGCCCACGCGGGCTCCTGGATCGAGCGGCCCGCAGTCGCTGCGGGCATCCCGCTCCACGCTGGGGTGCTCGTGGCGCCGGAGCCGTATCGCGCCTCGGCCGGATGGGAGATCGGGCCGGCGACTGGCAGGGCGGGTGCAGCAGGCAGGCCGACGACCGCCGCCTGCGGGCTCGCGCCGCCGCTCGAAACGTAGGTCGGCAGGGACGCGGGGCCTGGCTCGGGCTCGGCGGCTGGGCGCGGTCGCGGCTCGAGGTGCGCGGGCACGGTGCGCAGGGCCGCCGCCACCTCGGCCATCGACTGGTAGCGCGCCTCGGGTCGCTTCTGCATGCAGCGCAAGATCACACGCTCGGTCACGGGCTCTACCTCGCACAGGCGACTCGGCAGGGCCGGCTCCTCCGTGATGTGGCGCGTCAGGACGCCCATCGCCGAGTCCGCCACGAAGGGCAGCCTCCCGGTGAAGGCGCGGTACATCACGATGCCGAGCGAGTAGATGTCGCTGCGGTGGTCGAGGGCGTCCCCGCGCGCCTGCTCGGGCGACATGTAGTAGGGCGTGCCGAGCACGACACCCGTCTCGGTGAGGCTCGAGGCGCGCGCCTGCATCATCTTCGCGATGCCGAAGTCGACGAGCTTGACGAAGAACGGGTCGTCCTCGTCCGCGACCAGCACCACGTTGTCCGGCTTGAGGTCGCGGTGCACGATGCCCGCGCGGTGCGCCTTGTCGAGCGTGTCGGCGACCTGCACGAACACGCGCACGAGATCGCGTCGCCCGATGCGCTGCTCGCGCAGCGCGCGCGTCAGGCTCATGCCGTCGAGCAGCTCCATCACGACGTAGAACGCGCCCGTGGGCAGTTGCCCGAAGTCCGTCATCGCGCAGATGTGCCGGCTCTCGATGGCGTTGGCCGCCTGCGCCTCGCGGATGAAGCGCTGCAGCACCTCCTCGGAGCGCTCGACGCCCGGGCGCAGCACCTTCATCGCGAAGGTCTTGCCGACGACCACGTGGCGACACGCGTAGACCGTGCCCATGCCCCCGCGCCCGACGACGCGCTCGAGTCGGTAGCGGCCGTCGATCACCTGCCCGAGCAGGTGCTGGGCCCGCTCGTTCGTCGCCGTGTCGAGGTACACGAGCGCCGCGCCGTCGTCCGGGCAGTGCGTGACTGCGCCCTCGAGCTCGCGCGAGCAGGCGGGGCAGATCTTCACGACCGCGCCTCCGCATGGTGGTCGGGTGAGGGCAGGGAAGTCACGCGCCCCGATTGTGCCGGATTTCGGGGCGCGCTTCCAATGTCGAGAGGCCGCGCCTGCGGTGCGGGCGCCCGAGACGGAGCAGGGCCTTACCACACCTGGCGCGATCCGGCTTCCGGCAGAGGTCGGGGGCCTTCGCGGGCGACCACCTCGACCCCGGCGCGCGCCGGGCTACTCGCGCTCGCCGGGCTCGTCGTCGCTGCTCACCGGGGGTGAGGTGCTGCCGCCCGGGGCCTCGTCGTCCGGCGCGCCGCTCGAGTGCTGCTCGCGTCCACTCTTGGCCTCGCTCGCGGGCTCGCCGCCCTCGTCGCCCGGCACGTCGGTGGCGGGGCCGACGGATGCCGTCGCCTCCGTCTCGGCGTAGGTCTCGAGGGCGACGACGCGCTCGCCGTCCGCGACGTCCATCACGCGCACGCCCTGGGCGTTGCGGCCGGTCTCGCGGATGCCGCTCACCGTGGTGCGCAGGGTCTGCCCGCGGTCGGTGATGACGATGAGCTCGTCCGAGTCCTGCACCATCCCGACGCCGACCACGGGGCCGTTGCGCTCGCTCGCGTCGATGAGGATGACGCCCTTGCCGCCGCGGCTCTGGAGGCGGAACTCCGCGAGCGGCGTCTGCTTGCCGTAGCCCTGCTCGCACACCGCCAGCACGCCGTCGCGCTCGCTGCCGGGCTGGTGGACGCCGAGCCCGACCACCTGGTCGCCCTCGCCGAGCTCGATCGCCTTCACGCCCATCGTGGCGCGCCCGAGGGGGCGCACCTCCTTCTCGGAGAAACGGATGGCCATGCCCTGGCGCGTGCCGATGAGGAACTCGCACTCGCCGTCGGTCACCGCCGCCGTGAGCAGCTCGTCGCCGTCGTCGATGCGGACGCCGATGATGCCCTTGTCGCGATAGTTCTCGTACTCGGCGAGCTCGGTCTTCTTGATCTGGCCGCGCTTGGTGAGGGTGACGACGAAGCGCCCCGCCACGAACTGCTCGACGGGCGTGATGGCCGCGACCTTCTCGCCCTCCTCCATGCCGACGAAGTTCACGATCGCCCGCCCGCGCGCGTTGGGCGGCGCCTCGGGTATCTCGTAGACCTTCTTGACGTAGACCTTGCCGCGATCGCTGAAGAAGAAGACGAAGGAGTGCGTCGACGCCACGAACAGCTGGCTCACCCAGTCCTCGTCGCGTGCCGCCATGCCGGTGCGGCCCTTGCCCCCGCGCCGCTGCGCCCGGTAGGTCGAAACGGGCGTGCGCTTCACGTAGCCGAGGTGGGAGATCGCCACGACGACCGTCTCTTGCTGGATGAGGTCCTCGAGCTGGATCTCGGCCTCGGCTGCCACGATCTCGGTGCGGCGCGGGCCGGCGAAGCGCGCGCGTACCTCGCCGAGCTCCTCCTTGATGAGCGCCATGAGGAGCTTCGCGTCGCCGAGCAGGGCGGTGAGCCGGGCGATCTCGCTCGCGAGCTCGCCGTACTCCGCCGCGAGCTTCTCGCGCTCGAGCCCGGTGAGGCGCGCCAGGCGCATCTCGAGGATGGCGCGCGCCTGCCGCTCCGTCAGGCGGTAGTCGCCGCGCGCGTCCGCTGCGACGGCCTCGTCCTCGGGGCGGCCGGCGCGACGCAGGAACTCACCGAGTCCGCGGAGGCGGAGCTCCATCAGGCGCTCGCGCGCCTCTTCCGGGTCGCGCGCCGCGCGGATCGTGGCCACCACGCGGTCGATGTCGGTGGTCGCCATGCCGAGCCCCTCGCACAGCTCGCGGCGCGCCTCGGCGCGCCGGAGCTCGTAGCGGCAGCGGCGCCGCACCGTCTCGCGCCGGTGGGCGATGAAGTGCTCGAGGGTCTCCTTCAGCGTGAGCACGCGCGGGCGCCCGTCGGCGATGGACAGGTTGATGACCCCGAAGCTCGTCTGCAGGCCGCTCAGGCGGAACAGCTGGTTCAGGACCACCTGCGAGAAGCTGTCCTTCTTGAGCTCGATGACGACGCGGATGCCCTCGCGGTCGCTCTCGTCGCGGATCTCGCTCACGCCTTCGATGCGCTTGTCCTTGACGAGCTCGGCGATGCGTCCGACCAGGCGGGCCTTGTTGCACTGGTAGGGGATCTCGGTGATGACGATCTGCTCGCGCCCTTCGTGGCCGGGGATCGGCTCGACGAAGGTGCGCGCGCGCACGACGATCGACCCGCGGCCCGTGAGGTACGCCTGCTCGATGCCGGCACGGCCGTAGATGAGGGCCCCCGTCGGGAAATCCGGCCCGGGCACGAGCCGCAGCAGCTCGCGCAGCCCGACGTCCGGGTCGTCGATGAGCGCGATGGTCGCGTCGACGATCTCGCCGAGGTTGTGGGGCGGGATGTTGGTGGCCATCCCGACCGCGATGCCGCTCGCTCCGTTGACGAGCAGCTGCGGGAACTTCGCCGGCAGGACGCTCGGCTCCTTCTCGCTGTCGTCGTAGTTCGGGATGAAGTCGACCGTCTCGCGGTCGAGCTCGTTCAGCAGCTCCACGGCCACGGCCGCCAGGCGGCACTCGGTGTAGCGCATGGCCGCGGGCGAGTCGCCGTCGACCGAACCGAAGTTGCCCTGCCCGTCGACGAGCGGCACACGCAGGCTGAAGTCCTGCGCCATGCGCACGAGCGCGTCGTAGACGGCGAGGTCGCCGTGCGGGTGGTACTTGCCGAGCACGTCGCCCACGACGCGCGCACACTTCTTGTAGGCGCTCGAGGGGCCGATGTTCTGCTCGAACATCGAGTAGAGGATGCGCCGGTGCACCGGCTTCAGGCCGTCCCGAACGTCGGGGATGGCCCGGCCGATGATGACGCTCATGGCGTAGTCGAGGTAGCTCGTGCGCATCTCGTCGAGGATGCTCACGGCGACCCTGCTCGGTGCGGTCGTGCCGTCGCTGCTCATGGCCGGTGCTTCGTTCTAGTGCAACGGCCGGGCTGCGCCAATCGCGGCCACGCCCGCCGAAGCGCCCGGCCGTCGATTCGGATGCGGCCCGGCGCACGCTGGTCTAGCGTCTGGGGCCTGATTCGCGCGGCACTGTCCCATGCGCTCGCGAGCGCGGCCGACGCGGGCGGCGACCCCGCCGTGGCGCGGCGCGAGCTGCGGGTGGATCCGGTGCTCGGCTGGCTGGCCCGGGCCCGCATGCGGAAGCTCCTCGCTGCGGCGCGGCGCGAGGCGCCCGGGGCGGGCCCGGCCGAGCTGTACCAGCGCGCGTTCCTCATCTTGCACGGGCGTCCGCTCGGGCCCACCGCCGATCGGACGGCCCTCACGGCCGCGTACGCCGCGGCGCAGTGGGAGCGACCGCGCGGTGCGGCGCTCCGCCGCAGCTACCGCGTGACCGCGCTTCTGGCGCTCGGTGGGCTCGGGCTCGTGGTGGCCGCCCTGGTCTTCGCGCTCGTCCGAGCCAGTGGCGAGGCCGGCCCGGCCCAGGCGCCCGAGCGCCGCTACGAGCAGCTCCCGACCGGCGACGTCGTGGCGCAGGTGTTCGGGGAGCGCCTGCCGCGCCTCGTGACGGCGCTCGCGGTGCTCGCCGAGCGCGGCGCCCGCGACGAGGCGGCGAGCGCCGAGGTCCGCGAGGCGGCCGCGACTCTGGTGGACGCCGGCGCCGTCGAGGCGCTCGGACCCGAGGTCGTGCGGGCGGTGGGCGCGCTCGCCGCGGCGCTCCGTGCAGTCGTCGAGCAGGGGACCGGCGCCGAGCCCCTCGGGGACGCGGTCGGTGCGCTCGACGCGGCCCTCGGGCGCGCGCGGATCGCCGTCTACGTCGACGGCGACGTCCTCACCTACGCCGACGGCCACCGCCGCCCGGTCGTGTTCGCCTACCGCATCGCGGCCGAGCGCCCTTGGCGTTCGGGCGAGCGCGTGGTGCGCGCACTCCGGCTCCGCCGGCTCGACCGGCTCGCGACGCGCATGCTGCTCATGGGCATGGTCCGGCCGGGAATGCGCGAGGCGCTCGTGTTGCTCGACCAGACCGAGGACGAGCTCTTGCGGCTGCTCCTGCCCGCGCTCGCGCCCGGCGCGTCGCTCGCGTTCTCGCGCCGGCCCGAGGACGAGTGGCCTGGCCGCTCGAGCTTCGAGCGCGCCGCGGGCGAGGTGGTGCGGCGCGAGCTCGGCGTGGCGCTCGGGGCGGACGGCGCCCGTGCGGGGACGCTGCTTGGCGAGCGCGAGCGCATCCTCGACGGTATCGAGACGCGCCTCGCCGCGCAGGGGCTCCGACTCGTGGGCGCCCGCACCCTGGAGCTTCCGGACGGCTGGCTCGACAGCCTGGGCGCGAGCGCTCGCCCCGAGGAGCGGGCGGCGCTCGCGGCACTCGGCCCCGAGCTCGCCCGGCCGGAGGTACGGCGCGTGCTCGCCGAGGCGACCGACGCCCTCGCGGCGTCCATCGAGATCCACGAGGTCGAGCACCGGCTCGACGACGGCACCGACCTGCCCATTCCGCAGGCGCTCGGCGTGCGTCTCGGACCGGCGGCCGTCGCCGGGCAGGGCGGCGAGCCCGCCCGGCGCTCGAGCGCCGAGCTCTCCGCGTACCTGGCGACCCTGGCGCGCGACACGGCTACCCCGGGCGTGAACCTGCTCCTCGTCGCCCGCTTCCTCCTGGTCGATGCGGCGCTCGGCAGCGTGGAGATGCCGGCGGCGGCGGTCATCCTCGAGGGCCTGGGCCGCGAGCTCGGGCTCGCCGATCCCGAGCTCCCGCCGGGGCGCCCCGCGCGCGAGCGCGTCGCGGCCCTCGTGCTCGCGTTGCTCGGTCGCCCGACCGGCGAGATCCGCGCGGCGGCGGCTCGGCTCTGGGCGGCGTCGTTCGGCAGGCCCTTGCCGCCGCTCGCGCCGGACGGGCCGCTCGCCACGCCGGCGGCAGGGACCGCCCGGCCGTGACGCCGCGACGCTCGTGATGGCGCCGGGCCGCGGGGCCGCGCTTGTTGGCCCGCGCCGGGGCGGTTGGCTAATCCGCCCCCATGCCGGACGTACTGTGGGACACGCTCGCCTTCGCGGCGAAAGCCTTCGTGGTGTTCGTCACGGTGCTCGCGTGCGCGGCCGTCGTCTTCGGGCGAGCGCGCGCCGGGCGCGGCCGCTCGCGCCTCCGCGTGCGCGTCGAGCGCGTGAACGAGCGCATGGGGCGTGCCGCCGAGGCCGTGCGCCGCGCCGGCATGGACCCAAAGGCGGCTCGCAGGCACCACAAGGAGCTCGCACGCCGGGAGCGGGCGGCGGCGTCGAGCGCCAATCCGTCGGTGTACGTGCTCGATTTCAAGGGGGATCTCCTCGCCACCGCCGTGGAGTCGCTGCGCGAGGAGGTGAGCGCCCTCGCGCTCGTGGTGCAGCCGAACGACGAGGTGGTGGTGCGCCTCGAGAGCCCCGGGGGTGCGGCGCACGCCTACGGGCTCGCGGCCTCGCAGCTCGCGCGGCTTCGCGACCGCGGCATCCGCCTGACGGCGTGCGTCGACAAGGTCGCCGCGAGCGGTGGCTACATGATGGCCGCCGTGGCCGAGCGCATCGTGGCGGCCCCGTTCGCGATCCTCGGTTCCATCGGCGTCGCCGCCCCGGTGCCGAACCTCCACCGCTTGCTCGAGCGCCACGGCGTCGACTACCGCGAGATGACCGCCGGCGAGTACAAGCGTACCGTCAGCGTGTTCGGCGAGATCACCGACGAGGGGCGCCGCAAGTTCCAGGCGCAGCTCGACGAGACGCACGGTCTCTTCAAGGACTTCGTCCGGCGCTACCGTCCAGCCCTCGACGTGGCTCAGGTGGCCACCGGCGAGCACTGGCATGGCACGCGCGCGCTCGAGCTCGGTCTCGCCGACGAGCTCGCCACGAGCGACGACTACCTACTCGCGCGGCTCGACCGTGCGCGCATCTTCGAGGTTCGCGTCGAGCGGCCCCGGACGCTCCGCGGATGGCTCGGGCGCTCGTTCGAGCTTGTCCGTGCCCGCCTGATCGGCGTCTGAGCCCGCTCGGGGCTCACGATGGGAATCCGCTCCGAGCTCCTGGACGATGGTGAACATGGCACCTGCGAGCTGAGCATGGGCCCACGACCGGCCACCGGCCGTCGTGAGCGCGTTCCATCCGTTCGTACCGGCGTCACCGCGGGGCGGTGCGCAGAAAACAGCGTCACAGGGGACCCGGGGGGGAAGGTCACCGCCGGACGCCGGTTACCTCCAAGCAGGAACCGTGCCGCTAAAACGACTCATGAATTCCAATGGTTGCAGTGGTGCATCGGAGGTCGTTCTTGCAGAACTGCAATCCATCGGTGGGTCGTGCAAGGCTCCTCGGCCCCTCCTCCGGCGGCAGGCTCTTGCCCCCGGCCTCAGCCTCGGGCGGCGGGCTCAGGGTCGGCCGCGCGGCTCCGGGGTCAGCAGTCGTCCGGGACGGAACGAGCGAAGAAGAGGCCGATCATGACACTCCACATCGCGCCCGACTTGTCGTCGCTCTGGTAGGTGACCATGGCCGGGGCGTTGCCCTCCGGTCGCCCCTGAGCCGTCGCCTTCGCCATGACCTCGGCAAAGGTGCAGCGCGGTAGCGGTACGTCGGCGCCTTCGTCTTCGCACACGTCACCCGGGAACAGGTAGCTCTGCACCCCGAGCTGCGTGGCGGTGATCATCACGCATGCGTTCTGGTGTGCGCGGGAGCGGAAGCGGTAGGTGGCCTGGTTGGTGATCGCGACCGTGAGGTCGACGATGCCCTTGGCGTCGACGCCGTTCGCGCTGATGAAGACGAGGCTCGCGTCGGGGTACTGGTCGCGTGCCGTGGCCACCGCGGCCGGCAGATAGCCCGACACGTCGAAGGCCGTGCTCTTGAACTTCACGGGCGCCGCCGGCGCGCCTCCGCGGTCGTCGCGGGGCGCTGCATCGGTCGCTCGCTTCGCCGACGCCGCGGCCTGCTTGGCCCCGCGGGCCGGCGCCAGCACGACCACGAGCGTCGCGACGAGCGCGGCGAGGCAGGCCGACCCGAGCAGCCCCAGCCACAGCGCGGTTCGCCGGCGCGCGCGAGGCGGGCTCGGGCTCAGCTGGGTGGGGCTCGCGACGCCCTTGAGCGTGCCGGGCGGCGGCTCGCCCTCGGTGGGAGCGCGCCGCGTGCCCTGGGCGGTGGCCGACGCGAGCGTGCCCGGCGTGGCGCCAGGGACGACGTAGGCTCGGCCCGCGGCCGGCGGCGCGGTCGGTGCCGCGGGTGCGGGCTGGGCGTACGCGCTCGCTGGCGCGGCCGCATGCACCTCTGCCCAGGTCGCCGGTCCGACCGATTGCACGCCGTACGAGATAGCGGGGCTCGCGCCGCTGGCCCCGGCGGGCTGCGCGGCCGCAACCGCGCCGCCGAGCGGAAACGGGACGGGCGGAAACGCCGCCCGATGGAGCGCGGCCCCGAGCTCGCGCGCCGACTGGAAGCGCTCTGCGGGCAGCTTGGCCGCGGCACGCAGGATCACCGCGGCGTAGGCCGGGGGCATGTCCGGGCGAAACACGCGCGGATCGGCCATGGGCTGCTCGACGTGCTGGCGCAGCAGCTCGTAGAGCGAGGCCCCGTGGAACGGCTTGCGGCCCGTGGCGCCCTCGAAGAGCACGAGCGCGATGGCGTAGAGATCGCTGCGCGCGTCGGCCTCCTGCCCGAGCGCCTGCTCCGGGGCCATGTAATGCGGCGTGCCGAGGAGCGAGCCCTGGGCGGTCTGGTGCGCGGCCACGAGCGAGCGCGTCGCGCCCGGCACCGTCACGCCGGTCCGTCGTAGCTTCGCGATGCCGAAGTCGAGCAGCTTCGACCGGCCGGCGCGCGTGACGAAGATGTTGTCGGGCTTGATGTCTCGATGGACGATGCCGCGCTCGTGTGCGGCGGCGAGCGCGTCGAGGACCTCGAGCGCGAGTCGGGCGAGCTCGTCGAGGGGCAGAGGCCCGCGCTCGAGGATGTGGCTCGACAGGGGCGCACCGTCGAGGTGCTCCATCAGGATGAAGGGCAGGCTCGCGCGCGCGTCGGGCCGGGGGCTCGGCAGCCACCCGAGGTCGAGCACGTTGACGATGCCCTCGTGGTGGATGAGGTTGACGGCCCGCGCCTCGGCGAAGAAGCGCTGCACGTCGGCGTCCTGGATCTCCTCACTGCCCGCGAGCACCTTCACCGCGACGCGGCTGCCGATGTCCGGGTGCACCCCCTTGTACACGCGGCCCATGCCGCCGGCGCCGAGGAGCGACGCGAGCCGGTAGCTACCCACGGTCGCACCGAGGAGCGGATCGCTCGCGCTGTCGGCGAGGAGCGAGCCGTCGCGGGTGCAGCGACTCCCCGCCCGGAAGCCAGCCCCGCACTCTGGACACACGAACACGCTCCGAGCATAGCCCGCTTCGCGAGCTCGGCCGCCTCGATCTCGCGACTCCGGCGGTCGAGTGCCGCGGCGGGGGTCGCCGTCGATGCTGCAACGTCGCGCGCGGCGTGCGAACATGCGAGGCGAAGAGCGACCCCGGCCGGGGTTGCGAGGAGCGGCGGCATGGACGGGCAGCTTTCGCGCACACGCTGGGCTCGGACGACGGTGTTCCCTCGGCGTGCGGCCCTTGGCGCGTTCGCAGCGCTCGGGCTCGGCCTCGTCGCCTGCCAGCCGGCGCAGAGCGCGCTCGGGGTTGCCGAGGCCACCGACGCCCTCGTCGAGGCGACCGGGGCGACCCAGGCGCTCGTGCTCACCGCCCGAGCGATCGAGCTCGGCACGAGCTTCGCCGCGGGGGACGACCCCGAGACCTCGGCCGCCGCCATCGGCGCCGCGCTCCTCGTCGACCTGCCCTGCGCCATCGTGGCGGTCGACGGCGCCACGGTCAGCGTCGAGCATGGCGCGGACTGCGCGGTCATGGGCCGGGCGCTCGCGGGCTCCCAGCTCATCACCGTCGTCGCCAACGACGACGAGGGCATCGTCGTCGACCACGAGTGGACGGGCCTCACGGACGGGGTCGTCGCGGTCGACGGCTGGGCCGAGGCGGTGTGGCTCGACGGCGACGAGGGTCGCACCGTGCTGCACGAGATCAGCTGGACGCGGCTCGCCGACGAGCGCACCGGCGTCGGCTACACCGAGGTGTTCCAGTCCCCGGCCGCGGGTGGTCTCGCCGAGGGCGTGCTCCTCGAGGGTCTCGCGTTCTGGACGGGCCTGCGCGGCGAGTGGAGCCTCGAGCTCTACGGGGCCGACGTCCGCTGGGTCGACGCGGTGCCGCAGGCGGGCCTCTACGTGCTCGACACGCCGTACTCGAAGTCGGTGCACCTGTCCTTCCAGCGCCTCGACCCGGTCTCCATCGCCGTGACCGTCGCCGGGCCGGTGCGCAGCTACGACTTCGCGGTCGATCCGTCGGGCGAGCTGCTGTAGCTCGGCGCCCGGTCGGGGGTCCTGAAGCCCGAGACCTGCCGCCCGACGCCGCCGCGCCGGCGCGGGATCGGGGCCGCGTTGCCGGCCCCGTTCGACGGACGCTGGAAACGCGGCCGCGATCCTGCCATGGTGCGCGCCGCAGGCGGGCTCGGCACGGCGCCACCCGACATGAGAGGAAGACCCATGCGACGCACCCTGACCCTGACCATGGCCATCGCGCTCTTCGGCCTCCACTGCGACAGCTCCGCGCCGGAGCCCACCAAGGACACGGGGCAGAAGCCGCGCTCGAGCGCCAGCTCGCGCACCGTCGCGCCGAAGCCCTCGGCCCCGGCGGCGGCGCCGAAGACGCCCGTCGATCCGGCGCTGCTCGCTCCGGAGAAGGCCACGCTGACGGCGCCCGACAAGTTCAAGGCCCGCTTCACGACGACCGAGGGAGACTTCGTCATCGAGGTCACGCGCGACTGGGCCCCCAACGGCGCCGATCGCTTCTTCAACCTCGTCAAGCTCGGCTACTTCACCGACGTCGCGCTCTTCCGCGTCGTCAAGAAGCCGGAATCGCCCAAGGACTTCATGGTGCAGTTTGGCATCCACGGTGTGCCCGAGGTAGCGACCAAGTGGCTCAACGCCAACATCCAGGACGATCCGGTCAAGCAGTCGAACACCGAGGGCTTCGTCACGTACGCGCAGACCAACTCGCCGAACTCGCGCTCGGTGCAGATCTTCATCAACTACACGGACAACTCCTTCCTCGACTCCAAGCGCTTCGCCCCCTTCGGCAAGGTCGTCGAGGGCATGGACGTGGTGCGCAAGTTCTACAGCGGCTACGGCGAGAAGACGACCAGCCGCCAGGGCGACATCGCCAGCAAGGGCAACGACTACCTGCACGGCACCTACCCGGAGCTCGACTACATCAAGAGCGCGGTCGTCGTCGGCGACTCCGAGGCGCCGGCGGGCTCGGCCTCGGCTTCGGCCTCGGCGGCCCCCTCCGCCTCGGCGAGCGCCGCGACCTCGGCTGCGGCGTCCGCACCGGCGACAGCGACCGCGAGCGCCGCGCCGAAGAAGTGATCGCGTAGCGACACGCGCGCGTCGATCCGTCCGGCTGGCCAAGGCAGCAACTCGATCAGCGCCACGGAGGCACCGAGACACGGAGCGTGACACGGAGGAGCCGCTGAACCCTGCGGGCTCCGTGCAGCTCTCCGTGTCTCGGCGTCTCTGTGGTCGTCTCCTTCTGGGCAGGGGGGCCGGCCGACCGCTCAGAAGAAGTTGCCGATCGTGAACTCGAACACGCTCGTCTCTTCGTAGGGCAGGGGCTTGAGCGGGAAGCCCCACTCGAAGCGCAGCGGGCCGAGCGGAGAGATCCAGCGCAGGCCGAAGCCCACGCTGGTCCGCACGTTGAAGATGTCGGCGGCCTTGAAGCACGGGTTCGTCACGTCGTGCAGGCTCGCCGAGGCGGCGTCGCAGTACACGCCCTCGAGGTTCCACGCGTTGCCGAGGTCGGTGAACACGACCCCGCGCAGCCCGACCGGCTGCACGATGGGGAACTCGAGCTCGAGGTTCTGGAAGTACTGCATGTTGCCGCCGACGTTCGCGCCGTTGGCGTAGAAGGGCGCGTTCTCGTCGAGGCTCTGCTTGAGCGGGAGGCGCGGGCCCACGGTGCGCAGGCGGTAGCCGCGGAGGTCGAAGATGCCGCCGAGGAAGAAGCGCGCGAAGAGCGGCACGCCGTCGGTGCCGGGGCTCGTCACGAGGCCCGCCTCGGCGTTGAACTTGAGCACCACGTCGGTGGTGACCGGGTAGTAGAAGCGCGCGAGCAGGCGGTTCTTGATGTACTCGTTGTCGCTGCCGAACTGGCGGAGCGCGATCTCGCTCGAGGCCTGCAGGTACACGCCCTCGCTCGGGAAGATGCGATCGTTGCGCGTGTCGTAGGTCAGGCTCGGTCGGAAGCTCGACGTGAGGCCGTCGTTGAACAGGTTCGCGAGCGGCAGGCGCTGGAACACGCTCACGGCCGCGGCCGTCCCGAAGAGCGTGGTCGTCGTGCGCGTGTCGATCGCGTCGTCCTTGAGGGTGTAGCCGAGCGAGGCGAAGAGCTTGTTGTCGATGAGCGGGTAGCCGAAGGTGAGCGAGCCGCCGCGCGACTCCACCGAGAACTGGCTGTAGGAGCGCACCTGGTCGAAGGCCTCGACGTTCGCCGAGAACGGGCTGTCGAACAGGTACGGCTCGTACAGGTGGATCTCGATGAGCTGCTTCAGCCCCGAGACCTGCGCCTGCAGCGACAGCGCCTGGCCGTTGCCGAACAGGTTCTGCTGCTGCACCTGGGCCGTCGCGATGAAGCTCTCGATGCTGGAGAAGCCGGCGCCGATCTGGAACGTGCCGGTCGGCTTCTCGATGACGTCGACCATGACGTTGATGTGGTCCGGGTCGTCGCCCTGCGCGGTCTGCAGATCGACGCGCTGGAAGTAGCCGAGCTGCGCGATGCGCAGGCGCGAGGAGGCGAGCCTCGTCTCGCTGAAGAGCGCGCCCTCCTTGATCTCCATCTCGCGCCGGATGACGCGGTCGCGCGTCTTCGTGTTGCCCTTGATCTCGATGCGTCCGAAGCGCACCGGCCCGCGGCGCTGCACGCGGACGATGATGTCGACGCGCTGCTGCTCGGGGTAGACCTGGCTCTGGGGCCGGGCCTCGACGTGCGCGAAGCCGGCGTCGCGGTACATCGTCTGGATGCCGGCGATGTCCTTGGCCAGCTCGGCCGCGTTGTACCACTCGCCCGGGCGCGCCCGCACCATGTCGCGGACGGTGCGGTGCCCGCCGAGCGGCTCGACCTCGCGCCCGTCGCTGTCGGTCTCGATGACGCTCAGGCGCCGGATCTTGAAGCGCGGACCCTCGTCCACCGTGATGACGATGTCGATGCCGGTGCGGTCGGGCGTGAGCAGCACGCGCGGCGCCGAGATCTGCACGCCGAGGTAGCCGCGATCGTAGTAGAGCGACGTCAGCACGAGCACGTCGCGCTCGAAGGCGTCCTGCCGGAACGGGCCACCGCGCCCGAAGTCGAAGAAGCCGCCCTTGCCGGTGAGCATCGAGGCGCGCAGATCGTCGTCCGAGACGTCGTGGTTGCCGATGAAGGTGATGCGCCGGACGGTGACCTTCTCGTACTCCCGGATCGTCACGCGCACCGAGACCTGGTTGTCCTTCTGCGGGACGACCTCGTAGCGCGCCTCGGCGAGGAAGAAGCCGTCCTCGGCGTACTTGTCGCGGATCTTCTGCACCGCGCGGCGCAGGGCCGCGTGGTTGATGATGCTGCCGAGCTTCACCTCGGCGGTGACGATGCCGTTGAGGTCGTCCTCGTCGAGCTTGTGGTTGCCGGTGTAGGTGATTTCCTTGATGCTCGGCCGCTCCTGGACGATGACCCGGAGCTTCACGCCCTCGTCGCGGCGCGTGAGGTCGACCTCGATGCCGTCGAAGTAGCCGGAGTCCCAGAGCTCGCGCACGTCGCGCGTGACGCCCTTCGGGTTGAAGAGCTTGCCCACCTTCATCCAGCGGATCATCCCGTCGAGCTCTTCGGGGGTGACTCGCTCGTTGCCGTCGAAGCGCACGTCGAGGATGGGCTGCCCGGCGGCGAGCTCGGCGTCCGTCGGGGGCAGCGCCGCGGTCGGCGGGCTCTTGGGACGGGGGGGTTGAGGTTGCCCCGGGGGCTGGGGCTGGCCCGGCGGCTGGGGCTGAGCGGGCGGCTGGTCCGGCGGCCCTGGCTGGGCCCACGCCCGACCCGCGCACAGCATGGCGAACGCCGTCAGCACGAATGCGATGAAGCGGCGGGGTGAGGCCATCGGGGGGGGCGCGCTCGGCCGGAAGACCCGGCTCGACGAGAGCTCGGCGGGAGCCGTAGCCCATGCCGCCCCGGGTCTCAAGGCCATAGGCGCGGGACGGAGCCTGCGGCCGCAGCGCGGGGCTGCCGGCGCGCGTCGCTCCTCGTTCGGGGTGTCGGAGCGCCCGTGCGGGCGCTCGTCGGCGGGTGGTCACGGTTGACGGCGCGCCGCGCTCTCCGCTATTGGCTCAAGCGCACCGTACTGAACGTCGGTGTAGGACCGGAAGCGCCGTGGCGAAGATCCCCCAGCTCGACCTGCCGCTCACGGGGGCGGCCAACCCGAGGTCCCCGACCGCGCCCGAGGCCGGGGGCGGCCCAGGTGGGGGGCCGCCCCAGGGCACGCCGCCCGGGGGGCGCCGGCGGGGCGGGGACTCGATCCTGCCCCCGCCGATCCCGGACACCTCGCTCGCGGGCGAGGCCGAGCGCCGCTACCTCAACTACGCGCTCAGCGTCATCACGTCCCGCGCCTTGCCGGACGTGCGCGACGGTCTGAAGCCCGTGCAGCGGCGCATCCTCTACGCGATGCACCACGACATGCGCCTCGGCCCGGACGCCAAGCACCGCAAGAGCGCGGCGGTGGTCGGCGAGGTGATGGGCAAGTACCACCCGCACGGCGACGTGGCGATCTACGAGGCCATGGCGCGCATGGCGCAGTCGTTCTCGCTGCGCGCGACGCTGGTCGACGGCCACGGCAACTTCGGTTCGCCCGATGGCGATTCGCCGGCGGCCATGCGTTACACCGAGGCGAAGCTGCGGCCGCTCGCCCAGGAGCTCCTCGACGAGATCGACATGGACACCGTCGAGTTCCGGCCGAACTACGACAACACGCTGCGCGAGCCGGTCGTGGTGCCCGCGCGCTTTCCGAACCTGCTCGTCAACGGCAGCTACGGCATCGCCGTCGGCATGGCGACGAGCATCCCGCCCCACAACCTCGGCGAGGTCATCGACGCCTGCGTGTACCTCATCGACGAGCCGACGCCGCGCGCGCAGGACTTGCTCAAGTTCGTCAAGGGACCCGACTTTCCGACCGGGGGCCAGCTGCAGGTCACGAAGCGCGAGCTCGCCGAGGTCTACGAGACGGGCCACGGCTCGCTGAAGCTGCGCGGCGAGTGGAAGCTCGAGCCCGGCAGCGGGCGTGGCGACCCCGACGCCATCGTCATCACCAGCATCCCGTTCGCGGTCGAGCGCAAGGCGATCGTCGAGAAGATCGCCGAGATCATCCTGCAGAAGAAGCTCCCGGCGCTGTCGGACGTGCGCGACGAGTCGACCGAGCAGGTGCGCGTGGTGCTCGAGTGCAAGCGCGGCAGCGACGCGCCGCTCGTGATGGCCTACCTCTTCAAGCACACGGGGCTCGCGGCGAACGTGCAGGTGAACCTCACTTGCCTCGTGCCGGTGGAGGGCGCGGCCGTGGCGGCGCCGCAGCGGCTCGGCCTGATGCCGATGCTGCGCGAGTTCCTCGACTTTCGCTTCGCGACGGTCACGCGCCGGCTCGAGCACGAGCTGCGCGAGCTCGAGCGCCGCATCCACATTCTCGAGGGCTTCGAGCTCGTGTTCGACGTGCTCGGGGAGGTCATCGCCATCATCCGCAAGAGCGACGGCAAGGCCGATGCGGCCGAGAAGCTCGTGGGGCGCTTCGGGCTCTCGGCGGCGCAGGCCGACGCCATCCTCGAGCTGCGGCTCTACCGCCTGGCGCGCCTCGAGATCCTCGCCATCCAGCGCGAGCTCGCCGAGCGGCGCCTGGTGCAGAAGCGTCTGCAGGGCCTCCTCAAGAGCGACGCGAAGCGCTGGGAGCTCGTGCGCGGCGAGCTGCTCGACATCAAGAAGCGCTACGGCGACAAGCGTCGCACGCGCGTCGTGGCCGATGCAAACGAGCCCGAGTTCGCCGCGGAGGACTTCATCGTCGACGAGGACGCGCGCGTCATCCTGTGCGCGAGCGGCTGGGTGAAGCGCGGTCGCGACATCGACGTCGCCGCGACGCGCCTGCGCGAGGGCGACAGCGTGCTCGCCGCGGTGGCGGGCTCGACGCGCGCCACCGTGGCGTTCCTCTCGAGCCACGGCGTCTGCTACAGCTGCCGCATCCACGACTTGCCTGCGACGACCGGCTACGGCGAGCCCATCCAGAGCCTGTTCAAGCTCGGCGACGGCGAGCGCATCGTCGCCGCCCTGTCCTGTGACGCGCGCGTCCGCGAGGTGCCGCCGCCGAACGAGAGTGCGAGCGAGCCCGAGCCGCCCTTCGGGGTCGCCGTCACGCGCCGCGGGCTCGGCATGCGCTTCTCGCTCCGCCCCTTCGGCGAGCCCTCCACGCGCGCCGGTCGCAAGTTCTGCCGCCTCAACGAGGGCGACGAGGTGATCGCCTGCTTCGCGCTCGACCGCCGCGGCGAGCACGTGATGTGCGCGGCGAGCGACGGTCACGCCATCGCCGTCGAGTGCGAAGAGCTGCCGATCCTCGCCGGGCCCGGCAAGGGCGTCATGGTGCTCAAGCTCGACGACGACGCGGAGCTGCTCGGCGCCGCGCTCGGGGTGCGCGACCTCGACGCCATCGAGGTCGAGACGGGCAAGGGCAGCGCGCGCTCGCTCACGCTGCGCAGCCTGGTCGGGACGCGCGGCGGTCGCGGCCACGCCATCGTCAAGCGCGGCGGCTTCTCGCGCTTCGTGACGCCGCCGGTGGAGACGCCGGTGCTCGAGGCGCGCACCACGGACAAGTGACACGAGCCGCGCCGCGACGAGCTGCGCGGCGACCAGACCCGGAAGGCGCGACGATGACCGAGACCTACACCGCAGCCAGCATCGAGGTTCTCGAGGGCCTCGAGCCCGTGCGTCGCCGGCCGGCGATGTACATCGGCGGGACCGACGCGCGCGGCTACCACCACCTGCTCTGGGAGATCGTCGACAACGCGGTCGACGAGGCCATCAACGGCTACGCGAAGAAGATCCACGTGACGCTGAGCGCCGACGGCAAGGGGGCGTCGGTGTCCGACGACGGTCGCGGCATCCCGGTCGACATGCACCCGCGCCACAAGCGGCCCGCTCTCGAGCTCATCTTCTGCACCCTGCACGCGGGCGGGAAGTTCGCGCCGACGAGCTACAAGGTGTCCGGTGGTCTGCACGGCGTCGGCGCCAGCGTCGTCAACGCCCTGTCCGCCGAGCTCGAGGTGCACGTGCACCGCGACGGCGATGAGTTCGTGCAGCTCTACGCGCGGGGCGCGCCGCAGGGCAAGCTCAAAAAGGCGGGGCCCACGCGCCGGCGCGGCACCGTCGTGTCGTTCCGCCCGGACGAGCAGATCTTCGGGGCGAAGGCGACCTTCGACCCCGAGCTCGTGCGCGAGCGGCTCGAGGCGCGTGCGTACCTGCACCGCGGTCTCACGATCGTGTTCGAGGACCAGAAGACGGGCGAGAACCAGACCTTCCTGCACCCGGGCGGCATCGCGGACTTTCTCCCGCGCCTGGTCGCCGAGCGCGGCAAGGCGCCGGTGCATCCCGCGGTGTTCTTCCTCGCCAAGGAGGGCGAGGTGCGCCTCGAGGTCGCAATGCAGTGGACCGAGGCGCCCGAGGGCTACGTCCGGTCGTACGTCAACGGCATCCCGACGCATTCGGGCGGATCGCACGAGGCGGGGCTCAACGCGGCGGCGGTCAAGGCCGTGCGCGGCTTCATGGAGGCGAAGAAGATCCAGCCCAAGGGCGTCTCGCTCACGAGCGAGGACATTCGCGAGGGCATGGTGGGCCTCTTGTCGGTGTACGTGCAGGAGCCCCAGTTCCAGGGGCAGACCAAGGACCGGCTCAACAACCCCGAGGTCGCACCGGCGGTCGAGGGCATCGTGCGCGCGGCGCTCGAGCAGTGGCTGCTCGAGAACGGCTCGGCGGGCGACGCCATCGTCGGGCGCAGCATCACGTCGGCGCGCGTGCGCGTGGCGCGGCGCGAGGCGGCCCAGTCGGTGCTGCGCAAGGGCAGCGCCTCCCACCGGCTCAACCTGCCGGGCAAGCTCGCCGACTGCTCGTCGCAGAACCCCGAGGAGTGCGAGCTCTTCATCGTCGAGGGCGACAGCGCCGGAGGCAGCGCCAAGCAGGGCCGCGACCGGCGCACGCAGGCCATCCTGCCGCTGCGTGGCAAGGTGCTGAACGCCGAGCAGGCCACGACGCAGAAGCTCATGGGCAACAAGGAGCTGCTCGATCTCGTGAGCGCGCTCGGTTGCGGTCTCGGCGAGGGCTACCAGCCGAGCAAGCTGCGCTACGGCCGCGTCTTCCTCTTGATGGATGCCGACAGCGACGGTCAGCACATCGCGACGCTGCTGCTCACCTTCTTCTACCGCCACCTGCCGGGCCTCTTGCGGGGCGGCCACGTGTACCTCGCCCAGCCGCCGCTCTACCGTATCGACGCGGGCAAGGAGACCCACTGGGCGCTCGACGACCGCGAGCGCGACGAGACCCTCGCGGCGCTGCCGAAGAACGTGAAGAGCTCGGTGAGTCGCTTCAAGGGCCTCGGCGAGATGGAGGCCGACGAGCTCTTCGCGACGACGCTCGACCCCAAGCGCCGCCGCGCCCTGCGCGTGGTCGTCGACGGCGAGGTCGAGACGGACCGGGTGCTCAATCAGCTGATGGGCAAGGACCCGCAGGCGCGCTTCCGCTTCATCATGGACCACGCGCCCAACGCGAGCGTCGAGGAGCTCGACGTCTGAAGGAGTCTGCAGCCCGGGCGCGAACGCGACGCGTCGGGCAGTTGTCAGTGGTCAGTCGTCAGTACTCAGCCCGGACGGCCCTGCGGGCCGAGCGGATGCCTCTCTCTCGGACTCCGGGGCTGACTCCTGGTTCCGAGCGGTCCCAGAAGCGCGTCCGGGCTGACAGCGCCCTCGGTGCGAAGGCGCCGGAGGCGCTGACTGCGCCCACGGAAGGGGCCAAGCCTCTGCGGCTGACCACTGAGAACTGATGACCGACGACTCGCTTCACCAGCGCTCGCGCCGGCCGCCCCTGCGCTCGCGATCGCCGCCCCCGGGGCCCTCGCTGCGGCCGCCCGCGCCCCCGCCGCCGTAGCCGCCACCCCCGCGTCCGCCGCCGGAACGGCCGCCGCCTCCGCCGCCGCTGCCCCGCTCGCGCGCCGGGCTCACGTTGAGCGCGCGCCCGTCGAGCACCTGGCCGTTCATGCTCTCGACGGCGCGCTCCGCGTGCTCCTCGCTGCCGAACTCGACGAAGCCGAACCCCCGCGAGCGTCCCGTGACGTGGTCGACCACCACCGTCGTGGCGGTGATGTCGCCGCAGCTCGCGAAGGCGCTCCGGAGCTCGTCCTCGGTGACGTTGTACGACAGATTGCCGACGTAAAGCCGTGCGCTCATGCTCCACCCCAACCCGCGCGCCTGACGGTCGCCCTCGAACGAACGCTCGGCGCCATGTGCTGATGAGACCCAACGGTCCGCGCTGCCCCATGCAACCCGGCCGACACGCGACAGCACGCGAACCCAGCGGATCGAGAGCTGACGGGGTTCCCCAAAGCGATATCACGCCGATGCCCGAGCACAAGCCCGAACGGGCGCCCCTCCGGCGCCCGCGGACCGGTGTTTTCGGCCGCCGATCGGCGGTCGCCGCGGCGCGACGGGGCGCGCCGATCTCAGCGGTACTCGTCGGCGTCGATGCCGTAGCGCTTGAGCCAGCGGTGGACCTGCATGCGTTCGCGACCGAACTGGCGACCGACCTCGGCGAGGTTGCCGCCCGCGCGGGCGAGTGCCGAGCGCAGC
>JADLAB010000533.1 GCA_020848455.1 Polyangiaceae bacterium
AGCGGCAGGTTGGGCGGCCCGCTTCGCGGGGTGTCGTAGGAGGGACTTCGCCGTTCACGTGGTGAGGTGCACGCCGTTCGCAGCCACATGCGTGGCAAAGTCTCGCATTTCAGCATCCGAAGCCGCACCGCTCGCTGGAGCGGCGTCGAGAAGCTCAACCCAGGGAGCCCCGGGACGCCCATGCGACGCGCCCCAGGAAAGTTTCAGGAGCGAACGTAGGCTCGGAGCGTCGCTCGCGCAGTTGCGAACGGGAATGCCATTGGCAGCAAGTGAATCCCAGCGTTGTTCGAGCAGCGCAAGGAAGGCCCGCGCGTCGCCCAAGTGCCGGATACATCGACACACCGTGCCCCAGCTTGGGCGCTCTTGGGTACGAAGCGTCGCAATGCACTGGTCACACACGGCGACCGTTGGGCCCGCCACGAGACGCTTCCGGGCGTCGCGACCACAGTAGCCACAGCGGGCGCTGGCGGCGGGCTCCGGACCCGGTGTCTCGAGGAGTTCGGTGCAAAGCTCAGTGCAGTACGAACAGATGTTAATCGTGGCTCCCTCATGAAGAAAGCCGTCGCCCAGGAACAACTCGCCTCGACCCATTCCGTCAAAGCTACAAGCCGCCTCGAGGGTGCGCTGAGTCATGGGTGCTCGGTCCGCACAACGTTCTGCCATTTAGCTGCGAAGGCGAGGTTGCGAGCGAAGCGAGCCGCCGAGTGAGGCGCGGCGAGGATGTTCAAGGAGAGAAGGCCGGCCTTCGGCAGCGGCAGGTTGGGCAGCGCGCGGGTCCGGATCATGAAGGGAGGTCAGGTTATCCATCCACCGCGCCCTTCGAGCGCGACGGAGCCGCATCGTGGACACTTGTTGACCCCCGGCGGGTAGTCGCTCACCAGGGTGCCTACCGCGGAGCAGCGCCCGCAGTGCTGGGCGGCCAGGCCGAATTCTCCGAAGTCGCCGCGCCGCGCTCCGCTGATTGCGCACGCTTCCCAATCTGCGTTCCGCCCCGGTGTCCAGTCGTTCCAGACCTCGAGCGAGTCTTGGCGCGGCACGAAGTCCGGCTCCCAGAGATCCGGTGGTTCGCAGAGACGCAGCTCAGCCGAGGCGCCGGCTGCTAGAAGACTCGCTCGCGCCGCCGTGGCCTCGGCTTCCACGACCGCTTTTCGCACAATGACGGGGGCGGCGGCTGCGAGCTGCATCGCGTCGTTGAGCGAGCACCGCGCGACTTGGCGAAGGCACGCCAGCACACGAGCCCGATGAGCACCCGCCTCAAGCAGCAAGATGTCGTAGAGGTCAGGCGATCGGGAGTGCCCGGAGCTGCGCAAGGCAATGCTCACACGGTGGGCGGTGCCGCAGCAGCTGCACACAACCAGGGTCGTCGCGAAGAATCCGTCAACGAACGGCGGGTGGTGGTGAAACCAGCCCACGTCAGTTTCGAAGCCGCAGGTCGTGCAAAGAAGATGCATCGGCATAGACAGTGGTCTGCGCTACGCGGCTGTTGTGTCGTCTGCCCAACGAAAGGCCCGTTCAGCCCCGGGGGCCGGTGAACGGAGCCTCGACTCTACCATGACCGGCCGCCCGAGGTACCGCTCGCTTCGCGCGGGACCGACGAAGGAAGCCGAAGGAGGGCGCTTCTTCCGAGCAGACCGGACGCCACCGGACAGCTGGGCTGCAACGGCAGGTTGGGCGGCCCGCTTCGATACGGTCTACGTTAGAAAAGGGACCCTCAGCGGTTCCGGACCAGATCGCGCTGCGAGACATAGATGGCTTGATTCCGTGGCGGAGGAACCGTCGGTCAGCCAAACGCAAGCACCACTTCGAGGGCGAGCACCCTGATCTGCTTCCAGCGCTCGTCAGTAGCGAGTGCCGCTGGGTCGAGCCAGAGGTCCTCGTTGGGTGGACCAGAGAACGCGGTGAGGTAGGAACTGAGGCGCTGCAGCGCGTCGCGTTGCACGGTGGTTGCCCCGCTGTCATCGACCGCGCACGAACGTACGGCCTCTTCGAAGTCCGTCGCGAGTTCGTCTCCGACGACTACGAACGGCGGAAACAGGGTCGTTTGCACGTTTGCGCTTTGAGCCAACGCACGCACGGCGAATTCGAGTGGTTGCAGCTGCGGAAGCAGTTCATCGCCCTCATCGAGTCGCTTGCCATCGGGATAGGCCGGCGGGTGCCGCGGCTCCTGCGAGTGCGGCCATTGAAGAATGTACTCGTAAGGCTCAGCGCCTGGATTCTCGCGAAACGCGTACTTCAGACGCCAGCCGACGCGGAGATACGCCCGCGCCATCGTGGTCGAATGAATTTTCGCCAGTGCGGCTGACATTTGTTGCGATCGCTCGGTCGACGGTCAGGTCCGCCCAACGTATTGGCCAATCAGCTGCGGGCGCCCGACCGAGGCCCGGAGCGCAGCGGAGGGCCGACCGACGGCGAGCCGTCACCTGCATTGGCTGGTTGGGCGGCGTCTTCGGGCGGAGCGGTCGCGCCGACCAAGCTGATTCGCTTGTCGCCGAAGACGGCGACAATCGCGAGCTCTCCGCCGAGCGCCTCGACGTACCGTCTGAGCGTCGAAACCTGGCAGTCGTTCAGGTCGCTGCGACGCTCCAGGCGCGAGACGTCGGCTTGGTCCATGCCGGTAGCGGCGGCCAGCTCCGCTTGCGTGGAACCGACCGCCTCGCGAACTGTGCGGAGCGTCAGATGAACGCCGCGAGCCGCGTGAACGCCTCGTGCGATGGCACGCGGCCGGGTAGCGGAGGCGCTAGGCGCGGACCGAGCGGGGTGTTTCATGGCTCAAGTCTCCCCTTCGTAGACGGCGCGCTCCGCCGGGGTTGCCGGTCTGGCGCTGATGATGCGGTCGCGTGCCCCGCGCTCGACGTGGACCACGCATAGGAGCCGGTCGCGCAACGAAGTTCCGATGACGAGCAGGCGGTCCGAGCTCGAGCCTTCGTCCAGGTAGGCGGCAGACGGGTCCGCGAAGACGGTCGCCGCCTCGGCGAACGTGACGCCGTGTTTCGCCAGGTTCTCGAGCGCCTTGGCATCGTCCCACTCGAAGTCGCCCTCGACGACTGTCGCCATCGCATGCAAGAGTATGGGCTGCGGCCCATGGGGCGTCAAGGGCGGACGCCGGTCTCGTCATCCCGACGGCGCCGCGAGCCGGCCGCGGTGCGCCGCTCCCGCCGGAACGACCGGACGGCCGGGAAAGCGGAGCCGGGAAAGCGGGGCGATCGGGTGCTGCGGAACGTGCTCTGCGCCTCGTAACTACGGGGTCACTTGGCCTTGCCCGCCAGCCAATGTGAACACGTGTCATGCTCAAACATCAGACGACCACAGTAGACTGACTCGTGGTTGCGGCACCATCCCCAGTCCGAGTCTATCGGCTTGAACTTTCGGCAATGAAGGCATTGCTCAGGATGGAAGTGCTCCTTCTCGTCGTTCGTATTCACGGCGCGATGACAGCGGTCGCACCAAAGGACCGTCAAGTGCGCGAAGGTCGTTTGGGGACGGTCCATGCGGCTCTCTCGCCTGCCCAACGTCAATGAACCCGCGCCGCCCCCTCGTGGACGCGGCGCTCGGTCGGAGAGTATGCCTGCACAGCGAGTCCCGCAAGTGCCCGCGAAGCCCCGAGAATCGCACCGGGCGGGGTGTTTGGCCCGCTGTCCAACGCGTGAACGGCGTGTCCGCGCCCGCGCCCGCCCCCGCTCCGGTAGTGTATCAGGACATCGTTTCCACTTTCTGTGTCAGGACATCGTTTCCACTTCATTAAGGGCGGATGCCCTTCGAGGAGTGTCGAGCGATGAGCAAGAAACTCGAGTTTGCTGGGCGTGC
>JADLAB010000534.1 GCA_020848455.1 Polyangiaceae bacterium
GCTGGAGCTGCTGGTCAAGCAGTCCTCCGAGGTCCCGCGCTTCGTGCGCGCCGACGCCGCCAAGGTGCGTCAGGTGCTCATCAACCTGGTCGGAAATGCCATCAAGTACACCGACCGCGGCAGCGTGACGCTGCGCCTCGGGGCGCGACCCACCGACGCCCCCGATCGGCTGCGTCTGGACATCGAAGTGGTGGACACCGGCATCGGCATCTCCGGCGAGGACCAGGCGCGCATCTTCGAGCCGTTCGTCCAGGTAGGCACCGACGCCGGCCAGCACGGCACGGGACTCGGGTTGGCGATCACGCGGAAGTACCTCGAGCTCATGGGCGGCCACATCGGCGTCGAGAGCACGCCGGGGAGCGGCTCCACGTTCCGGGTGGAGCTGCCCGTGGGTGTGCCGCAGGACTCCGAGCTCGTCGAGACAGCGATCGACCGCGGGCGTGTGGTCGGCCTGGCGCCGGACCAGCCGGCCTGTCGCATCCTCGTCGTCGAGGATCGGATGGAGAACTGGCTCTTGCTGCGGCGACTGCTCGAAGAGGCTGGCTTCGAGGTGCGGGTCGCCAGCACGGGCGCGGCGGGCATCGAGAGCTTCGTCGCGTGGCGACCGCACCTCATCTTCATGGACGTTCGCATGCCCGTCATGGACGGGCTCGAGGCGACGCGGCGGATCCGCGCGCTCGAGGGCGGTCGAGAAGCGAAGATCGTCGCGCTCTCGGCCTCCGTGTTCAAAGAGGACCGCGAGAACGTGCTTGCGGTCGGGATGGATGACTTCATCAGCAAGCCGTTCCGAGGCGGAGAGATCTTCGAGTGCCTGACGCGCCAGCTCGGCGTACGCCTGCGCTACGAGGAGTCGAGAGCGCCGAGTGAGACCATGGCGAGCGCGAGCTTGCCGCAAGGGGCGTCGGAAGGGCTGCCGACCGCGCTCCGGCGGGAACTGGCCGAGGCGGTGGTCAGCCTCGACACCGCGCGGATCTCCGAGCTCATCACCCGGGTGTCCGCGCTCGATCCAACGCTTGGCACCGTGCTCTCCCAGCATGCCGAGGAGCTCCGGTACACGCGGATCCTGCGTGCCATCGAGCCGGCGGAGTCGAGGGAGGCGGGGGCATGACGGTCAAGGGCAGCATCTTGGCGGTCGACGACACGCACGCGTCGCTGAAGCTCCTGGCCGACATCCTGACACAGGCAGGCTATCAGGTCCGACCCGCCGACAGCGGTGCGCTCGCCCTCGCCTCGGCGGTGGCAAGGCCGCCGGATCTGATCCTGCTCGACATCAACATGCCAGGCATGGGCGGCTTCGAGCTGTGTCGGAAGCTCCGGGATCACGAGGCGCTCCGCGATGTCTTGGTGCTCTTCATCAGCGCGCTGAGCGAGATGCAGGACAAGCTCGCCGCCTTCGACGCGGGTGGACAGGACTACATCACGAAGCCCTTTCAGGCCGAGGAGGTGCTCGCACGCGTCGGCACGCACGTGAGAGTGCGGCGCCTTCAGCATGAGCTCGAGCGGCGCGTCGAAGAGCGCACGGCCGAACTGCGTCGGACTCAGGAGCAACTGCACCACGCGCAGAAGCTCGAGGCAGTCGGCCGACTCGCGGGCGGCATCGCTCACGACTTCAACAACATCTTGTCGGTCGTCCTGACCTACAGCGACATCGTCCTCGGGGACGTCCCGCATGACTGGCCACTGCGCCCCGAGCTCGAGGAGATCCAGCGTGCCGGGGCACGCGCAGCCGAGCTCACCCGTCACCTACTCGCCTTCAGCCGGCAACAGGTCCTCACGCCGAAGGTGCTCGACTTGAACGAGGTCGTCAGGGCCTGCTGCCGGATGTTGGGGCGTGTGCTCGGCGAGGACATCGAGCTCCAGACGGTGCTCGCGCCCGAGCTCGGCACGGTGCTCGCGGATCCGGGCCAGGTGGAGCAGGTCCTCATGAACCTGGTCGTGAACGCGCGCGACGCGATGCCCACGGGTGGCATGCTCACGGTGGGCACGGCCAACGCGCACCTCGACGACTCGTATGCGGCGGAGCACGTCGGCGTCGCTGCGGGCGACTACGTGATGCTGTCGGTGAACGACACCGGCAGCGGCATGGACAAGGCGACCCAGAGTCGTGCGTTCGAGCCGTTCTTCACGACCAAGGAGCGGGGCAAGGGCACCGGGCTCGGTCTCTCGACCGTGTTCGGGATCGTGAACCAGAGCGGCGGCCACATCTGGCTCTACAGCGAGCCCGGAGTCGGTACGACCTTCAAGATCTACCTACCCCGCACTCGCGGCCAGCACCGCCCCGAGTCGCTCCCTCCACAGATAGCTCTTGGCGGCACCGAGACCATCCTGCTCGCGGAAGACGACGATCAGGTGCGGACCGTGGCGGAAGGCATTCTGCGCCGCGCCGGCTACCGAGTCATCGCGACGACAAGTCCCGCCGCCGCGCTCGCGGTCTGCGCCGACCAGGCCGTGTCCTTCGATCTGCTGCTCACGGACGTCGTGATGCCGAAGATGAGCGGCCGCGAGCTTGCGGAGCGCATCGGGATCGAGCGCCCAGGCATCCGCGTGCTCTTCATGTCGGGCTACACCGACGACGCCGTCTTGCGCCACGGCGTACTCGAGGCGGGGGTCGCGTTCATCCAGAAACCGCTCACGCCCGCCGCCCTCGGCCGCAAGGTGCGTGAGGTACTCGACCTCGGCCGCGACGGGGAGCGGCCGTGAAAGTGTCCCAGCGGCGTGCGGGTAGCGTCTCCGGCCCTCCGAGCGGCGGCGCGAGGCGATCGGTTGTGGCACTCGGCGCCGGCGCGACGATGGCCGTGCTCGCCGTCGCGGCACTTCTCGGCTGGGTCACGGGCACGCCGGTCCTCGCGGCGGGCGTGCCGGACGCCGTTCCCATGGCGCCGGCGACGGCGCTTCTCCTCGGCGCGCAGGGCCTCGCGGTCGGGCTCCTCGGCGCCCGATCGCCGCGCGCGCGTGCGGTCTCACTCGGGGCCTCGGTCCTCGCCCTCGGGCTTGTCGCGCTCGCCGGGCTCCGCATGGCCGGGCTCCCACTTGCCGACGCGGAACGACTCTTCTTCTCACCGGGCGCCCCTGTCCAGGGCGCCGCGCTCGGGCTCATGTCGCCGCTCACGGCCGCCGGATTTGGCCTCACGGCGACTGCGCTCGTCTTGCTCGTTCATCCCTCGGCGCGCGTCCGGGCGGTGGCACCGGCGCCGGGGCTCGTCGTGGGCCTCCTCGGCCTCGCGGTGCTCGTCGGCTACGCGTACCGGGCACCGCTCCTCTACGACTCGCCCGTCATCCCCATGGCGCTCACGACAGGCCTCGGGTTCGCGGCGGCGAGCGCGGGCTTCGTCGTGCTGGCGGGCTCGGACGCTTGGCCGGCGCGGCTCTTCATCGGCGACTCGGTGAGAGCGCGCCTGTTGCGGGCGCTCCTGCCGCTCGTCACCGCCGTCGTCCTCGTCCACGGAGGGCTCACCGTGTGGGGCGCGCGGGCGCCGAACGTCGTCCTCGTTTCCGTGTTCGCCGCGGTCGGTTCGGCGCTGCTCCTCGGAGTGGCGATTGCGCAGGTCGCGGAAGCCATCGGCAAGGCCGTTCGGCTCGCAGAGGAGCGGCGCCTGACCGCCGAGCGGGAGCGCGCGCAGCTCGTCGAGTGTGCCCGGCTGCGGGAAGAGTGGGCCGCTATGATCGTGCACGACTTCAAGAATCCGCTCGCCATCGTGTCGACGAACCTCGGGTACCTGCGCGGGGAGCTGGTGGCGGCGGAGCCCAATGCTCAGGAAGCCCTCGCGGACGCGGACGCCGCGAGCCGCAGGATCCAACGGCTCCTCGCCAACCTGCTCGATGTGTACCGCCTCGAGGCAGGAGAGGTCGCCATGCGCCCCGTGCCGACGAACGTCGGGGCGCTGCTGAAGGCGGTGACCGAGCGCAACCGCGGTACCGCGCTCCGCCACTCGGTCGCGCTCGTGCGCAACAACGGCAGCACGGTCGACGTCGCTGCCGATCCAGACGCCCTCACGCGCGTGCTCGAGAACCTCCTCGACAACGGCCTCCGGCACACCCCGGCCGGCGGGCGCATCGAGTTGGCGGTGGAGCCCGCTGCGCGCACGGCGCAGATCCGCGTCGGCAACACCGGCGAACCCATCCCCGAGCGGTCCCGGGCGCGAGTCTTCGACAAATACGTGACGTCGAGAGAGGAGACCTACCACTCGCACCAGGGGCTCGGGCTCTACTTCTGTCGTCTCGCGGTCGAGGCCCACGGGGGCAAGATCTGGGTCGAGCAGACACCGGCGTTCCCCACGGTGTTCTGCATCGAGCTGCCGCTCGCCGTCGCCTGCGAACCTTCGAACTGAACGCTGTGGCCCGAGCCTGCTCGGGCGGCGCTGCGTCGAGACGGAACGTGCTGCCGGGGCGCGCACGTGTCTCGACCCGTGCCTCAGGCGCGGAGACCACACCCTTGTCTTGGGTGCCAGCTCGTATAGGATCCGTTGACGCACCCACGCACTGTGTGACCGCGGGAGATCGAGATGCCGAGGAACACCAAGCCCCAGCCGGTCGCCGGACAGCCGAAGGCGCAACCGAAGACGAAGAGCGACTTCATCCTGGCCCACCCGGTGGGCACCCGTGCCAAGGACATCGTCGCGGCTGGGAAGGCGACCGGCATGTCGTTCGACGAGAAGTACGTGTACACGATCCGGTCCGTGGACCGCGCGCGTAAGCAGCAGCAGGCTGCGAGGGCGGCGTTCGGAGCGGCTGCCCCGGCGGGTTCCGCCGCGGAGCAGCTGCTTTTCGCCGTGGCGGCAGAGGTCGGCCTCGCTCGGGCGATCGAGCTCCTCGACACGCGTCGACGGTCGGTGATGGCCGCCCTCGGTCGCGAGCGCTAGCGAGCCCGACCGCGCCACGTCCTCCTGCGACCGAACAAGACGCTCGCGCCGGTACCTGCGCGAGCGCTCGCCGACCTGCAGTGGAGCTCGCGGCGGAGACCCGTTGCGGCGGAGATCCGTCGTCTCGGCCGTGCCAGCCGGCGTCAAGGCGCTCTCACCGCCCCGTGTAATGGCGTGTAATGGCCATCGGGCGTCGGTTGCGCTGAGATGAGCCAGTAGCCCCGGTGTGGACGCGTGCGCGCGCCTACTCCGGGGTCGCCGGCGACA
>JADLAB010000535.1 GCA_020848455.1 Polyangiaceae bacterium
GCGCGCCGCAAGCGCAACGTGCGCATCGGCCTCGGGGCGGGAGCGCTCGCGCTCGTGGTCCTCGTCATCGTGGTGGCGACGTCCGGCGGTGGCTCGAGCACGGACACTGCGACGACCGAGTCGTCCGGACGGACGACCGCGGCCGCGACGACGCCCCCGTCCGGCGCGGCGACGCCCCCCGCCGAGCCGACGGCCACCGCCACGGACACGACGAGCTCGGCTGCCGAGGCGGCGACGAGCGCCTCGGCGAGCGCGAGCGCCTCGGCGAGCGCCCCGCCCACGAGCTCCGCGCCCAAGCCTCCGCCCACGGGCAAGAAGCCTCCTCCGCCCCCGATCAAGCCGAAGGGCAAGTACGTGCCCGGCGGGATCTGAGCGCCAGCCGGGGACACTCTCGCCCGCAAGCGAAGGGCGCGTCGGAACAACTGGCTCGGTCGAGGGAACCTGTGCCAGGATCGCGGCCATGCAGCTGCGCACCCTCCTCGCCGTGTGCCTCGTCGGCGCCGCACCGCTCGCCGCTCCCCTCGACGCCTGGGCCGCCGGCGTCTCGGTGACCGCCGCCACGGACAAGCAGAAAGAGGACGCCACGGCGGCGTACCTCGCCGCCAAGGAGAAGTACGAGGGCGGCAAGTTCGAGGACGCCCTCGCCGGTTTCCGCGCCTCCTACGACATCGTCGCGAGCCCGAACTCGCACATGATGATCGCCAACGTGCTCGGCGACCTCAAGCGCCACGCCGAGGCCTACGCCGAGGCCGAGGTCGTCGCGACCGAGGCCAAGGCCCTCGGCGGCGACTACCTGACCACCGGCAAGAAGGCGCAGGAGCTCATGGATCAGCTCCGGACGACCATCGGCTTCGTGACCGTCTCGCTCGAGCCCGGCGCCTCGGGCCGGCTGCGCGTCGGCGGGCGCGAGATCCCGAAGGCGAGCTGGGACAAGCCCGTGCCCGTCGACGCCGGCTCGGTCGAGGTGTCGCTCGAGTCCCCGAGCGGCACGCTGCAGGAGCGGGCGACGGTCGCGGTCGGCAAGACCGAGACCGTGCGCCTCGCGGCGAAGACCGTGACCGAGCCGAAGGAGCCCGAGCCGAGCAGCGGCGGGGGCGGCGGCGACACCCAGCAGATCCTGCGCATCGCGGGCTTCGCCGCGGCGGGCCTCGGCGTCGTCGGCATGGTGACCTTCGCGGGGCTCGGCGCCGCGAGCCAGGGCAAGTTCAACGACCTGAAGGACCAATGCCCGGGCAACGTGTGCCCCGCGGGCCAGGGCTTCGACGACACCATCAGCTCGGGCCGCGGGCTGCAGAGCGGCGCCAACGCGATGCTCGCCATCGGCGTCATCGGGCTCGCCGCCGGCGCGGGCCTCATCACCGCGAGCTTCCTCATGGGTGACGGCGCCTCGGCCGAGCCGAAGAAGACCGAGGACGACGCGCGCGCGACGCCCCGCATCGACGTCGGGCTCGGGCTCGGCAGCCTGAGCGTGGCCGGTCGCTTCTGATGCGGGCGGGCGGCAAGGCCGCGGTCGCGCTCGCCCTCTTCGCCTCCACGGCGAGCTGCAAGCCCGCCGCGCCGAGCGCCTGGGCGCAGGGCGGGGCCTACCTCGAGATCCCGCGCGCGCGCTGGGTCTACGGCAACCTGCTCGTCGAGCTCGACTGGGACGGCAAGGTGCGCATCGGCGGCGAGCACGCGCTGTCGCTCGACCGCGCGGGTCGCGTCTTCACACCCGGCGGCGCACCCATCGCGATCCTCCTGCCGACCGGGCAGCTCGTCGGCACCGCCGACGATCCGCTCGGCACCGTCGGGGCCGCGACGGCCGCCCGCGCGGGCGAGCACGCCGCGTGGCTCCAGCTCTTCGACACGGGCGAGGTGGCGCGCTTCCGCGACGGCGGCGGGGCCCTGCCCTTCGGCGTGTGGATCGGCTGTGCCGAGCTGCGCTCGCGCCAGGCGTGCACGCTCGTCACCCACGTCATCGCGCTCGGGCACCGCGAGGTCGCGCGCGACGCGCCGCCCGTGTCGATCGGCATCGGCGTCGGCGCAGGCATGTGGCACTGAGCACGCAAGCCGCGTCGAGGCGGGCCCGTGACTACTCTGGCGCGAGCCGGGCCGTCGCGGCGCCGCTCGTGACGACGAGCGCGGGCTGCTCGCCCGCGTGCGACGACAGCGAGGCGCCCCAGGTGGGCGCCACGAGGTAGAACGCGGGCCCCGAGCCCGTCACGGTGAAGCCCGCGAGACCGGCCTCGCCGTCGTGCTCCACCACGAGCCCGGTCTGGTGAGCGTTCGACGCGAGGCGGACCCCGCCCCCGGCGCGCGGCTCTCCGCGGGCGACCATGTCGAATGCGCTCTCCTGTCCGCTCACCGAGAGCGCGACGGTCGTGTCGTCGCGCCAGCGCAGCGCGAGCCGCGCGCCGGCGTGGTCCGCGGCGAGCTCGATCGCGGGCGGGTCGGGCGCGGTGTGCACGACCACGCGCTCGGCCGTCAGCTTCGTCACCGTGAGTGGCAGGAAGCGCTGCGCGACGAAGAGCACCAGCGGCAGCGCGAGCGCGCCCGCCCCCACCCAGCGCGCGCGCCCGAGACTCCGGCGCAGGGCCGAAAGCTCGCGCGCCTGCTCGCGCACGCGCGCCGCGAGCGCGGCGAGCTCCGAGGCAAGGGCCTGCTCGTCATGCCGCTCCGCCACCGCCTCGTCCTTCATCGTGCACCTCCGGTCGTCGTGAGCGCTCTCGCGTCGGTCGTCCACGGCCCCGAGTCGGCTCCGGGACCGACCCCTCGCAGTCACCAGTCAGAACGAGAAGTACACGAACGGCACGGCCTCGGCCGACGCCGCGAGGCGCAGAAGGTAGGCGACGGCGAAGAGGGCGGCCGCCTGCACCACCGCCGGCGAGCGGATGAAGGCGTCGCGGAGGGAATCGTAGGCCTTGCGCGGCATCCACTGCAGCACCAGCGCACCGAAGATGATGGCGAGCACGCCCGCGTGGAGGTTCGGCGTGTAGGTCGTGAAGGTCAGCAAGCGCTCGTACATGCCGAGCGCCTTGTCGAGCGAGGCGGCGCGGAACATCGCGAACGTCAGGGCGACGAAGGTGAAGGTCCCGGCCACGCACAGGATGCGCACCGGGATCGCGACCGGCGCGGCCGCCGCGCCCCGCTGGTCCTTGCCGCGGAGCTCGCGGACGAAATGCGTCACGGCGAGCGCCGCCCCCTGGATGCAGCCGAAGATGAAGTACGTCCAGGCCGCGCCGTGCCACACCCCCGCGACCACCATCGTGAGGAACACGTTGAGGTACTTGCGGAAGCGGCCGCGCTTGGCACCGCCGAGCGAGATGTAGACGTAGTCGCGCAGCCAGGTCGAGAGCGACACGTGCCAGCGGCGCCAGAACTCGACGATGTTGAGCGACTTGAAGGGCTGGTCGAAGTTGAGCTTGAAGCGGTAGCCGAGCAACAGCGCCGAGCCGATCGCGATGTCGCTGTAGCCCGAAAAATCGCAGTAGACCTGCACGGCGTAGCCGTACATGGCGAACAGGACCTCGACCGACGAGTAGCTGGTCGGCGCCTCGAACACGCGGTCGACGAGGTTCAGCGCGAGAAAGTCGCCGATGACGACCTTCTTCATCAGGCCCTGCGCGATGAGGAAGAGCCCCTCGCCGCCGGTCTCGGCGGTGAGTCGCACCTGGCGCGCGAGGTTCGGCAAGAGATCGCGCCCGCGGATGATCGGACCGGCGATGAGGTGCGGGAAGAACGAGATGTACGTGAGGTACTGCAGGTAGCTCCGGCAGGGCGGGATCTCCTCGCGGTACACGTCGATCACGTACGAGAGCGACATGAAGCAGAAGAACGAGATGCCGATCGGCAGCTCGACCCGGAAGTGGATGTCGGGGAGCGTGACGTGGAACAGCCGGTCGGCGAGCCACACGAAGGTGTCGGCGCCCCAGTTCCAGTACTTGAAGAATACGAGGATGCCGACGTTGATGACGATCGTGACGAGCAGGAAGAGCTTGCGCCGGCGCTTGTCCGTCTGGTTGCCGAGCGCGACGCCGAGCCAGTAGTCGATGCTCGTCGCCACGAAGAGCAGCGGCACGTACTTCACGCTCTTCAGGATCGCGACGACCCGGTCCATGCCCTGGGCGTCGGCGATCTCCTGCCAGCCGACGAAGGTCCAGCCCGCGTAGAAGACGTAGCTCGACACGAGCAGGAACCCGAGCCGCACGCGCCGGAGGGGCGACAGGAGCCAGCTCACGACGAAGACCGCCGCGAAGAACCAGGCGTAGGTGATGGAGTTGAAGAGCACGCGGTCGGGGCGCCCCGGCGCGGAGGGGCCGCGGGCGGCGGTAGACTCTCCCCGGGTGCGCCCGAGGGTCAAGTTCTGGGGCAGGCGGGCACCCTGCGCTATGGTGAGGGCGGCATGAGGGTGCGGCCATGAGCTTCGGCGTCATCATCGGGTACACGACCAAGCCGACGTGCGTCGCGACCGGCACCTTCGACTGTCCCCGCTGCGGCAAGAGCCAGCCCTTCGAGCGCATCCGGGCGCGGCGCTACTTCACGCTGTTCTTCGTGCCGCTCGTCAAGCTGTACGACGTGGCCGAGCACGTCGAGTGCCACGTCTGTCACGGCGCGTTCGAAGCGCGCGCGATCGAGGACACCGAGCCCGACCCCCCGGCCGTCGCGCGCCTCGCGGCGCCGCCCGACGAGCTCGGCACGGCACGGGCGCTGGCCGGCGAGAGCTTCGGCGAGCTCGGCTCGACGCTCGCGGCCGACGAGGAGGCCGAGGCGCGCTACCGGCGGACGGCGCCCGCGGGCGACCAGCTCGGCCCGCGCCTGCCCATCTCGCGCAAGATCGCGCTGACGGCCGTCGTGCTCGCCGCGCTCGTGGCGATCCCCTACGTGCACCCGGCGCTCGCGCGCTTGCGCCTGCTCGAGGCCGAGGAGGCCAAGCCCCCGCCCGGCCTCGAGCTCGCGGTCGAGCCCCCGCCCGAGGCCGCGCCGCCCATGCCGGCGGCTTCCGTCGGCGAGGCGGCGGTGCCCGGCCAGACCCAGGATCAGGAGGCGCGCGGCAAGGAGCTCGACGCGCCGCTGCCCGACGTGCGCGGGCCCATCGCGCAGGCGCGCAAGGAGTCGGTGAAGTTCGTCCCGAAGAGCGACGAGAAGGCACCGCGCGCCATCGAAGATCCGACGGGCCACGGGCTCGACAAGTTCTTCCAGAAGCTCGCCAAGGTCGAGGCCGGCGAGGCCGGCGCCGTGGCGCGCATCCTCTATTACGGCGACTCCATCGTCGCGAGCGACTTCGTGAGCGGCAAGCTGCGCCGCCTGCTGCAGGACCGCTTCGGCGACGCCGGCCACGGCTACGCCCTCGTCGCGAACGCCTGGCCGGGGTGGTTCCACATCGACGTGTCGCGCGAGGCCTCGGGCGAGTGGTCGAAGTCGACCTGCGTCGGCCCCTACGCCGAGGACGGCGTCTACGGACTCGGCTGCGCGTCGTTCACGGCGCGCGCCCCGAAGCTCTGGACGCGCTTCGGCACGGCCAAGAGCGACCACTGGGGTACGAACGTCGGCCGCTTCGAGATCGAGTACCTCGCGCAGCCCGGCGGCGGCGCGGTCGAGCTCGTCGTCGACGGCGAGGTCAAGGGCGAGCTCGACACCGAGGCGCCCGAGGCGAAGCTCTCCTACCGGACCGTCGAGGTCCCGGACGGCCCGCACACGCTCGAGCTCCGCACGACCAGCGACAAGCCCACACGCCTCTTCGGCATCCGCATGGAGCGCGACGTGCCGGGCGTGACGCTGTCGGCGCTCGGCATCACCGGCGCACGCGCGCGCTTCCTCGACAAGCAGGACGACGAGGCCTGGAAGCAAGCGCTCGTCGCCTCGAAGGCCGACCTCGTCGTGCTCGCCTTCGGCTCGAACGAGATCACGGACGGCAACGCCTACTCGATGGACGACTACGAAAAGACGCTCGTCGCCGTGCTGAAGCAGATCGAGACCGCCCTGCCCGACGCATCGTTCCTGCTCGTCGGGCCGCCCGACATGGCCTCGGCCAACGCGGCGCAGGGACACTCCAAGCCCATGGGCGGCATCATCACGATGCGCCAGCGCGCCATCTCGAAGACGACGGGCTGGCCCTTCTGGAGCCAGCTCGACGCCATGGGCGGCGGCGGCTCGATGTGGGGCTGGATCAAGCTCGGCCTCGGCAGCACCGACATGTTCCACCCGACCGGCCAGGGCGGCGGCGTGCTCGGCAAATGGCTCTACGCCGGCCTGATGCAGGCCTTCGAGCAGTGGAAGAGCCCGTGACGGGCCATGCCACGCTGCGCGCCACGCTGCGCCGCGAGCTGCGGCGGCTGACGCGCGACTTCGCCGACGCCCTGCTCGAGGTGCTCGAGCGCCACGGCGTCTTCGAGGAGCCCGACGAGGACGAGCCCGCGCTGCGCGTGCGCCGCTCGCAGGACGCGCTCGACGACATCTGCGAGCGCGTGCTCGTCGAGCTGCGCGGCCGGCGCCAGCCCGAGCCCATCGGCACCATCGCCCACGACCTCGGCACCGAGCCGCGCTACCTCGCCCACCCGCTCGCCCTGCTCGTCGAGCGCGGCGTCGTCGTCCGCACCGGCAGCCGCCGCGGCGCCCGCTACGCGCTCGCGCGCCCGGCCAAGCGCACGGCGCGCCCGCCGGCGGGGAGGAGCTGAGCGCGGGCGGGCCTGCGCCGTCAGGGCCGCGGCGCGAGCCCAACGCTCGTCCCGACCACCTGCGGACCGCCCACGAAGGGCTCGACGCGGATCCCGCGCAGGTGACCGCTCACGCAGTTCCCGGACGCGCTCCAGGGCTCGTCCGGCGAGAGCCTCAGGCTGCGCACGCCCCCGCTCGGCTCGAGGGTCAAGGTCACGCCGAAGGCCTGCGCGCCCTCCAGACCGCGGCACGCGAACTCGGCCATCCGGGCCCAGCGCTGCACCGCCTCCTCTGCGGCTTCGTAGTCGAAGGGCCGCGCGGTCGGCGGGGGCGCCGGCGACCGCGCCGTGGCGGCGCCGCGCGGCACGGCGACCGGGACGACGCTCGCGACGACGCCCGGCACCTCGCTCGGCGCGGCCGACACGGCCGAAGGTCCGTCGCCGGGCGCGCTCGCGCCCTCGGCGCCGGTGCGTGCGGCCGGTGGGTCGGCGGACGCGGAGCTCGGCGCAGCCGCCGAGGCCGCGACGCCGACCGGGGCCTCCGCCACGGTGGCGAGCGCGGACGTGCGCTCGGGCTCGCCGCCGCGCCCGAGGACGAGGACCGCGACGAGGCCGACGAGCGCCACCCCGAGGCCGAGGGCAAAGCCGCGGCGACCCGCGCTCCGCGACGGCTCGGTCGCGAGCGCCTGCAATCGCGCCGCGCGGACGGCTGCCGGCGCGGGCTCCACGGGCGCCTCCGCGCTCGCACGCTCGGCCTCGGGCTCGCGCTCGGGCTCCGACTCGAGCTCGGTCGGATCGTCGCCGATGTCGCCGGCCCCCGCGGCGCTCGCGCCCTCCGACCCCGTCGCGCGTGGGAGCGCGAGGTCCGAGGCGCTGCGGGGCGCGGGCGGCAGCATCGGCGCGCCGAGTGCCGGTGCGAGCGCGGGTGCGGGCGGCAGGCCGGCAAAGTCCGTGACCTCGTGGCTCGAGCGCTCGGCCGTGCCGAGCGCGGCCAGCGCCGGGGGTAAATCCGAGAGCATGGTCGCGCCGCGCGCGAACGAGAACGGCGACGACTGCGGCGCCGCGGCAGCCTCCGGGCCCGCCGCGCCGACCACGGCCGCGTACCCGGCGAAGGCGGCCGTCGCGCTCGGGAAACGCTCGCTCGGATCGCGGTCCACGCAGCGCGCGAACCAGGCGTCGAAGCCTGGCGGCAGGCGCTCCCCGACGCCGAGCGCGACCGCGCGCGTGCTGGCCGGGACGATGGGCTCGATGAGGATCTCCTTGAGCAGGGCGTGGAGCGAGGACTGCGGATCGCTCACCGAGCTCCAGTAGGCCCGCCCCGTCAGTAGCCAGAAGGCCATGAGGCCGAGGGCCCACACGTCGGTCGCGGGCGTGATGGCGGCGCGCGGGTCGGTCTGCTCGGGCGCCATCCACGCCGGCGAGCCGATCGTCGCCGTCGCCGTCGTCTGCGAGTGCGCGGCCACCTTCGCGATCCCGAAGTCGAGCACCTTGACGAGCAGCGACGCCGACGAGCTGCGCGCCCGCGTGACGAAGACGTTCTCGGGCTTGATGTCCCGGTGCACGACGCCCCCGGCGTGCGCCGTGCCGAGCGCGTGGCACAGCTGCTCGAGCATGTCGCACAGCTGGCGCGCCGACAGGTAGCCGTGGTGGCGCACGAAGCCCCCGAGATCCTCGCCCTCGAGCAGCTCCATCGCGATCCAGGGCATGCCGGTGTCCGCATCGACGCCGGCCGCGAGCACCTCGACCACGTGGTCGCTCCGGATGAGCGCCCCGACGCGCGCCTCCTGCACGAAGCGCTCGCGCGAGCGGGCGTCCTCGACGAGGCCCGGATGCATCACCTTGAGCGCGCGCCGCTTGCCCGTCGAGAGCTGCTCGACCACGTAGACGGCGCCCATGCCGCCCGCCCCGAGCGGCGACAGGACCCGGTAGTCGCCGCCGAGGACGGCACCGGCCGCGAGCTGCAGGAGCGCACCCACCCCGGGCAGGATAGGGCACCGCCCGGGCGTGGGAAAGGCACGCGGACACGCGCCGGGGGAGCGAGGCGGGCGCCCGTTCGGAGCCGGCGCTACGCGCCGCCGCGCGTCAGCGCCGTGCCAGCATCACGCGTCGAGCGCCGCGAACCACGCCTCGGCGATGGCCGTCATCGTGTCCTCGGTGACGCTCGGGCTCTCGCTGACGCCGTTCGCCGCGCCGAAGGTGTAGACGACGCGCCCCACCGGCACGCCGTCGACGAGCACGGTGTACGCATCCTCGGACAGCGGGCGCATGAAGTAGCTCGTGCCACCGAAGGTGACGGTCTTGGCGGCGACGTCGGCGACGGGCGTGGAGTCGGTCATGGCGGCGCACGCTAGTACGAAGAGGCCGGGGGGCGGAGGGGGAAAA
>JADLAB010000536.1 GCA_020848455.1 Polyangiaceae bacterium
AGCTCGCTCACGGTGGTCGCTGCGCCGAGCCCGAAGTGCAGGTAGAGCGAGTCCTGGCCGCCCTTGCCGGTCCCGCCCTCGACGTGGCGGAGGCGCGTCGTGCCGCCGGCGGTGACGGCGACGGTCGCCCCGAGGGCGTCGCGGTTCGAGCTCACGTTGCCGACGGCCTTCACCTCGAGAAAGTGCCCGGTCTGCGCGCGCGTGTTCGTGAAGAGCTTCGTCGCGAAGAGGTCCGGATCGCCGTCGAGGTCGTAGTCGGCCGCGGCGATGCCCCAGCCGTTCTCGGTCGTGAGGCCGGCGTGGTAGGCGTCGAGCCGGAAGGTGCCGTCGCCGTTGCCCCAGTAGAAATCGGTGGGGCGGCCGTCGTAGACGGCGGTGATCGCGAGGTCGAGGTTGCCGTCGAGATCGACGTCCGCGAGGACCGGCACCGAGTGCGTCTCCTGGTAACGCAGGCCCGTGGCGTTGACGGGCTTCGCCCAGTCGCCCGAGGCGTCGAGGAAGTGGCCGGTGCCGTCGTTCATCAGCACCTCGGTCTTGTCCGAGAAGCCGTAGAAGCGCGGGTGGGCGAGGTTGGCCGTGAGCACGTCGAAGTCGCCGTCGTTGTCGAGATCGCCCCACGCCGTGCCGATCGTGTGACCGTAGTAGACGCCGTGCTTCGTGCCCGTCAGCCCGAGCGCCGCGGCGCGCTCCTGCACCGTGCCGCCGCCCAGGTTCTCGAAGAACAGGTTCGCCTTGAGGACGTAGTTGTGGACGAGCAGATCCACGTCGCCGTCCCGGTCGAAGTCGATGGGCGCCGCGCCGCGGCTCGGCGTCTTCAGCGGCGAGAAGCCGTGCTGTGCGGTCCAGTCGGTGAAGGAGCCGTCGCCGTTGTTCCGGAAGACGGTGTCGACGTAGTACGTGTAGCTCGCCCAGCAGATGAAGTTCGCGACGTAGAGATCGAGGTAGCCGTCGGCGTCGACGTCGAGCCAGGCCGCGGCCGCCGACGGCGAGCGCGTGTTCAGCGGGTCGCCGCAGTCGTTGTAGGTCTGGAGGTCGACGATCCCGGCCGCCGCGGTCGCGTCCGAGAAGGTGCCGTCGCAGTTCGAGTGCAGGAGCGCGTCGGGCGCCGTGTACGACTCGGCGTAGAGGAAGGCGTCGAGGCAGCCGTCGTTGTCGTAGTCGCCCCACACGCCGCCCGTGGCGGCGAGCCCGAGCGCGCCGATGCCGCTCGCGGCCGTGACGTCGGCGAAGGAGCCGTCGCCGAGGTTGCGGTAGAGGGCCGGACCGCTCAGCAGGAGGTCGTCGTAGCCGTCGGCGTCGTAGTCGCCCCACGACACGTGCCCCGACTCGGGCGCGCCCGCCGCGGCCTGGAAGAGCTTGTCGGCCGGCGCGACGCTGTCGGTGTACTCGACCTCGAGCCGCACGAGGTAGTCGTACTGGAACGGGAACGAGACGCCGTTGTAGAACTGGCTCGTCTCGGCCTCGGGCAGGTTCATCGCGCTGCGGCACTCGTCGAACAGGGCGCAGTCGCCCGCACCGAGCTCGGTCGCGTCGAAGGCCCACACGGGGTCGGACGGCGTCGCGGCGCGGTGGGCGACGTACACGAGCCCGGGATGCGCGACCTCGACGGGCGTGTCGAAGACGTAGTCGACCCAGGCGCCGCTGCCGGGCACGTCGGGCGAGAAGGACGAGGCACCGGCCGCGCAGCGGCTGCCCGTCCAGAGCGGCTCGGGCCAGAAGTCGAAGCCGTTGTAGCCGAAATCGGGGTAGAGGCCGGCCTCGAGCGGGGCCACCGGATCGACCCCGGCCGGCAGATCGGCCCACATGACCCGAAAGCCGTGGATGCGGGCCGGGTGCTCGAGCTCGAAGCGGACCGCCTCGTGGAGGACGCCGTCGGCGAGCACGTAGCTGTGGCCGTTGACCGTGATCGACCAGGTTTGCGCCCGGACGTGGCTCGACGCGACGCCGTCGTCCCAGGCGAGCTCGGTCAGGCCGGCGGGGAAGGTGCCGCTCGCGCCGTCGCACGCGGCGCCGCCCGCGCCGCCCGAGGCGCCGCCCGCTCCGCCCGTGGCGCCGCCCGCGCCGCCCGTCGCCCCGGAGCCCCCTGCCCCGCCCTGCTCCGAGCTGCCGGTGCAGCCGGCGGCGGCGAGGACGAGCCCCAGAACGAGCGAGCGAGCGAGGTGCATCGGGCGAGCTCCCGGGTGGACGATGAGGGTTCGAGGGCCGCGTCCGGCGGGCGCCGGCGCCCGGCAGCGCGCCCGCCGGCCTTGCGGACCGTGCGCCGGCGGGTAGATCGATGCTACACCGCGGTCAGACGGCGACCAACCGCGGTCCGGTCATCCTACCGGGCGCGCGGCGCGGCGAACCCTCGTTCGCCGTAGCCAGAGGTGGGGCGCCGCGGTAGTTACGTAGCCTGCGAGCGGATCCCACCATGTGGAAAACCCTGCCCGAGTTCGGCACCGGCGTCCTCTGCGCCATCGTCGTGGCGGCCGCCTACACCTTCGCGGTGGCGCTGGCCGCCGCCGGCGGGCGCCCCCGCCTGCTGCAGGCCGCGCGTCGCGGCGCCTACGGCACCGTCGCGCTCGTCGGCGTCGCGGTGCTCATCCTCACGTACGCCTTCCTGAGCCACGACTTCCGGCTGCGCTACGTCGCGGACTACAGCGACCGCACCATGTCGACGGCGCTGCTCGTCGCCGCGCTCTGGGGCGGGCAGACGGGGTCGCTCTTGTGGTGGCTGTTCCTGTCGGCCGTGTTCATCGGCGCGTGCCTCGTGTGGCTCGGCGGACGCTACCGCGATCTGCAGCCCTACGTGCTCGCAACGCTGATGGGGATCCTGCTCTTCTTCGCGATCCTCATGCTGTTCTCGGCCAACCCCTTCTCGGCGACCGTCGGCGCCGCGCCGCCCGACGGCAAGGGGCTGAACTTCCAGCTGCGCAACTTCTACATGATCATCCACCCGCCGAGCCTGTACATCGGGTTCACGAGCTCGGCGATCCCGTTCGCGTTCGCGGTCGCGGCGCTCGTGACGGGCCGGCTCGACAACGAGTGGATCATCGCCACGCGCAAGTGGATGCTCTTCTCGTGGCTGTTCCTGTCGATCGGCAACGCCCTCGGCATGCTCTGGGCCTACGAGGAGCTCGGCTGGGGCGGCTACTGGGCGTGGGACCCGGTCGAGAACGCGGCGTTCCTGCCCTGGCTCACGGCCACGGCGTACGTGCACTCCATCATGATCCAGGAGCGGCGCGGCATGCTGAAGAAGTGGAACGTGCTGCTCATCTGCCTCACGTTCCTGCTCACGATCTTCGGCACCTTCCTCACGCGCTCCGGCCTCATCGCGAGCGTGCACTCCTTCGCCCAGAGCGGCATCGGCACCTTCTTCCTCTACTTCATGGCGGTCGTCGTCGTGGTGGCGGTGGTGCTCATCGTGTGGCGCCTCGAGAAGCTGAAGAGCGAGGCCTACATCGAGTCGGCGCTGTCGCGCGAGATGAGCTTCCTGCTCAACAACTGGGCGCTGCTCAGCATCATGCTGTTCATCACCATCGCGACCCTGTGGCCGCGCCTGTCCGAGTGGCTGCTCGACCAGAAGTCGGTGGTCAAGCCCACGTTCTACAACGCCTGGCTCCCGCTCATCGCGCTGCCGCTCATCTTCCTCATGGGGACGGCGCCGCTGCTCGGCTGGCGCAAGACGTCGCGCGAGCTGTTCATCAAGAGCTTCCGCTGGCCCCTCGGCGTGACGGCGGCCGCCGTCGCCCTGCACTTCGCGATCGGCAAGGCCATCGGCCTGCCGGCCATCGTGCGCGTCGACCCCATCTACCCGAACGCGCTCGGCGACATCCTGGCGTGGATCGGCGGCAAGCTGCCGGTCGTGACCTCGGGCCTCGTGGCCTACAACCTCGCGGTCGTCGTGCAGGAGTTCGTGCGCGGCGTGCGCGCGCGCGCGGGCAAGGACTCGAACTTCGCCGTCAGCCTCTACCAGCTCGTGGCGAAATCGCGGCGCCGCTACGGCGGCTACATCGTCCACGTCGGCATCGCGCTCATGTTCCTCGGCTTCAGCGGCCGGTCGTGGGGCGTCGACGAGGAGAAGACGCTGCAGGTCGGCCAGTCGATGCAGGTGGGCGACTACCGCATCACCTACACCGGCGACGAGATGAAGAACGACGTCGAGAAGCGCACCGTGTACGCCCACGTCGACGTCGAGCGGATCGACGCGCGCGACGCGGACGGCAACGCGACGAGGGTGACGCCGCTCGGCAGCCTGGCCCCGCACCAGAACGTCTACAAGGGCGGCATGGGACAGCGCTCGAGCGAGGTCGGCATGCTCCACCGCCTCCGCGAGGACCTGTACGTGGTCGTCGGCATGGTCAACCCGGAGACCAAGGCCGCGAGCTTCCAGGTGCACACGAACCCGCTCGTCCTGTTCGTGTGGCTCGGCATCGGTATCCTGGTCATCGGCGGCCTGCTCTGCATGTGGCCGGAGCTGTCGTTCGCCGAAGCGGGCGCGTTCGCCTACCTTCGCACCGTGGGCTCGACCGCCGCGATGCTCGTGTTCGCGGTCCTGCTCACCGTCGCGCCGTCGCGTGCCCTCGGCCAGCCGACGCAGCAGGCGCCGCCGCACGAGGAGCACGAGGAGGGGGGCAAGGTCGATCAGAGCGAGCGCGAGAAGGCCATCTTCACGAAGCTCGTGTGCCTGTGCGGCGACTGCCCGAAGGAGCTCTTGTCGTCGTGCACCTGCAGCTGGGCGCAGAACGCGCGCACCAAGATCCGCAGCGAGCTCGCGCGCGGCAAGCAGCCGAACGACATCATCGCCGCCTACGTGGCGGAGCACGGCGAGGACGCCATCGGCATCCCGCCGGACAAGGGCGGGTCGCGCGCGCTGTGGCTGCTGCCGGTGGCGGGCGCCCTGCTCGGCGGGGGGCTCGTCGCGGGGCTGCTCGTGAGCTGGAAGCGACGCAGCACCGAGCGCTCGAAGGAGCAGACGGCGCGCGACGGCGAGTCGGGCGCGGGCGACGCGGCGGGCGGCGACGCGTACGACTCGCGCCTCGACGACGAGCTGCGCGCCATGAGCGACGACGACGACCACGCGCCGCGCGCCGCCATCCCCGCGAGCCCCGACGCCGGCGCCGCCAAGGGCGCCGACAAGGGCCGCGACCGGGGCGCCGGCAAGCGCGCGGCGCGGGATGCGCGGGGTACCGAGGGGGGCAACGAGGACGAGCCGTGAGCGCGAAGCGACCGACCCCAATGGCCACCGCCGTGGCAGCTCCCCCGAAGCCCGAGCGCACGCTCACCGAGCGGCAGATCACCTACCTGTGGCTCGGCGGAGCGGCCGCGGTCCTGTTGCTCGGCATCGGGGCAGGCGCCGTGTTCGGTCCGCAGATGACGGCGCTCGTGCTCGCCGGCGGGACGCTCGCGGCCGCCATCGCCGTGTTCTGGGGCAGCATCCGGGCCCTCTTCGGCGAGGTGCCGCTGTCGGGCGAGGAGGCCTTCGCGCTCGCCGCCCCGACCGCCGAAGAAGAGCGCAAGCGCGCCGTCCTGCGCGGCATCAAGGACCTCGAGTTCGAGCGCGGCGTCGGCAAGATCAGCGACGAGGACTACCGCGTGCTCATGGACCAGTACCGCGGCGAGGCCAAGCGCCTGCTGCGGCTCATCGACGAGCAGGCGCGGCCCGACCGCGAGCGCGTGCAGAAGGTCATCGACGCGCACCTGCGCAACGCCGGCCTCGCCGACGCGGCGACCGACGCGCGCATCGAGGACGAGGCCGCCGACGCCTTCGGCGCGGCCCCGCCCCCCGAAGGCGACGACCGCCCGGCGCGGCCGCGCGCCGAGCCCGCGACCACGACCTCGCGGCGCGCGGCCAAGCGCCAGCGCCGCCTCGAGCGCCAGCGGGCCGCGGCGGGCGCCGAGCCGGACGAGGCGAGCGACGCCGCGGCGCCGCGCTGCGCGGCGTGCCAGGCAGAGAACGACGCCGACGCGCGCTTCTGCAAGCGCTGCGGCGGAGCCCTCGGCGCGGGCGACCGCGCCGTGGCAGCGGAGGAGCCGAGCGAGCCATGAGCGCACCCACTGCTCGAGCCGTGCACCCGAAACGCCGAGCCCGACGCGGCGTGACGACGGCCCTCGCCGGGCTCGCCGTCGCCCTGTGGACCGGGCTCGCGACGTCGCAGCAGCCCGCCCCGCCCCCGAGCGCGAGCGCGCGCGCGACGGCGAGCGCCGCACCGAGCGCGAGCGCGCGACCGACGGCGTCCTCGGTGGCGAGCGCCACACCGAGCGCGAGCGCCGCGCCGAGCGCGAGCACCGTCGAGGTGCCCGCGCGCCCGAACCTGCCGCCCGGGCACGTGCCCATCGGTCCCGGCGGCGGCGGCTTCAGGCCACCCCAGGACGTGGCGCGCAACGACCGCTCGCTCCCGCCCGGCGTCATCGAGGTCCGGATCCTCGACGGCGAGGGAGAGCCCGTCGCCGACGCGCCCCTCGCGCTCGTGGTCACGCACAGCTCCGTCGCCAAGGGCGACTCGACCGACCGCGTGGCGGCGCAGACGGACGCCCGGGGGCGCTTCCGCTTCGCCGGGCTCGAGATCGGCTCGAACGTCAGCTACCGCGTGGAGGCCGTGCGCGACAACGCAACCTTCGCGAGCGACGAGTTCGGCCTGCAAGAGCAGAGCGGCGTGTCGGTGCTCCTGCATGCCTACGAGTCGAGCAAGAACGCGGCGGCGGTGAGCTTCGACGCGCTCGTCATGGTCGACGTGCTGCAGGAGGACGTGCAGATCGCCTACCGGCTGACGGCCACGAACGAGTCGCGCTCGGCCTTCGTGCCGTCGGAGCTCGGCTTCGAGCTGCCGGCGGGAGCCAAGGCGTTCACCGTGCAGGACAGCGGCGGCTCGGCGCGCGTGAAGGAGCAGGACGGCCGGGCCGTGCTCGGCGGCACGCTGCGGCCCGGCATGAGCGAGCTGTCGTTCCAGTTCCAGATCCCCTACGACGGCGACGACACCCTCGACCTGAAGCTCCCGATGCCACCGCGCACGCGCTCGGCCTCGGTGGTCGCGCCGGCGGGCCAGGGCATCGCCCTCGAGGTCGTGGGCGCCGGTGCGGCTCAGCTCGGTCAGCTCGGCAACGGTCGGCGCAGCCTCACGGCCGGGCTCGACCGGGGCAAGCGCGGCGCCGACATCGCCGTGCTCGAGGCCCGGGTGACGGGCCTGCCCTCACCGGGACCGGGGCGCTGGATCGCCATCGGGCTCGCCATCGCGGCGGGCATCCTCGGTGGCGGCGTCCACTACTGGCTGCGCCGCACGCGCCGGGGCGGCGTGCAGGCCCGCGAGGACCTCGAGGCCGCGCGCGACGCGTTGCTCGCCGAGCTCGCGGCGCTCGAGAAGGGCCGGCGCACCGGGGAGCTCGGGCCGAAGACCTACGAGCGGCTGCGGAACGCGCTCTCGGACGCCCTCGGGCGCGTGCTCACGGACCTCGAGGCCGGGTCGCTGCACAAGGGTGCCTCGCGGTGACGAGGCGCTTCGCGCGGCTCGGGCGGGTGCGCGCGCCGCTCGCGACCGCGCGCTGGGTCGAGCTGAAGGACGGGGCGGGCTACGTGCTCGACGGCGCGCCGTGGGAGGGCGCCGGCCAGACGGGCGAGGTGCTCGCCGAGCTCGACGCGGCCGGGCGGGCAGCCGGCTGGGTGCGCCTGCCGCCGGCCGCGCCGTCGAAGATCGTGTGCGTCGGGCGCAACTACCGGGCGCACGCCGCCGAGCTCGGCCACGACGTCCCGGCCGAGCCGCTCCTGTTCCTGAAGCCGCCGTCGAGCGTCGTCGGCCCCGACGACGCGGTGGAGCTGCCGCCCGAGCGCATCTCGAGCCGCGTGGAGCACGAGGTCGAGCTCGCGCTCGTCATCGGACGGCGCACCCGGCGCGCGAGCGTCGAGGAGGCGAGCGACGCCGTCTTCGGCTACACCGCCGCCTGCGACGTCACGGCGCGCGATCTGCAGAAGAAGGACGGCCAGTGGACGCGCGCCAAGGGCATGGACACCTTCTGCCCGCTCGGCCCCGTGCTCGTCGCGGGCCTCGACACGAGCGCGCTCCGCCTGCGCTGCACGGTGAGCGGGGTCGTGCGCCAGGACGGCACGACGGCCGACATGGTGTTCCGCCCCGCGGAGCTCGTGGCGTACGCGAGCGCCGTCATGACGCTCGAGCCCGGCGACGTGCTCCTCACGGGCACGCCCGCGGGCGTCGGGCCGCTCGTGGCGGGCGACGAGCTCGCCTTCGAGGTCGCCGAGATCGGGCGCGTCGCCGTCCCCGTGCGCGCGGCGCCTGCCGAGCCCGGGCGGTGACATGACGCCCGGCGCACGCGGGACCGGGCCACGCGGCCCCGGCCGATACGATGCCGGTGCGCGCCCGCGACCGGCGCGCGCGCCCCGCGGCGCCCCGCCCGAGCCCACCCCGGCGCCGAGCGCGCTCGCGCGCCTGTGGCCGTGGCTCGTCCTCGTGCTCGCGGTCGCGGTCGGCGTCTACCTCGTGTTCTTCCGGCAGAACGAGGCGTCGCGCGTGCGCGCCCGCCTCGAAGCGCTCGCGCAGGCGCTCGAGGTGCACGGCCCCGACGAGAGCTTCGTGCTGCGCGCGGCGCGCATCCGGCAGACGGTCCACGAGGTCATCGACAAGCGCGCGAGCCTCCAGATCGCGGACCTCGCGGACGGCAAGCCCGACCGCACGACGCTCATCGAGCTCGCGGGCCAGGCCCCGGGCGTCTACAGCCAGGCGCGCATCGACCTCGGCGACCTCACGATCGAGCTCGACCAGGCCGAGACGTCGGCGCACGTGCACGGTACCGTGACGTTCACGGGCCGGCGCCACGG